>JAETOX010000015.1 GCA_021771575.1 Bacteroides sp. | reverse complement strand
TAAAACGATATATTTTATTTTCCATAACCGATTTTTTTACTATAATATGAAATTTTACCTATTGCAGGCAGAATAGGGGGAGAATGTTTTGAAAATTGTGTGGGATTCCCTGAAGTGATGACTATATTTGTGAAGAATTGAAAAATGGTTTGTGAAATGAAGGAAACGGATATATGAAGAATTGGTTAAAAGTGGGAGGAGAGACGATACTTTTAAGTATGATGTTTTTTTTGTCGGATTATACGTTTGCCCAAACCCGGGTTCCTCGTTTTGTTCATCGTCTGGAAATCGAAACTCGTCCTGCCTACATATTTCCGACTAACCCTTTTTTACGGGGAGAGAACGAAAGTCTGGAACCTGTGCGTTCTGCTTTTTCTGCTCATTTGAAATATGCCTTTCAGTTCTTTCCGCATAGTTGTGCCGATCGCATTTATGGAGGGGTCTATCAAGGGGTGGGGGTAGCTCGATATTCTTTCGGTTTTCCCCATCAACTCGGCAAGCCGGCAGTTTTGTATTTGTTTCAGGGGGCACGGATTGTTCGTTTTCTGTCTCGTTTATCTCTGAATTATGAATGGAATCTGGGAATATCGAATGGCTGGAAACCTTATGATCCGGATAAAAACAGTTTCAATAAGGCTATTGGTTCGAAGATGAACGCTTATATCAATACTAATTTTTATTTGGACTGGCAACTTTCAAAGCTCTTTGACTTGAATGCCGGTATTGCTTTAACTCATTTTTCCAATGGAAATACCCGGATTCCGAATGCCGGATTAAATACGGTAGGGATGAAAATAGGACTGGTATATCATTTTAAGCGGACAGAGGATTTGCCGGCTTCTGCTTTACAACGCGCTTTGCTTCCGGAATTTCCCCGTCATGTCAGTTATGATTTGGTGGTATTTGGTTCCTGGAGACGCAAAGGAGTGGCTTTGGGAGATGAACAGGTTGCTTCGCCAGAAGCCTATACGGTCGTCGGATTTAATTTTGCTCCGATGTATCATATCGGATATAAACTTCGGTTGGGAGTTTCCCTGGATGGTGTATATGACGGAAGTGCCAATATATATACCAACGACCATTATGCTGCGGGGGAGGCGCAGGAATTTTTGAAACCTTCGGTGAATAAACAACTGGCATTGGGGCTTTCGGGACGGGTGGAATATGTGATGCCCTTTTTTACTGTGGGGCTGGGGCTGGGAGCCAACCTGTTGCATGGGGGAGGAGATTTGAAAGCTTTTTATCAGGTGCTGGCTCTCAAGATAGAGGTTTCCCGTCATTCTTTCCTGCATGTCGGGTATAACCTTCAGAATTTTCGTACCCCTAGTTTTTTGATGTTAGGTATCGGTTTTCGTTTTCATAACCGGTATCCTTCTTTGTAAAATAAGACCATCAGAAAGGAACGGTAGGTTTTCTGGTTATGGAAACGGCCGGGTATGATTTCGGTTCCATAGTGGTTTGTCGGGTCCTAGATCTGGAAGAACAGTTGGTGGATAATCCCACATGGCAACAATTATCGGCCTTTTTTTCTTCTGAAGAGTTGGAAGCGATGGGGATTCCCCCTAAAATGAAAGTGCCCGGTAAAGATGATAAACGCTATCGTTTGGGGTTACTGTGGGTTGGTTCCATGATTCAGGGGATGGACGGTACCAAGCCTATACATGTGTCGATCACAAATATATATACGGAATCCGGAGATCCGGAGGCGATGCGGGCCTTGCTGAACGTGTGGGGAGACGGCACCTTCCAGCTTTCTGAGGATGTCTTTTCCATTCCAGCCGGCCGCTACCGAATCTCACTGAATTTTTGTAACGAGAGATATTCAAGAAATATGGACAACTGTTTCACGATTATTGTGGAATAAGAGAAGGTAATAGTTTAGTTGAAAGTATCGAAAAGTCACAATCTTTTTGGCGATTTCGACTATTGAAACTGCCCTGTTGTAAATTTTGGTCGATTTCGTCTTTATAGAATTTTAAGTAAGATCGTATGCCTTGAAGGCACACAAAAAATAAAGAATACTATCTGATTCTGGGTCTGAAACGTGGATCGTAGGAAACATTTGGCCGGATTTACAGAATGTATGCTGGGCGTCTTTATGCTTTAACCTGCAATTTATTAAGTCGCTTGAAGAGTCGGAAGAAATTGTTCAAGAGGTTTTTATAAAAATATGGGACAACCGATTGAAAATAAGGCAAGACGAAACATTGTGTTTGCTGCTTTTTGGTATGGCAAAATATTGTCTTATCGATACCCCGCGTTTTAAAGTCAAGCATCCGGAGTATGGGGACTATAGGAATTATTTGGATGTCTTATCTACTGAAGAGTATCATAAAGAATTGAAATATAGTGGATTCATGGATAGGTTCAGGCAAATTATGAAAATGATTTCGGATATCAAAAAGTAAAGTTTTTTTCTAAAATAAACCTTTATGTCGGAAGTAAATTTTTCTTGTCCGGGTAGTATCTCTCCCGGATAGTTTTTTATTTATTCTGGATTTTGAGGATCAGTTCATTTTTTGCTGGGGTTTGGCTATGGTTTCTCTGGCTTATCGGCGTTTCGGTACCGTTGCAGAAGCGTTACAACTGTGTTCCCAGGCGCTTCTGATCCGCTTCGGCATTGCTATTGAAACGGCTAGTAGGTAGCGAATCCCCGGCGAATCCTTAGCGGAACCTTAGGTATTCTCCTGAAAAAACAGAACAAATTTTCTGGCGAATCACAATCAAACTATCCTGGATTATTTTGATTACAGGAGTACAAATTTGCTGTGGAATCGTTTAACGCTAAAATTAAAGAGTTCAGGAAGGTATTCAAGGGAATTAGGGATATTAAATTTTTCTTGTTTTGATTATGCAGAATTTATGCTTGACGTCAAAAAATACAGATTTTCCGATTGATCCCATCCATCCTTTGCTTTTCGGTGAGGTTAGAAAAAAACTCCTGAAATTAAGATTTTCAGGAGTTTACTTTGTTTTACTTTTTGATCTGGTGAACTCGGCGGGGATTGAACCCCTTTTTTACCGTTCAGATTATCAATGCGTTTTAAAAGTATCTTTTGCAAACTCCACCGATTTCGCAGCAAACCGTTTTCTGTGTTTTGCTGTTATTTTACGACTTGCTTTATACAAAGATAGATATTTTTTTGGAGTTTTACAATTTTATAAGTGTAATGCACCTATTTTTTAGATAACTCCTAATTTATATCTATCATTCAATTTGTACGTGAAAAAATGCAAGAAATCATAAAAGGAAAATGATGGATATTGTAATTGGAGGAAAAATGTAATGTTTGATAATTTTATAAGAAAATATTTGGAGCATATATATAATTTGTGTACTTTTGTGTAAAATAAAAAAGAAGATATGGGATTAAAGATTTTTAATGCGGATGAATTTAATGTAAAACTCAAAGCGACCATACATGCGTCTGGTAAGTTGGGATTTACTGAAGCTACAGCTTCTGCATTGCAAATGACTAATGAGGCAGGAGTAAAATTTGCTATAGATGAAGATAATGAAAATGAATTGTATTTAATATATTGCAAGAAAATTGAAAAGGGTGCGTTTAAGGTGAATAAAGCAGGTGATTACTTTTATGTAAATGCCAAAAGTTTATTTGATGCGCTGGGTTATGATTATAAAAATGAAAATATAATGTTTGATATGATAGAATCTAAAGAATATGGAGAATATATATATAAATTAAAAAAGAGGGCGAAGCCGAGAAAGGAAAAATAAAAAAAAGGAAAGTGAATGTATAGACTGGTAATCCTCATTCACTTTCTCTTGTAACTATTATCTTATTTGCAATGACACTAAGACTTCTCATCTTAGTAGTAATAATAGTTTTATTCTATACAAAAGTAATACTATTTTTGTATATAAGCAAGGATTGCCATATGTTTAATTTTTAAATTTAAAAAAATGGCGAAAATTAGAAAGATTGCTCGGGATGCAATAACTGGTAAATTTATACCTCTTGAGATTGCGAAAAAAAGACCAAAGACTACTGTTATAGAGACTATAAAAATAACAAAAAATAAGTCTGTACGATAGATAATTGTATGGCAACTATTATTAATTAAATAAAGTATGAATAATAAATTTATTTCGTTGCATCCACTAACTGAGTTTGTGTATGCAACTTCTCATAGAAAAAGGAAAATAATACATGAACAAAAAAAAGCGAATCTTTTTACAGCTCCTTTATATAGAACAGTTAAATCAGTATTACCTAAATTCTTTATTAAGAATTTTGATAAAGAAATTTTAATTGATGCGATTGAACGTTTGCAAAGAGGAGACCAGAGTACGACATGGAAGAGAAATAATGTAGAAAACTCAATTCTTGCCTTACGCCACTTCATTGCTATGAATTTTCCTAAAGAATTTGAAAAGATTCGATGTCAATTTTTCACCAAACTTGCTTGTAAAGAATGTTTTTTGAATGGGGTGGTTGTACGGGTTGCTCCTGATGTTGTATTTAGATGGGATACTAATGGGCAAAAATTTATTGGTGGTATACGTTTTCATATAGGAAAGACAAAACCTTTAGCCAATAATGTTGCTCGATTACGAGCTTCTATGTTGTCTTATTATTTACGAGAAATAATTGCTGAAGATGACGAAGTAGTAAATAATGAATTTTGTTTTTGTGTGGATATAATACATGAAAATATAGTTATAGCTCCTAAAGATATATCATTAGATATTACTCTTTTAAACAGGGCATGTCGTGAGATTATAGACTTATGGGATGTAGCTTGAAAAATATTGAATTAAATGTGAAGGGGGGGAGAAAAAAGGATGGACTCCTCCCTTCCTTTTATAAATGATGAGTTCTCTCTATTTTAAATTTTTTCCTATTTGTATTTTCTTTGTTTTTAATCCCAATTTTTTGTAAAAACTCCGTGCGCTTATTTCTGAACCACTCGGTGTCATTCACCCCGTCAATCATCAATCGGAGTTTTTCGCGTTTTTCGGGGTGGGGTTCAACTTTTGCGGTTGAATGTTCGGCAGAAAAGTGCCTTTGAAATTCGGGGGAATAGAGTGAACCGGAGAACGTGACGGCTTTCCGGTGTAGCAGTTCCTTTATGATGTCTTTGCCGAAACCAATGATGCGGCACAATCCCTCAATTCTTAACCATTCCTTTATTATAGGGAATAAGAAGAATATTTTATCCAATGTACTTTTCAACTTCTCCCTTTCTTCCTTGTGTTCTTTCTCTATTTTCTGTATATGGTTATTTAATCGGTTGATTTCTTGTTTCAAGTTGTTGTTTTCATCCGTAAGGGCTTTTATTTCTTCTTCCTTTTGCCTGACTTCCTTGTTGTCGAATAAAGAGCCAACGCATTTTACCGCCTTTGTCGTGACATTGACCACTTCATTTTTTAATTCTTTGGTCTTTATCTCACTTTTGATTTGTGAAAGTTCCTTTTCAGCTTGTTCCCTTTCTGATGAGAGATTTTTAATATCCTCCTGGATACTTTCGGATTGGTTTAGTAAATCACGATAGTATTGCGAATTGGTCATATGCTTCGCTTCTGAACCGTCAATACCCCTTTTTAGTCCGTATCGCTGCATACACTGGGCATAACTGTCCTGATAAGATTTGAGGTTTACGCGTGTCATCACATCATCGGCACATAGACGGTTGGCGGAGGAGTCTTTCTTCCTGTATTTTCGTTTCCCATCATCCTGTTTGCTTTTGGCTTTTCTTCTTTCCCCCGTAACGATAGGTATCAAGGTGGCGTGTATATGGGGTGTTGTTTCGTCCATGTGAAGGACGGCAGAAACAACATTTTCCTTTCCGAATGTATCGTGTAGCCATTTGAGATTATCACTGCACCATTCGTCCAGCCTTCCCTGCGTTTGAATGTGTTTCATATCTTCGGGGCTGCCCGTCAGTAATGCGCGAATGGCACGGACTTGGTTTTTGCCGATTTTCCGTTTCAGGTTGGCGGTGTCCAGTCGGTGCTGTATGGCTTCCGTCCGGTTTTGTACCCCGTCGGGAAACCGGACAAGTTCGCGGTTCAGGTGAGTGCGTGCCGGGTCTGCGTTTTTAGGTGTGATTGTGCGTTCGATGTGTGCTGACATGCCGGAATCTGTTCCGGCTGTCTTTTCCAAATGTAGTACGGCGTATCCCATGCGTAACGGTTTTGAGTGTTAGTGCTTCCAACGGCATCAGAGGTGCCGCCGGGGATTCCAAAGGGGTTTACCCCTGTGGCTTATTAGGGCATTTTTAGCGTAAGTGGAACGTAGCGTCAAGAAAATGCCCTAATAAGCTATGGCATTATATAATGCCCTCTTGCAAAGCGTAAATCTGAAAGGGAAGAAATACTGCTTTGGATAATATTCATCCGGATTTATCCGGAGGCATAGTGTTAAATAATGAGGTTTAAAACGTGGCTTCATCTTGCTCCCTATTAAAATAAAGCCACAAGGTAAGTAAAAATATTCTTTGGATATCAATGCGTTATCCCAGTCGGGTGCTTATTCAATATACTGCATTGGTTTGCGTAGTATGTATATTCAAATATTCATTCCCTCCCGTCATGGAGTGAAGTAGTGTTGGGAAATTATTCATCGTACCTAATGAATCCGATTCGGGGGTGTGGTTTCTTTTCGCGCTCTTTGTTTTGTATCTGTAACTCGGCAAGGGTTTGGTTAATTAGTTCGATTTGTATGCGGGTATCTTCGTTGATGTCGTTTTGGTCGGTGAACACTTCTTCCATGTATTCTTTGAGTTCCTTCATTTCCTGCCGGAGTTGAATATTTTCGGAAACGGGAGAAGTGATGAGCAACTGGCGAATAGCAACAAAAGCTCGCATAATACCTCTGTTTATCTCTATGGCTGTTTTGGAATTAAGAACACTGCTGAGCATAGCAACACCAAGCTCGGTAAAAGCAAAAGGCATATACTTTATATTAGAACCTCTTCCAGTGTTCAAGGTACCAAATTTGAAGTGCACCCCGAAGTTTGGACACAACCTTAATAATTTAGATGATCAATCGAAGAAAATGGAGTGAATCCGATTATCAAGAAGCCTATAAGGCATATCGTTCAGGCACTTTATCCCAGCGGAAATTAGCCCGGCAATATGGAACAAGTGTATCTTACATTCGTCGGTTCGTAAACTTTTATGAAAAGTACGGGCGTTTTACTTGCAAACGAACTGACAAGATAACCAGTAAATTTAAATTAGAGGTAATCCTCTATAAGTTAGAAAATCATTTATCTTTGCCTCAGACCGCCCTGCATTTCGGTTTGAATGAGGGTACTGTCAAATATTGGCTTGATCTTTATCATCAAAAAGGTGAAGAAGCCTTTATCCGCAAGAGAAAATCTGAGTTTATGAGCACCCCCAAAAGAAACAATAAAAAGAAGCAGGACTTACGAAGCGAAGCAGGACTTCGCCAGCGTATAGAGCAACTTGAAACAGAGAATGCCTACCTAAAAAAATTATATGCCTTGATTCAAAAAACACATGCCCCGGCCTCAGGTTCCGGGCAGAAGCCATCCGGGAATTAAGGCATAAATATCCGCTGTCAAATCTTTTGACAGCAGCAAAGATGGCCCGCAGTACGTTTTATTATTATCAGTCTCAACAACGTAAACCGGATAAATACAAAGAAATCCGTGAAGTAATCAGGCAGATTTTTACCCAGAATAAAGGTCGGTATGGTTATCGTCGAATAACCTGTGTTTTACATCGGATGGGATATAAATTTAATCATAAAACAGTAAACCGCTTAATGAATATGGATAGTTTGAAATGTAGTGTGCGTACGCATAAATACCGGTCTTACAAAGGTGAGATTGGAACTGTTGCACCTAATCTCCTGAACCGGAATTTTTCTGCGGCATCCCCCTGCTGTAAATGGGTTACTGACATAACAGAATTCAATATTAACGGAGAAAAACTATATTTATCACCTATTATTGATCTGTATAACAGAGAAGTTGTCAGCTATTCTATTGCCCGCAATTCCCGGTTTGAGTTGGTAATGGATATGATAGGCAAGGCTTTTGAAAAAATACCTGATAATACAAATTTAATCTTGCACTCTGATCAGGGCTGGCATTATCAAATGGAACAATATCAGTGGCAATTAAAGAAAAAAGGAATAAGACAAAGCATGTCAAGAAAAGGTAATTGCCTGGATAATGCGGTAGTTGAAAATTTTTTCGGAGTATTAAAATCGGAATTAGTATATTTGCAGAAATTTGAATCAGTGAAGGAATTGGAACAGGCGTTGGTTAAATATATTTATTATTACAATCATGAGAGAATTAAATTAAAGCTCAGGGGATTGAGTCCTGTTGAGTTCAGAAAAAAAAATTATATGTTAGCTAAAAATATTTTTTGTTGAACCCTGTCCAAACTTCGGGGTGCACTTCAATTTGGCACCTTGAAAGTTCGTCTTTTGTCAATTCAAACATAAAATCTTCACCATCAAAACGTTCAATGTTTCGTCGCACTGCACGTTTGAGTTGTTTGGTTTCAGTTCCATACAGTTCTGCCAAATCAAAATCCAGCATCACACGCTGTCCGCGGATTTCGTAAATCCTACGCTGTATCATCTGTAAATCTACCCCATGACGCACTCTTTTGGTGGATGGATATAAATTTACAAAAATTTAACGACATAACAAAATACGAGGCTACACACCAATATGACGCATGGGGACGGGGCATTTGCGTCATGACACAAAACCCCCGTCCCCATGTGTCGTAATTATTTTCTTTATTATCTCCGGTTTATTGATAAATGTTGTATCTTTGCAAAGACTTCCATATTGACGGCAGGAAACCTGCCTATTATTGACAGGCATTTTTATGCTTTGTTATCTCCATATACGGCGGTTTCGTACCCCCGTGTGGAGTGTTAATGCACCCACTGCCGTCAGGTGGAAGTCAACGGGAAAGGCGAAACCGTTTGTATTTTCACCTAATAATTATAAGGCTTTCTTTGGAATGAAGAATTGGGGAGAAACATTAAATACTTTTGCAATCGTGTTGATTGATTCTAAATTAAATGCAATACCTGTATTAGGATTTTCACGGTCTGCAAAATATCCACGTGAACAATTAATTTTTTCTGCAAATTGTTCTTGTGTTAAAGCAAGTTCTTCGCGGATTTCCCGAACCTTTTGACTTACAAATAGTTGTATTGGTGTTTTGCATTTAGGTCTCATAAGCATCAATTATTTGTAAATAAAGGTTTTTTTTAAACCAAAATAAGACGTACCGGTACGTCTTAATGTTATAAATGTGTAATTTGAAAAAAGAAGCGATTATTTATTCTGTTGGAAAAAAAGAGAGTATGAGATTAAAAACAAATTGAAATATAGTAACCTATTAATTATTAAGACATGAACCAAGACGAGAACACAAACTCCGTTGTTTTCAACGGCCATCAAGAACCCCACTCCTCAGGCAATAAAAATGCCGAAGTAAGAAACCATTACTTTCACCAGCATTCTCTGATGAATCCGGACACAGGCGCGGTCGTGTCCGACGATGCATGGTTATTCTCCTTAAAGCGGCGTACCGTGCGCTTCGTTGAAATGCTTTCACTTCTGGAACACTCCAGCGTGGAAGAAATACCCCTCCTTCAAAAAGCCTGTTTTTCCTATTTTCTCGAAGATACGGTTCCGCGTAAAGAACGTCAACGGATTATTGAGGCGTGGAGCGGTTGGACAGACTTTCTGTTTTCGCTCAACCGCTACCGTGATTTAGCCTCCCTCTTTCTCAGATACCATCAGCATGTGCTACAGGAAATCGAAAGTCTGCTGCCCCCGTCTGCCGCCGAAGTGTCACCCGGTTCACAAACCGCTAATCAGGAAGGAGGTATATAATGGAACCTACAGAAATACGCCCTGTTTCAACCGAAGAATCTCGGTCCGTGCAGAACTTTGATGTGACGCCTTCGGAATCTGCTTTCTTCCGCCAACTGGAAAAAAGTCTGAAGATGTATGCCGCCAACATGACTGCTCCGAAACCTTTGGAAACGCTTCACGACAATTTCCGTCGCTTGAACCGTCTCTTTGTCTCTTTCGAACGTCCGTGGCTTGCCCATTGCGGAATCCTTCAAAAAGCCTGTGCATGGTATCTTGCCTATGGCAAACCGGGCAAGGAGGAAGCCCGCCTCCTTCTCGACACCCTGAACGGCTTTACCGCTTCTGCCTGCCAGCTCTCAGAATGTAACAAACTCATCAGCCGTATGCAGACCTTCTTCCGCACGCAGGAAAAGGAGTTGAAGCGGCTGTTTGACTACGAGGCGGCAACCGTTCGGAAACACAAGGAACGGGAGGAGCGTATGGCTGCCGAAGGTACGGGATATTGCATGAGTATCGGAAAGGGAGAAATTTATGGCGTGACCTATTCTCAAATGAAAGAACTCTACCGGATAATGGGGAGTTTCATCGAGCGGGAAAAGGCTCCTTTTCAGTGTAAGACAAAAGCCTACGGGGAATACAATGTGAGCATCAGCAAGCACGTCGGTTTATATGCCGACCGGGATGAGTTTTACGTCAGTTACAGTCTTGACAATATTGACGCGGATTTTGACTGGATGTCTGCCGGACAGTTGCAACGTATAGCCGATAGCATCTCCGTTTTTCTGCGGGTATACGGCGAGAACGGCGAGCGGAAAGTCTGTTGGGACGTGGCTGACCACCCTGAAACCTCACAGTCCGGCATTGCCTTTTCCATCAGGGAGGACAGCCGCCTGCCCACGTTCCGCGCCGTTCCGTGGATAAGCAAGCGCATTTGTCAGGAAGAAGGCGGGGAAACGGAGATAGAATATTGTATTGATGTGAACGAAACCCATTCCCCGGAAATGTCTTTTGAAGAATTTGTGGCGGTGTACCGGGAATTGGGGGAGTTTCTCAATAATCGGTCGTAATGTAGTAGCCTTGCTTATGTGGGTGAGGGAAATTGTTGTAAAAGCCGGAAATAACCTGTCAGGGTTATTCTGGCTTTTTCAATGATTTTGTGGGATGGTAATCGTGTTTTGAGCCCTTTCATTCAGCTCAAAAACACGATTACCGGGTTAAACTGCGAATTTTTCTCTTAATGTCTGCATTTCCTCCGAAATGGTACGGTCAAGGACTTTCGCATATATTTTGGTAGTTTTGATGTCTGAATGTCCTAACATTTTTGCAATAGATTCCATTGAAACCTTATTGGCAAGAGCAATACAGGCGAAGGAATGGCGTGCTACATGTGTACTTAGGTTTTTCTTTATCCCACAAAGGTCGGCAATCTCTTTCAAATAACTGTTCATTCTTTGATTGGAGGGAACGGGGAAAACAATATTTTTCCTTTCGCATTCGGGATGATGTTTGTATTTGTCAATTAATTTCAGTGGTATTTCCAATAGTGGAATATTACACATATTAGTAGTCTTTTCCCGCGGTTTGCGAATCCAATACTCGCCTTTGTTGTCGCATAGGATATGTTCCGGCGTCAAATGTTGAACATCCGTAAAGGCTAATCCGGTGAAGCAGCAAAAGATAAAAATGTCTTTGACTGTTTCTAATCGGGGGATATTGAATTGTTTTCTTAATATCAGTTGTAATTCCTCCTCTAAAAGAAAATCCCTGTTGGTCGGAGTTTGTTTAAAATGGATTTCTGCAAATGGGTCGCTTGTTATCCAGTGGTTGAGTAATGCAATTCGGATTATTCGTTTAAAGTTTTTCAGGTATTTTACAGTTGCATTTTGCTGACAGTTTTTGGTGGTTTTTACAAAATGCTCAAATTCTTGAATAAAATTATAGTCGATGTCTTTCAGTGGAATATCCGAAAGGCGGTGATTCTGTTTTATAAATTCCGACAGATAACGTGTGGTGCGCTCATAGTACATGACTGTTGCCCGGACATAATCTTTACCAATTAATTCACTGCATTTCTGATTATGTTCTTTGAAAACTTCCAGTAACATTTTTGGGGGTTCACTTTCTCCGTAATAATGGTATTTCAGAATTTCAGCCGTAATGGGCTTGTTGTCCTGTTCCAGTTGTCGGTGTATTCTTAGAATTTTGGTACGCACTGTTTCAAGGTAGTGGTTCAATTCCAACGTTTTATTATCCCTGCCTATGGCACATTCCTTCTGATTATTCCATTTGTTTACCTCCACGCTTCGTTTTATTTGTACTTCTGCGCGTTTCCCGTTTACAGTGATACGTAAACAAATGGGGGCTTCACCGTTCTTTAACAGCTTTGTCCTTTTGATGAAAAAGAGGATAGAAAAATAATTCCGTTCCATACGACTAAATTTTAACGGGTTAAAAGTAATTATCTTAGTCGTAAACACGTTTTGCAAAACATTGAGAAACAACGAATAATAATCAATTCGGTGGACTAAAACCGGGGAGAAATAAAGTCCACCGATTTCACCTGTTTTTACTGCTTCGTTTTGCTGTATTTTCGGTAAGTTGGGAAAAAGAAAAACTCCTGAAAGCCTTTGTTTTCAGGAGTTTGCTTTGTTTTGCTTGTTGATTCCGTGAACTCGGCGGGAGTCGAACCCACAACCTCTTGGGCCGTAACCAAGTGCTCTATCCATTAAGCTACGAGTCCGTGTCTTATCTCTAAAGCGCTGCAAAGATATGTACAAAAAAACTTCTGTGCAAGTTTTTTGTTGTTTTTTTTATGACAAAATGAATTTTTGTAGAAGATCTAACAAAGCGGGATGAATCGTTTTTTTTATTATTATTTTTGTCAGTAGAATTAGAGAAATATGAAAAAGATTATCAATCGTATATTGCATCGCTTTAAGGAAGATTCGCTGGCTAAACGGATGAAAACTGTGACGCGTACGGTAGAATATAAAGGGTTAGACGAAATAAAAAGTTGTCTGGTGCTTTGGACTGCACATTTGCAGGAAGAGGAATGGTTGAGGGTATTGACGGAAAAATTCCGGGGAATAAAAATAGATAAGTTGTGTTTTCTTCCCGATAGTTCGGAAAATACGGTTACCGAAGGAAGAGTGGTTTTTCGGAAAGAAGATTTGGGTTTTGGTGGCAAAATTCAGAATGCCGGTTTACAGAAGATGTTGAATAATAAATATGATTTGCTGGTAGATCTGACTTTGGAGCCTTATATACTGACTCGTTATGTAACGACGAATGCGCAGGCATTGTGTGTGGTAGGAATGAAGAAAGAGGGGGGATATGGGGATATCTTAGTCGATGGAGTAAAACAGCCACTTGAATTTATTGAGAAATTGACAGCATTATTAGCTGATATAAAAAAATTCTGACATGAAAAGATTAATGGGTACAGGAGTAGCTTTGGTGACTCCATTCGACGAAGAAGGTCGGTTGGACCTGGATTCTTTGCGTCGGTTGGTAGAACATGTGATAGCAGGAGGAGTGAACTTTTTGGTGGTATTGGGAACTACAGCCGAAACAGCCACTTTGACCGTTGCTGAGAAGGCTGAGGTTGTACATACTGTGGCTGGGGTAAATCAGGGGCGTCTCCCAATGATTGCAGGAATCGGCGGGAATAATACGGCCGAAGCCATCCGGGAGATTCAGGCAGCCTCTTGGTTGAAAGAATGTCAGGGTATCTTGAGTATCACTCCCTTCTATAATAAACCGAGCCAGGAAGGTTTGTACCAGCATTTCAAGGCTATTGCAGCCGTTTCGCCTTTACCTTTGTGTTTATATAATGTACCGGGAAGGACGGGGGTGAATATGAAAGCAGAGACTGTGATCCGTTTATCGAAAGACTGTCCTGATATTATGGCCCTGAAGGAAGCTGCTGGCAATTTCGAACAGGCTACTGCCATCATGAAAGGGAAACGGGACGATTTTGCTGTTTTGTCAGGAGACGATTCTATTGTATTACCTCTCATGGCTATCGGATTCGATGGAGTCATTTCAGTGGTGGCCAATGTATTGCCGCAAGCATGTTCGGATTTGGTGCGTTATGCACAAGCAGATGATTTTGCTACTGCCCGGGAATTGCATCTTCAGTTGTCGGGATTGTGTAAGTCGCTTTTTGAAGAAGGAAATCCGGCTGGTGTAAAAGCTGCCTTACATGCAGCCGGCATTATCCGGTGCAATACTTTGCGTTTGCCTTTGATCCCCGTCAGTGAATCGTTATATCGACTTATACAGCAAAGTCTTTAATCCAGGTAACCCGGGCGCGAGCGATTTGCCCGCTTGCGTTGACTTCTCCGGTAGTGAACGAAGGCAATAGCCAGAATGATCACGATCGGGAGAAAGAAATTCAGGTATTTCAGTATATTCCGGGTGTTCTCCTGAATCGGTTCCAGAGAGGAAAAGGTAGCGAATTTATTGCGGAGTTCAATCAGGCCGGAATTGTCTGCCAACCACTCGATCGAATTGAGGGCAAAGGTAACATTGTCCGTCCGGCTTGAGGTAACGATCTCGTCTTTTATGAAATCAGCATCCGTAATGGTGACAATCGCACTGTGATTATCGTCGTTTGTTAACAGGGCAGCTACAATATTGTGGGGATGATTGAAATCATGCTGAGTCCACTGTTTCTGATAGTTGAAAAAAACAGGTGCCTGTTGTATCCCTGAAATCGAAGATGTCTTGGCCAGCGGAGTGAAAATATAAGTACTTTGTGTTTTCACCCGTTCGATGCTGCTGGCAAAAATCAGTAACATCGATTTCAAACCGTAAGTAATGGTATGTTTACTGAAGTTGGTGATGATGGGCACGAAAGGAAAACTCACATTGCTTTGAAAATTAATAAATCCGTATTGCTGGTTGATGGCAATGTTGCCGCAATTATTATCAACCACGAAATCATATTTGATTTTAAGGCCCTTTTTTTCCAGCATATCTTCAATCCCTGTCCGGTTGATGTAGCCATTATTCCGGTTTTGTAACTGCCCTTTCGCGTGATTCAGGGCAATAAACAGGCGTCCTCCCTGACTCAGGTATTTTTCTAATTGTTCTATTTCGTAAGCAGAATAAGTGTCTTTGGGATCGATAATACACAACACATTGCACTTATGGTCATTCGGAGCATTCAAATCCACAATCGTCATATCGGTCAGGTGCGACAATTCATTGACGAGTTGTGGCAAGGTATTGAGAGGACTTTCGCCATGTCCGCGTACAAAACCGATCTTGGGTTTCAGGGTATCGGAAGATTGTTTAAGGAGACGGGTGATTTCGTATTCCATGGGCGTTTCGTTGCTGATGATTGGCAAAACAGCTTGTTTATTACCAATATGAAATACAGCTCCGATATAGATCTTTTGTATTTTTTCCAAATCCCTTTCCCTGATCTCTTTAAAGATGGGTTGTATGCCGGCCTGCGTGGCTCTGAATTCTTTTTCGCTGTTATCTGGATAAATCGTGTTGATCGTGAAATTCGCGTTACTCAGAGATTTGTATTCTTTGAGCAGTGAACGGAATTCCCTGGCTATTTTTTTTACGTCTTGAGGCAAATCTTCCGTGATATAAAAATCGACCACGATCGGTTCTTTATTGTTGAGAATACTGGTTTTACTTACTTTGCTCAGAGAATAACGTTTGGTATGAGTGAAATCGAGCCTGAAAAATAAGAAATACGAAAACACATTCAATAGTAAAACGATGGCAAGGGTATAAATCGTATCTTTAATTATTTTTTTCATAGAAGCAAGAACCTTAAATACAGAAACTAAAATCTGCTTTTGCAAATAAAAAATTTAGACAATGCCAGGAATATCGTGACCACAGAACCGAAATAGACCAGATCCCGGGAATCCAGAATACCCCGCGAGAGTGAGTCGAAGTGTTCTTCCATAGATAAATAACTGAAAAAATCGGCAAAGAATCCTGTACCGATCTGAACGGCTAAAGTGCCGAACAAAAACTGAAAACATAACCCTATGCCCAGACTGACAAAAAAAGCAGTTACTGGTGTCCGTGAGAGGGCAGAGGAAAAAATTCCGATACTGATATAACAGGCGCTCATGGCTATTAAACCGAAATAACCCAGAAGTACAGCGCCATGATCCACTTGTCCTAAGAAAGAAAGAGTGAAATAATAGGGCAACGTAATCAGTAAGGCTATCGTTGTGATTATCAGGTTGGAAAAAAACTTACCGCAAATCAGATCGGCTGTTTTAACCGGTTTGGTAAGCATCAGCTCAATTGTTCCATTTCTTTTCTCATCGGCAATACTTTTCATCGTAAGGGCAGGTATCAGAAAAAATTGTGTCCAATTGATGACACCGAAAACCGGGTTCATTGTCGCTTGTCCCAGATAAAATAAATTATCGGTGGAAAGCCAGGAAAAAAAACCGCAGATACAGAAAAATAAAATATATCCCAGATAGATACTCCATGAGTTAAAACTGTTGGACAGTTCTTTGTTTATCAATATACTTACAGTATTCATGGGGGGTCAATTTTGAGTTACTTGCCTGAAAATATCTTCCAAACGGGTTTCGATGGGAGTTAATTCTTTGATATACCAATGGTTTTGAGTGCAGAGTTCGAAAATCTTTTTCTCGATTTCTGCCTCGCGGTTACATTGGATTTCGAAATGATATTTGGTGGAGGAAATGATGTTTTCGATTTCCGGCAACAAAGCCAGTTCATTATAGATATCCGTTTCTTCCCCGCCTTCGATTTGAATTTTCACCAGCCTGTCCGTATTGGATTTATTCCGTAATTCGGCCGATGTCCCGTCTGCCACGATTTTTCCTTTGTTGATGATCAATACCCGATCGCAGGTCGCCTCGATTTCGGCCAGAATATGTGAACTCAGGATCACTGTTTTTTCCTGTCCGATTTTTTTGATCAGCTCCCGGATCTCGATAATTTGATTCGGATCGAGCCCTGTTGTCGGTTCGTCGAGGATGACGACTTCCGGATCGTGAATCAATGCCTGGGCGAGTCCAACCCTTTGGCGATAACCTTTCGATAGTTCACGGATAGTTTTGTGTTTTTCGTTTTCCAACCCACATGTTCGAAGCATATCCATCACTTTAGGGAGAATTTTGTAATGGGGGATATTGTGAATCTGAGCAATAAAATTTAAAAAATCAATCACATTCATTTCCTCGTAAAGAGGATTGTGTTCTGGCAAATAACCGATAATCTGCTTGATTTTATAAGGGTTTTTATAGATTGAATATTTACCGATATGAATATTTCCATAGTCGGGAAACAAAAAGCAGGACATAATTTTCATGGTAGTCGTTTTACCGGCACCGTTAGGTCCGAGAAATCCCAGAATTTCCCCCTTCTTAACTTCAAAACTTACCGAGTCTACCGCTTTTTGATACCCAAAAGATTTTGTCAGGTTTTCTACCACAACATCCATAATTGCTCCTTGTTTTACACCTTCTATCCGGCACAGAATATTATTGTGTAACAAATATAATCACGAAGGGAATACAGTTGATCGGTTTAACAATCTTTAACCGCGGATTTTCTGTGTATTTTACAGAATTGGATCGGAGCCGGTCGGATATAATCGGATTCATCCGAAAATTTTATCTCTTTTGATCTTTTTAGCCGGATCATGGCTAGCCTAGTCACAACCAGAACAGTCAAAGAGGTTGAATAGTCGGACATTTTCGACTTCTTTGATTGTTGCAACCTTTTTGACTGTTTTATTATAAGAACGACCGGTCGGAGGATTCGCGAACGATCAGCTCACAGTTGATCACCTCTTCCCGGACTTTGGCATGTTTCGGATTCAGGATTTGTTCGAAAAGGAGTTCGGCAGCTGTTTCTCCGATCTTTTCAGGAAATTGGTCAATGGTACTCACCGAGGGACTCATATAACGGGAACGTTTGCTATTGGAAAAACCGAACACAGCGATGGCCTCGGGAATTTTCAACCCTTTTTCCTTAATCGCTTCGATAGCACCGATGGCCATATCGTCATTGATACCGAAAATAGCATCAGGAATATTTTTCATGTTCAGCAAACGTTGGGTTGCTTCCTTGGCTGCTTTAACAGAGAAATCTTCACATCGGACAATATAGTCCGTATTGATTTCCAGTTTATTAACAGTCATTGCTTTCAGATAGCCTTTCATCCGGTTTTTCCCGATAGATAATTGTTCCGGTCCGGTGAGCAACGCAATTTTCCGGGCTCCGCCATGGATGAGGTGTTGTACGATTTTATAAGCTGCGTCTGCATCGTCGGCTACCACTCTTGACACCTCCAGTTCTTTGGTGGTACGGTCGAACAATACTAACGGGATTCCCATTTCCTGGATTTGTTTGATATGCTCGTAAGAAATAGTCGCTTTGGAAATCGATAGGATGATCCCGTCACAGCGGTTGGACAGAAAAATATCGATGTTCTTTTTTTCCTTTTCGAAACTTTCATTAGAAGAAGCTACCAATACATTATAGCCGTATTTGTCGGCAATTTCTTCTATCTGTTTTACGACATTGGCAAAGAAAGTATTGACAATTTGAGGAACAACGACACCGATCGTATTACTTTTATGAGTTTTTAATGCCACAGCTATCGGATTGGGTTTGTATCCCAGTTCTTTGGCTAAAGCCTGGACAGTTTTCCGGGTTTGCTGGCTGATCTCGGGATTATCTTTCAACGCCCTTGACACGGTAGATACAGAGATATTTAATTTTTCTGCTAAGTCTTTAATAGTAATGGCTTTTTGTGTCATTTCCCTAAATTTTAAGGTTTATTTTTCTTCTTTGTTTTCCAGTTTAGGGTAGGCTATTCTGGAATGATAAATATTAGTTAGCATCTCGATAAACACTCGCTTGACGATAGCGATATCTTTAAAGGTAATCTCGGCATTGGCAAAACGTCCGTCTTTCAACTGTCCGTCGATGATATCGTTAACTACTTTAGTTATATTTTCCTCTGTTTTCACTGCCAGGGTTCGTGATACGGCCTCAACGGCATCCGCCATCATCACCACGGCGCATTCGCGGTTGACAGGATCCGGACCCGCATATGTGAAAAGCGATTCGTCAATTTCCCGGTCCGGATATTTATTTTTGAAAGAATTATAAAAGTATTTTACTTTACTTTTGCCATGATGGGTCCGGATAAAATTGATAATGGTTTCCGGTAAGTTGTATTTTTTAGCTAGTTCTATTCCTTTGGTAACATGATTGATAATATGTTGTGCACTGACATCGAAATCGCATTGATCATGCGGGTTCATGCCACCACTTTGGTTTTCGATAAAAAAGATCGGGTCGAAAGTTTTGCCGATATCGTGATACAAAGCTCCCGTACGGGTCAACAACGGATCGCCTCCGATGTGATAAATCGCTTCTTCTGCCAGATTGGCTACCATAAGTGAATGCTGAAAAGTCCCGGGTGCTTTCTTAGTCAAATTCCGTAAGGCTGGGTGATTGGGATTCGACAATTCGATCAATGTGATTTCGGAAGTATAGCCGAATATACGTTCGAAAATATAAATCACCGGATAAGTCAGTGTTAGCAAAAGACAATTGATGAGTAACCAGATCAGGGCGAATAAATGAGTGATCCGGATTTCTCCTTCCTGCGTCAGAATAAAAGCAATGTATACTAAAGCGTAGGTAATGAAAACCAGAAATATCGACAATATCAATTGGCTTCGCCGTTGTAAATGAGAAAGGCTGAAGATAGAAACAATTCCTGCGCTGAGCTGCATAAAGGCAAACATATAACTATTCGGCGCATAATAAGAAATAAGCAAAGTGCTGCTCAATAACAAATAGAGAGCCGAACGACTGCCGATCAGAATGTTGACGATGATAACAAAAAATAACACCGGAATGGCGAACATATTGAAATTCTGATAGTAACCCAGGCTTCCCAATACAATTGTCGCCAGAAATAAACCATAAAGAAAAATGAATTCCCGGTTATTATAAAAAATTCGTTTTTTCGAATAATAGAAAAAAATAGTAAATATCATCAATGCCACCATGACCAGCATAAACTGACCTCCGATAGTCCGCATATACATTTCGGTAGAGCCCAGATTGCGCTGATATTCGGTTTTCAGAGAATTCAGTATTTTGACTTTTTCAGGAGTTACTAAATCCCGTTTGGTAATGATAACATCACCTTGTTGCACCATGCCCTGGGTCAGGCTAATGTTTTTTAAACGATCCAGATGCTCCATGCTGGTTTTGGAGGCATCGAATTCGAGATTGGGTTGCAGGTAATTGTTCAGGTTCAGACTCAGGATATTTTCCTGCATGGATTCCGGCAATCCGGAATGGTTGATTTGCTCGCTTAAAGTTGCATAAGCTTTTTTTAACGTGTATACCTGTTTGAAGTCGACTGTACGGCCGATATTGTTTTCTACAATTTTGATCGTTTTGATTTTAGAGGCATCCAGTTGCTCCGGTAATTGCAGGATTCCGGCCTCGTAGATCAACTGTAATTTATTGATGAGCTGAGTGAGCGCAACGTGAGTAGTTGGAGCTTCGTACGGATGAAGAGCCGTTTTGAACTTATTCGTCTGGTATTTAACGATATTATTATTCAGATTGAAGATAGGACTTTGTTCGGCCGCTAGTTTCCCGCGTTCTTCCTGTAATTCTTCTTCGGTTTTATAAATCGGAAAATCGAAAGGGGCGTTGAGGGTTTCGTATCTCCAACTCATACCCCTCTGATATTCGTACTGAAAACTGCCTACTTTGGGGAATAGGTATACTGTGATTATGCAGATAACCAGCATAATCAATAATCTGAATAAGGCATTGAGACGTCGCTTTGTTTTTTTATCCGGCATAAAATATACAACTATCCATTATAATACGGACTAAAGATATAAAAATATTGGTTTGGAAAATAAATTCCGGAATTTTTTCCGAAAAAAAGTTCCCGGTGAAGGGAACTTTAGGGGAATTATTGAATACCGTTCGTTTCGATTTCCGTGCTTGTTTTTTTCAACAATCCCTGGAGCACTTTTCCCGGTCCGATTTCGAGGAAAGAAGTTGCTCCGTCGGCAATCATGTTTTTCATGATTTGAGTCCATCTGACTGAAGCCGTAAGCTGAGCGATCAGGTTGGTCTGGATTTGGGTAGGATCGGTATACGGTTGAGCGTCTACATTTTGGTAGATAGGACATACCGGTTCGGAAAAACGGGTATTCCGGATGGCAGTTTCGAGTTCCTGACGTGCCGGTTCCATCAAAGGAGAATGGAAAGCACCGCCCACTTTCAGGGGTAATACTCTTTTTGCACCGGCTTCCGTTAATTTCTGACAAGCAATTTCAATGCCTTTGTTGCTGCCCGAAATCACGATTTGTCCCTGGCTGTTATAGTTGGCCGGAACAACGATTTCGTCGATTTCCGAACAGATTTTCTCAACAGTTTCATCGGGCAAACCCAAGACTGCGGCCATGGTGGAAGGATTGGCTTCGCAAGCTTTTTGCATAGCCAAGGCTCTCGCATGTACCAGGCGCAAACCATCTTCGAAAGAAAGGGCTTTGGCAGCTACCAGAGCAGAGAATTCTCCTAAAGAATGTCCAGCTACCATATCCGGGGTTTCCGTCAGGCTGTCGGCTAAGATAACCGAATGCAGGAAAATAGCCGGCTGAGTTACCTTGGTCTGTTTCAGATCTTCGTCGGTTCCGGCGAACATCAGGTCTGTGATCCGGAAACCTAAAATATCATTCGCTTTTTCAAATAACTCTTTAGCTCTGGGGGAGTTTTCATACAACTCTTTGCCCATTCCCACAAATTGTGCTCCCTGGCCGGGAAATACAAATGCTTTTTTCATCGTAATTATAGTTTTATGCGGTGAACCGCGGTTTTTATTAATGAAGTCGTGTACTGATCAAACGGATAAATTCTTCCCGGGTAGCTAACTTTTCAAAAGCACCACTAAAGTCCGAGGTGGTTGTGACAGAGTTTTGTTTTTGTACCCCCCGCATCATCATACACAGGTGCTGGGCTTCGATGACTACGGCCACCCCTAACGGATGTAAGGTGTTTTGTATACAATCTTTGATTTGTTGGGTGAGCCTTTCCTGCACCTGCAAACGTCTGGCATAGGTTTCGACTACCCGGGCTACCTTGCTTAAGCCGGTGATGTAGCCGTTAGGGATATAAGCCACATGGGCCCGTCCTATAAAGGGAAGCATGTGATGCTCACACAAAGAGTAGATTTCGATGTCCTTGACGATAACCATTTGACGGTAATCTTCTTTGAACAATGCCGAACGCAATATGTCTTCCGGGTTTTGCTGGTATCCCTGTGTCATATATTGCATAGCCTTAGCTACCCGTAACGGCGTTTTTAATAAACCTTCTCTTTCTGTATCTTCTCCCAATAATTTTATAATCTCGTGATAGTGATAACTGAGTTTTTCTGTTCTTTCCTTATCGAAATATTCCTCTTTGTGATAGAAAGTCTCTTTTTGATCCGGTTTTAAATCCATGTCCTCTACGTTTATAAAGTCAAAAAAGTCAAAGAGTCAAAAAAATCTTCAAGTCATAAAGAGACTTTTAAGCTTTTGATTTTCGACTGTTTTTTACACCAAAAATTTCTACAAAGTAAATACAAAAAAATCCGATATAAAAATTTTTGGCTGGAGTTGTTTGGATCAAAAAAAGTAATATCTTTATCCTCATTAAATCGTGTTATTATGGAATGGTTGCTTGTCTGTATGTTGATTTTGATTGGTGCGATCCTGGTATTGATGGAATTTTTGGTTTTTCCAGGAGTCAATGTGGCTGGGGTACTGGGATTTATTTGTATCCTGGCAGGTGTGTATTTCGGCTATAGTTATTACGGTAGTACGACAGGGCATTTTATTTTGTTGGGAACGGCTTTGTTTGGAATCGGGATTACGTGGTATGTATTGCGTTCGAATACCTGGAAAAAACTGAGCTTAAGTACCAAAATCGAAGGTTCAGTAGAAGGGGTAGATGATTCCATCCACGAAGGGGATTGTGGTGAAGCCTTGAGTCGGCTGGCTCCGATGGGAAATGTGAAAATTGGAGAAACGGTGGTTGAGGCCGAATCCTGGTCGGGTTACATCGATGTGCATTCTCCAGTGGAAGTAGTAAAAGTATGTAAAAATAAAATCATAGTGCAATTAAAAACAGTTTGATATGGAAAATAATGGTATTGTATTACTGGTCGCTGCTATTGCCGGAGGCTTGTTCTTACTTTGGGTCATTTTATATTTTATACCCATCGGTTTATGGTTTCAGGCCTTGGTTTCAGATGTGAAAATTTCTTTATTGCAGTTGGTGTTGATGCGTTGGCGGAAAGTGCCTCCTACTGTTGTGGTCGGGGCAATGATTGAAGGGAAAAAGGCCGGTATCGAATTATACCGGGACTTGCTGGAAGCGCATTATTTGGCAGGAGGACATGTGCCGCAGGTGGTACATGCTTTGGTATCTGCATCGAAAGCCAATATTGATTTGACTTTCCAGATTGCCACAGCTGTAGACCTTGCCGGTCGTGATGTGTTCGAAGCTGTACAGATGAGTGTAAACCCTAAAGTCATCAATACACCCCCCGTGACCGCAGTGGCTAAGGACGGTATTCAGCTCGTGGCTAAAGCGCGGGTTACTGTCCGTGCTAACATCAAACGCTTGGTTGGAGGGGCCGGGGAGGAAACGGTATTGGCCCGGGTAGGTGAGGGGATTGTCTCTTCTATTGGTTCGTCAGAGTCACATAAGGCTGTAATGGAAAACCCTGACTTCATTTCTAAGGTAGTGCTGGACAAGGGATTGGATTCAGGTACCGCTTTTGAGATCCTTTCCATCGATATTGCCGATATTGATGTGGGTAAAAATATCGGTGCTGGTTTGCAGATCGATCAGGCCGAGGCGGATCTGAAGATTGCTCAGGCGAAAGCTGAGGAGAGAAGAGCAATGGCCGTGGCCAGAGAACAGGAAATGAAGGCGCTGGCTCAGGAGATGAAGGCAAAAGTAATCGAGGCCGAGGCCAATATTCCTTTGGCGATGTCGGAAGCTTTCCGGTCCGGAAATCTGGGCGTGATGGATTATTATCGGATGAAAAATATCGAAGCCGATACCCAGATGCGGGAATCCATAGCCAAGCCGACCGACCATTCAAAAAAGAAATCGGATAAAATCGGGTAAATTTTAGGTAAATAAATCGGATGACTCAAGGGAATATTTTTGTTCCCTTGAGTTTTTTATTTGGAAAATACCGACCCTGGAAGATCGCGTAGGTTATAGCGGGAGGCCATGGCCTCTCCATAAGCTCCGCAGGAATAGATGACAATGATATCTCCCCGGCGGGTGGTATTTAAAGTTACTTCTTTTCCGAAACAGTCGGCAGATTCACATATGGGTCCGACTACATCGTATTTTTCTTCGGCGGCATCGGAGCTGATGTTCTCAATCTTGTGGAAAGCTTGATAGAGGGCAGGACGCAGCAGGTCGTTCATTCCGGCATCCAAAATGACGAATTGCCGGTTTTTCCCTTCCTTCACATATAAGACTTTGGATACCAAATTGCCGCAATGCGCTATAATGGAGCGTCCCAGTTCGAAATGGATTTGCTGGTGAGGCGCTGGCTCGAAAAAACGGGCGAACGTAGCGAAATAGGCTTGGAAATCAGCGATAGGCTTCCGGTAAGGATCGGCATAATCGATACCTAGGCCACCTCCGAAATTGATATGAGGAAGCGATAAACCACGGGCTTTCAATTGGGCCTGAATCTGGTTGGCCCGCAGACAAAGGCCTCGGAATACAGTCATGTCGGTGATTTGGGAGCCAATGTGGAAGTGCAGTCCAATCAGTTCGAGGTGGTTCCGTTTCAATATTTCTGTAATGACTGTTTCCAGATCGTAAAGGTAAATACCGAATTTATTTTCCTCAATACCTGTGGTGATGTAATGGTGGGTATGGGCATCTACGTTAGGATTGATGCGTAGGGCGATACGGGCTTTTTTCCCCAGTCGGCCGGCGATTTCGTCGATAACTTGAATTTCTGCTAAAGATTCGCAGTTAAAACAGAGTATATCTTCTTGCAAAGCCAACTCAATTTCTCTGTCGCTCTTGCCGACGCCAGCATACACAATTTCCCAGGCGGGAAAATGACAGGATAATGCCCGCTGGATTTCATTGCCACTGACACAATCCGCTCCCAGACCGTAATGGCTGATACATTCCAGCAAATGAGGATTGGCATTCGCTTTGATCGCATAATGAACGTGAAAGCCGTATTTGCTGGATTCTGTTTTGACGACTTCTAAAGTACGTTCCAGCAACTCCATATCATAGTAATAATAAGGAGTTGGGAGGTCTATTGGTAGATCATTCGGTTTCATCGCTCTGTAAATCTGCTATTTTGTGGCTTAAATCGATCATGGCTTTTTTCTTGTCTTCCTCTTTCACCAGTACGGAAATATTATGTTCGCTACCGCCGTAGGAAATCATTCGTAAAGGAACTTCCCGGAGAGCTTCTAGAACTTGAGCGCCTAAACCGGTCTTGCCGGCTGCAAAGTCGCCTACAATACAGACAATAGCCATATTTTCGTCTACTTCTGTTGTGCCATATTTTTCTAGGTCCCGCAAGATGTCTTCCAGGTGTTCCGTACAGTCGATGGTCAGCGATACGGCAACTTCCGAGGTGGCGATCATATCAATCGGTGTTTTCCAGGCTTCGAAAACTTCGAAAACTTTTCGCAGAAAACCATATGCCAAAAGCATGTTGGTCGATTTGATCTTAATTGCTGTGATGCCGCTTTTGGCTGCCACGGCCTTGACATTCTTAGCCGGACTTTCTTTGGTAATCAACGTACCTTCGTCCTGAGGACAAAGTGTGTTTTTTAACCGCACAGGGATATTCTCCTTTTTGGCTGGCTGCACACTCGAGGGATGCAGGATTTTGGCACCGAAATAAGCTAATTCTGCCGCCTCGTCGAAAGAAAGATGGCGGATAGCTTTGGTGTTTTTTACTATTCGGGGGTCATTATTATGTACCCCATCGATGTCTGTCCAGATCTGGATTTCTTCGGCTTTGATGGCTGCTCCAATCAAGGCAGCCGAATAGTCACTTCCTCCTCTTTTTAGGTTGTCGATTTCTCCGTATGCGTTCCGGCAGATAAATCCTTGGGTAATGATTAAAGATTCGGTGTTGGGTTGCCGGAGTGCCCGTTCTAGGTTTTGCCGGATATAAAAATAATCCGGTTCACAATCTTTGTCTATTCGCATATATTCCAGTGCAGACAACAACGTATTGCGGATACCACGTTCCTCCAGATAATAATGCATCAGGGTTGTCGATATGATTTCCCCTTGGGCCAATACGGCCTTTTCTTGCAAAGGATAGAAATCCTTATTGACAAAAGACCGTAAATAAGTGAAAATCGTTTGAACGAATTTTTTTCCCTTTTGTATGTAAGGTTCTGTTTCGAACAATTCGGTGATTACGATGTAATAATTTACTTCCAGATTCTGAATGATATCGAAAGCGGTTTGTTTTTCATTCCGGTACAAACAATTCGCTATTTCTACCAAGGTATTGGTAGTTCCCGACATGGCAGATAATACCACAATTTTAGGGTCGTTGTCATTGATTAAGTGAGCTACGGCCTGGATTCTTTCTGCACTTCCGACAGAGGTCCCTCCGAATTTTAAAACTTTCATGTGAATAATCTTACTTGCTATATACTTTTAATTGTTTTACGAATGCAAAGTTGCTACATTGAGTTTGATAAAACAATGTTTTGTGTAAAATTAAACAACATGATTAATTTTTGTAGAAGCTAGCTGCTACCCATTGATTTTCTTCGGAATGATTTTTGAATGTAAGTTCCAGTTCAGTTGCCTTTTGCTGAATCAGGGGCAAATCTTTGAGGTAAAATCCGCTCATAATCAGATAACCGCCAGGATTTAATTTTTTTACATACTCCTCCATGTCATTCAGTAAGATGTTCCGGTTGATGTTGGCCAGAATCAAATCGAAGGGCATTTCGTTTGTCAACAGGGAAGCGTCTCCTATTTTGATAGTAATGTTATGACAATGGTTATTACGGATATTTTCCATGGCATTATTATAAGCCCATTCGTCGATGTCGATACCTGTGATTTCGCGGGCTCCAGCCTTTGCAGCCATGATAGAAAGTATGCCCGTACCACATCCCATATCCAGGACGCGTTTGCCTTCGATCTGTTCTTTGCTGTTGAGAATTGTCCGCAACATCAAAGCGGTAGTGGCATGATGACCTGTGCCGAAGCTCATTTTAGGTTCTATGATAATTTCATAGGGAATATCCGGTATTGTATCGTGAAATCCGGCTCTTACCAAAATCCGGTTATCTACCAGAATCGGCGTAAAATGTTCTTCCCATACTTTATTCCAATCCTGGTCTTCGATTTCCCGGACATCAGTCGTGATTTGGTATTCTTCCCGGAAATATTGCGGGGTCTCCAGTTTGCCGATTGCTTCTTCCCTGAATTCGGAAGAGGGAATATAGGCCAGAAAACCGTTTTCGGTGTATGAGAAACCTTCATAACCGATTTGGCCTAATTCGTCGATCAATACATCCGAAACCGCTTCGGAATGAGGTTGTATGGTAAAAGTGACTTCTGTGTAATTCATAAGTTTGAGTTTCTGTTTATAATGATTTATCTATTTTATTGTTTCAATAATCTGAACTTAGAGTATCCATGAATCCTTTCGTTTGTTTAAGAATTCAGTTGCATTCGTATTCTCCACTCTTTGGGATAATAATTGTTGAGCCGGTTTCCCAGATTTTTGCACCATCCTAAACCGATGCCTTCGTGGGTGATCAAGATCCAATCTCCTGTGAGCGGTATGGGAGGAATGTCTTCCTTTTTCAGAAAGGTGAGGGCTGTTGTCTTATCAGCCTGATAAATCGGACATTGATCCTGATTCAGACCTTGCCACAGGGCCAGGGCGGGTAAGGGTCGGACTTTTTTGTGAATGATTTCCGCTACTTCACATCCTTTGTAAAGAACGCGTAGGGAATTGTCGAGCAGACGTATAAAAGCGGCTTGCCGGACTGGCAGGATTCCGACGATTTGTTCGTTGGCGTAGGGGGTGTATAACTCCGGATACGCAAGGAGTGCCCGGGTCTCTGCTGGAAGACTGACTGGAGAAATCTTATTCTTCTTGTTTGCCGGAAGGTGGAATTCCGGACCTTCCGTTTTTTGGATCACTCCGGTAAAAAAGCCTTCTCCCCGGGTTTTATGGGGATAGAAACGATAGCAATAGGCCTCCGAATAACCCGGAGTAATCGAATCGAACGAGTGCCGGATTTCGACGCTGCGGGCATCATATTGCCTGAGCAACCATTCTAGGATAGCTTCGTTTTCTTCACGATGATAGGTACAAGTGCTATAAATCAAAAAACCGCCGGGTTTCAGACAGTCCCAAATATCCTGTAGTATCCGGCGTTGTCGTTCGCTGCATAGTTGTAGATTGTGCTCACTCCATTCTTGTATGGCATTCGGGTCTTTCCGGAACATCCCTTCGCCCGAACAAGGGGCATCCACCAGGATAAGGTCGAAAGCTCCCCGTAGAGCGCCGAAGTCGGACGGATCGTTGTTGGTGACCACCACTTGCTCCGAGCCCCATTTGATGATATTTTCTTTTAAAATGGTGGCTCGCGAGCGAATAACTTCATTTGCTACCAGCACACTGTCTGGGGGAAGTAAACTACTTAACAGGGTAGATTTTCCTCCCGGAGCTGCACATAAATCCAATGCACGTATTTCTTTTTCAGGGAGGATTTGGTTTAAAATATGAGCGATGAACATGGACGAAGCTTCCTGTACGTAATAAGCTCCACCGTGTAAATAAGGATCTAACGTGAACAAAGGACGAGCGTTCAGATAGAAGGCATCAGGGCACCAGCTAACCGGACCTGCTGTTGCTGCCTGTGGAAATATTGGTAGCGAAGCCGGGAATTTTCGGGGATTCAGTCGAATACTGACTGGAGGCTCGGTTTGCAGGGCATCGAAAAAAGCCGGTGCTTCTTCTCCCAAAAGTTTTCTCATGCGTTCTTCAAACGGAGCGGGTAAAGTGTTCATCTTTTTATGTATATTTGCAAATATTTGGTTACAAAGATAGAAAGATTCGGGGAAACTTGGATAAATTGAAATATGACGGGAAAACTTCTAAAAGAGAAAGACAGTCGATGGAAATCAGAGAAAATTACAATCTAAAAAAATACAATACGTTCGGTATCGATGTCGTATGCCGTTATTTTATTGAGGCAGAAGAGGAAAAAGAACTATTGGAATTCGTGGCATCGTATGAATGGGAACCGGAAGAAATATTGGTTCTTGGAGAAGGGAGTAATTTTTTATTTACCGAAGATTTTGAAGGAACTGTGTTTTATCCTGCTATGCGGGGACTCCGGGTGGTCTCGGAAACAGAGACTGAAGTATGTGTGGAGGTCGGTGCCGGAGAAAAATGGGATGATTTTGTACGCTGGACGGTAGAGCATGGATTTGGTGGAGTAGAGAATTTATCCGGTATTCCGGGACATGTGGGGGCTGCTCCGGTGCAGAATGTGGGGGCTTATGGAATGGAAGCCGGGGAGACCATTGAGACTGTCCGTGCAATCGATTTGGAAAAGGCCTGTATGGTGGAAATCCTGGGAAAAGATTGTCGCTTTGCTTATCGGGACAGTATTTTTAAGCGGGAATGGAAAAATAAATTTGTAGTCACCCGCGTATATTTTCGTTTGTCGAAAATGCCGGTATTTCGGGTGGAATATGGCAGTATACGAGAGGAATTGAAGAAATTCGGGGGTGAAATACAGTTGAAGACGATCCGGCAAGCCATCCTGAATGTACGGAATGCGAAATTGCCGGATGTTGCTGTTTGGCCGAATGCTGGAAGTTTTTTCAAGAATCCGGTGGTTTCCGCTGAATTGGCCGAACGGCTGTTACAGCAATATCCGGAAATGCCGGTTTATAATGCCGGAGAGGGGCAGCAAAAATTGGCAGCCGGTTGGATGATCGAACAATGTGGTTGGAAGGGAAAGACACTTGGCAGGGCAGGAGTATACGAAAAACAAGCGTTGGTATTGGTGAATAAGGGTGGGGCCAGCGGTGTGGAAATCACCCGTTTGGCTAATGAAATCAGAAAAAGTGTTTTTATGAAATTTGGTGTCTGGATAGATCCCGAAGTTTATGTGATTTAATAAAAGAAATTATGATAACGAAGTATATAGAAAAGGTCAGGATTTTCAATCATTACACCAATTATAAAGGGCGTTTATTTGTCAAGACGTTGTGCGACTTGTTCAACGATGCAGCCGAAGCGCAGACAGAAATGTACAAAGTGGATGTGGATACACTCAATGCACAAGGATTTACCTGGATGCTTCATCGTTTACACATTCAGTTGACCAAGATGCCTCAGAAAGAAGAGGTTGTGACCATAGAAACCTGGCCGTCGGGTATCGATCGTTTTTTTGCTTTGAGGGATTACCGGATGTTGCGGGAAAACGGGGAGGAGTTGGTACGGGCAACTTCTGAATGGATGTATATCGATATGAAGCGCCGGCGTCCTTTGCGTTTACCGCAGAATGTGATCGATCTGAGTACCCACCATCAGATTGAAAAGTTACATCTACACACTTTACTGGAGGAAAAAGAATTTACAGGAGAGGTACAGGGAAGTCGTTCATTCACGGCGACCTTCGACAATATTGATTTTAACGGTCATGTAACGCAGGCTTCTTATGTCCGCTGGATCACCAATTCCCTGCCTTTTGGGTTTCTGAAAGCTCATGTATTGGTAGAAATAGAAGTCATCTATGCCCACGAAATACTTCCTGATAGTTGTATCTTTTCAGGTTATCGGATAGAAGACAGGGGGACTGAGGTAATCGTATTTCACGAAGTAAAAAACCAAACCGGAGAATTGACCCATTGTCTGGCCAAAACGGTTTGGCAAAAACATTAAAAGCTTCGGTTTTTTAGAAGGGAAGATCGTCGGCTTCCGGCATAGGCGGAATATCTTCTACACGATATTCGGGAACAGGAATGTTTTCAGGGTTCTGAGGTTGCAATTTCTCGATCCGCCAACCTTCCAGATTAGTGAAATAAGAAATTTGTCCTTTATTCTCCCATTTTCTTCCCCGGATATTGAAATATACTTTGATATTTTCGTTGAGTGCAATATTTTCAAGCAGGTCGCATCTGTCCTGGATCAATTGTACTTTGACAAAATCGTTCCATTGGGGATTTTTTTCGTTCTCTACTTCAATGACAAACTCTCTTTTCTGGAATTTGTCGCTGATATGTTGGGTTTCTTCCTTAAATATCAGTTTGCCGCTTATTTCGTAATTCATAAAATGGTAAAAAAAATTAATGACTTAGCAAAAAAGCCCGGAGACACTTGAGTCCCGGGCTTTTATGATTTCCGGAAAATATTATTTTTTCTCTGTTTTCGGAGCTTCCGGGTTAACGATGTCTAATAACTCTACTTCGAAAATAAGAGTTTCGTTCGGTCCGATAGAACCGCCGCCGCGTGGGCCGTAAGCCTGATCAGAAGGAATGTAAATTTCCCATTTCGATCCGACGGGCATTTCCTGTAAAGCTGTTGTCCATCCCGGGATTACACGGTTTAATGGGAATTCGATGGGTTCGCCTCTCTTGAGCGAAGAGTCGAATTCAGTTCCGTCGATCAACGTACCTCTGTAATGTACTTTTACTATGTCTGTAGCTGTCGGTTTAGGACCATCTCCTTTTTTCAGAATTTTGTATTGAATTCCGTGAGACAAAGTATCTACTCCGGATTTTTTAGCATTTTCTTCCAGGAATTTTTTCCCTTTTTCTGCATTTTCTTCTGCTCTTTTCATAGCCAATCTCTGGAAATAATTATTCAGGTACATTTCCATTTGCTGGGGATCGGTTTTGACTTCTTTTTTTTGAACAGCACTATTCATACCAGCCACCAGGGCATCCATATTCGGCTCTTTCATACCCATCCGTTGCATGCCTGTTCCATACATATAACCAATATAGAAGCTTGCCGTGTCCGATGCATTTTTCAATGAGGCAGAGGTCTGATTCAGAGAACCGCCGCTGTTACAACTGACTGCCATTGCTCCGACAGCCAATGTGAGTAGTAAGTTTTTTGCTTTCATTGTTTTGCTTGAATTGAATTTATAATTATACAATTGCTAAAAGTTCCACATCGAAAATCAGGGTTTCGTTCGGGCCGATAGATTGACCTGCGCCATGAGCTCCATAAGCTAATTCCGAAGGAATGTAAAGCTGCCATTTGGATCCGACAGGCATCAATTGCAGGGCTTCTACCCAACCTGCGATCACCCCGCCTACAGGGAATTCTGCCGGTTCGCCTCTACGGATGGAAGAATCGAAAACGGTGCCATTGATCAGCCGGCCTTCGTAATGACATTTTACCGTATCCGATGCCTGAGGTTTAGGTCCGTTGCCGGCTACCAGTATTTTATATTGTAATCCGCTGGGTAAGGCCACGACACCTTCTTTTCCCTTATTTTCTTCCAGGAATTTTTGGCCGGCTTCTTTAGCTTCTTTGCCTTTTTCCTGCTGAAGTTTATCGAAATAAGTCTGTAATATATTGTTTGCTTCGTCTGGCATGATTTCGGGCATTTGACCTGCAAATACAGTGTGCATCGCATCGTTGAATGCTTCGGCATTGATGGTTTTAATACCGGATGAGATTAAATTGCTAGCAATACTTAAGCCGAGACTATAGCTGACTTTGTCGAGTTCGTTGGTATACTTCATTATTTTTCTATTAAATTTTTAATCATGCAAAGATAGGAAGAACTCGTGAGAAAACGGGAAAATATGTGAATTATTTATTCAGATACTTCTGTAGATTTTACAAAATTCCATACAAAAACCGTTAGTCGTAATAACACCTTGCTCGTAAAGCTTGATGGTGGCATATCATTTTTTGTCGAATTAAAATTTTATTTATTGTAGATTCTTCCATCGCTCAACAGGATTTTGAGATCGGACATTTCGGCCAGTTCGGTGTCGTGGGTGACGATGACAAAAGTTTGCCCCAGTTCATCCCGAAGGGAAAAGAACAATTTATGCAATTCGGTTTTGGTATGCGTATCGAGGTTACCCGACGGTTCATCGGCCAGTACGATTTTGGGTGAGTTTACCAAAGCCCGGGCCACGGCTACTCGTTGTTGTTCTCCTCCGGAAAGCTCTGACGGTTTATGGGAAATCCGTTCCTTGAGCCCCATGATTTCCAGCAAATGCAAGGCTTTTTTTTCTCCTTCTTTTCTGCTGTCACCCTTTATCCAGGCGGGAATACAGACATTTTCCAATGCGGTGAATTCCGGTAACAAATGGTGAAACTGGAAAACAAAACCGATATGATGATTCCTGAAATTTGCCAGTTTATTGGGCGAATAGCGACTCACGTTTTCCTGGTCATACCAGACTTCACCTTCATCGGGATAATCGAGGGTACCTAAAATGTGTAACAGCGTGCTTTTTCCGGCTCCGCTGGCACCAACGATGCTAACGACTTTTTTCTGGGGGATCGTCAGGTCTATTCCTTTCAATACATTCAGTTTGCCGTAGCTTTTCTTTATATTTCGGACTTCAATCATGGGTTATCGGTGTATATCGTATTCGTTTTGTTTTCGTTGCGGTAAAGGTAAGAAAAATAAGGCGTTTATAAAATATTTTTGTTTTAGGGTTTGAGTATTTGGAATTTAATATTAATTTTGCAGCGTCAAAAACTGGCAGGCGGGCGTGGTGGAATTGGTAGACACGCTAGACTTAGGATCTAGTGTCGCAAGACTTGGGGGTTCGAGTCCCTTCGCCCGTACTGAGTAGGGAAGCCGCCTTATTTGAGGTGGCTTTTTTATGATAGAGAAAAATAAAAACCAATATAGTTGAACTGCTATAACAAACTAATGGCATGAATATAACAAAAAACCAGATCGATGATCTTAACGCAACCATTAAGATCGAATTAGGTAAAGAAGATTACGCCGGACGCGTAGAAAAAGCACTGAAAGATTATCAGAAAAAAGTAGTCGTGAACGGTTTCCGTCAGGGAAAAACGCCGATGGGTATCGTGAAAAAAATGTACGGAAAAAGTCTGCTGATAGAAGAGATCAATAAAGTGCTGGGAGAAAGCCTGAATAATTATATCAAAGAAAATGATTTGCAGATTTTGGGTGAACCGCTTCCGAACGAAACCGAACAGAAAGAATTGAATCTGGAAGAAGATAATTTCGAGTTTTTATATGATATTGCTTTGTCGCCGGAGGTAAATGCTAAAATGAGCAAACGGGAAAAGGTTCCTTTTTACCTGATTAAGGTGGATGATGAAATGATCGATAAGCAAATCGAGGGTATTTGTCAGAATAACGGTAATATGGTGCCTGTGGAGGAGATCGAGGGGACAGAATATCTGAAAGGTGAATTGATCGAATTAGATGAGGCCGGTAATATTAAAGAAGGCGGGATCCGGAATGAGGATGCTTCGATGTCCATTCATTATATGAAGGATGAAGAGGCTGTCAATGCTTTCAAGGGCAAAAAAGTGGGCGAAGAAGTGAAATTCAATGCAGTAAAGGCTTATCCTAATAAGACCGATTTTGCCGCTATGCTGGGCGTTTCCAAAGAGGAAGCGGAAAAAGCCGGAGAGAATTACTGTTTTATTATCGGTGAGATCAAACGTTATGTGAATGCCGAGGTAAATGAAGAACTGTTTACCAAACTTTACGGAGAAGGGGCGATTAAAGATGTTGCCGATTTTCGTGCCCGGGTAAAAGCAGATATCGAAAATCAGCTGAAAGGACATTCCGAATATCGGTTTACGATCGATGCCAAAGAAAAACTGATTAAGAAAAATGAAGATGTTGTTTTACCGGAGACTTTCCTGAAAAGATGGATCGTTGCTGTAAACGAGAATATGACTCCTGAAATGGTAGAAAAAGATTTCGAAGGTTATCGGGACGAATTCAAATGGCAATTGGTGAAGTCGGCTATCGTTAAAGATTACGATATCAAAGTAGAAGCCGAAGATATGAAAAAAGAAGGCCGTCAGATTGCAGCGGCTCAGCTTCAGCAATACGGACTGTATGGACTCACCGATGAGCAGTTGGACGGTTTTGCCGCTAAATTGTTGCAAGATGAAAAACAACGTCAACACCTGTATGAAAGAGCGCTGGATAACCGGGTTTTCGCAACGATTCGGGAAAATATGAAACTGGAAGAACAGGAAATTTCTATGGCTGATTTCGAAAAATTGTTCCAGAACTAAAATCCGGAAAAATAAGAATAGAGGAAAGCCTTGCATTGCAGGGCTTTTTTCAGTTAGGGGGAGAAGAGGGAATATGATGTACGAGACACATATATTAAAAAATGGTTTGAAAATAATCCACCAGCATACTTCGGGAAAAGCGGCCTGGTGTGGTTTGATCATTGGAGTAGGGAGCAGGGATGAGCGAGCGGAAGAAGAAGGGATCGCCCATTTTATCGAACATGTGATTTTTAAAGGCACCGAAAAGCGGAAGGCTTATCATATTTTGAGCCGTCTGGAGGATGTCGGTGGAGAATTGAATGCTTATACGACAAAAGAAGATACTTGTATTTATGCTTCTTTTTTGGCGAAAGATTATGAGCGGGTGGTGGAGTTGTTTTCAGATATCGTCTTCCATTCTGTTTTTCCAGAGAAAGAAATAGAAAAGGAAAAGGAGGTGGTGATCGACGAAATCAATTCATATAAAGACAGTCCGGGTGAATTGATTTACGATGATTTCGAAGAACTGATTTACAGAGGATACCCGATTGGACGTAATATACTGGGCGGGGAGGAAGCTGTCAAAAAAATACAGCGGACGGATATTCTGGACTTTGTTCGACGGAACTATCAGCCCGGACGTATGGTGATCAGTTCGGTAGGGGACATTCCTTTCGATCGGTTGGTGCGCCTGATCGAAAGGTATTTTGGTGATATTCAGGGGTATCCATCCGTATTGGAGAGAAAACGTCCGGAATTGTATGTGCCGGAAGAGCGGATTGTGGAGATGGATACTTATCAAAACCATTGTATTATTGGTAATGTCGCTTACGACTATACGGAGGAGAACCGGTTGCCTTTATCTTTGCTGGTGAATATTCTGGGAGGAACCGGGATGAATTCACGTTTGAATCTGAATATCCGGGAAAGATATGGTTTAGCTTATAATGTTGAAGCGTCCTATACCACCTATTCGGATACCGGAGTGTTTACTATATATTTCGGCTGTGATGCCGGAGATTTGGAAAAATGCCGGAAACTCTGTCACAGGGAAATGGCTTTGTTGTGGGATGAACCTTTGGGGCATCGGCAATTGCAGAAAGCCAAGACACAAATGATTGGTCAAATGACCTTGGCGTCCGAAAATTATGAAAATATGATGCTTTCCAGTGGAAAGAGTTTTTTGATCTATGACAAAGTAGATGAACTTGCGGATATCTACGAAAAGATCGAAGAAATCGATGCCGCTTTGTTGCAACAGGTAGCTGGAGAAATTTTTGCCGCTGATAAACAATCTGTTTTAATTTACAAATAATTCTGTCGGCTTATGATAAACGATGAATCGATCCATTGGGAACCGGGGCTTGAATTGGAAGAATACATAGAACTGCATTCGGAGCAGGAACCGGAAGTGTTGGCCGAATTATCGCGTGCTACGCATCGCAAAATCCTCCGTCCGCGGATGTTATCTGGAAATATGCAGGGACAATTCCTGAGGATGTTATGCCGCATGAATCATGCTCGGCGGGTGTTGGAAGTAGGTACATTTACTGGGTATGCGGCCATTGCCATGGCGATGGGAATGGAGGAGAACGGGATATTGCATACCATCGATATCAACGATGAATTGGAAGACTTTACCCGTAAGTATATTGGTCAGAGCGGCCTCAACCACCGGATTGTGTTCCATATTGGAGATGCCTGTGACATCATCCCGGAACTAGACGAGCAATTTGATCTGGTTTTTATTGATGCGGACAAACGGCAATATGCCGACTATTATCGGTTGGTTTTTGATAAAGTACGTCCCGGAGGGATTATTGTTGCCGATGATGTCTTGTGGGACGGAAAAGTTGTGCAAGCCGGTAGCAAGGATGCCCAGACGCGGGGAATTCTGGAATTTAATGAACTGGTGCAGGCCGATTCCCGGGTGGAAAATTTGTTGTTGCCTCTCCGGCACGGGTTGATGCTGATCCGAAAGAAGGAAGCTTAAGAGCCACCTTGTTTTTTCGTCTGTTTTTACTACTTTTGTAATCAATTGATTTTAAACTTATGCTGCAATATTTAGACTTATTGGATCGGATTCTCCGGGAAGGAGCGGAAAAAACAGATCGTACGGGAACGGGAACGATCAGCATCTTCGGACATCAGATGCGTTTTGATTTACAGGCAGGATTTCCTTTACTGACAACGAAAAAATTGCATCTGAAATCCATTATCTATGAGTTGTTGTGGTTTTTACGTGGAGATACCAATGTGAAATATTTGCAGGAACATGGGGTGAAAATCTGGAATGAATGGGCGGATGCCGAAGGCAATCTAGGCCCGGTTTATGGCTATCAATGGCGCTCCTGGCCCCGGCCCGACGGAACGCATCTGGATCAGATCGCCCAAGTGATCCACGATATCCGGCATACTCCCGATTCCCGGCGGTTGATCGTGAGTGCCTGGAATGCAGGAGATATAGAAAATATGGCCCTGGCCCCTTGTCATGCCTTATTTCAGTTTTATGTGGTGAACGGAAAATTGTCCTGTCAGCTTTATCAGCGTAGCGCCGACACTTTTTTGGGCGTTCCTTTTAACATCGCTTCTTATGCTTTGTTGACGATGATGGTGGCTCAGGTATGCGGGTTGCAGCCGGGCGAATTTATTCATACTTTGGGAGATGCTCATATCTACCTCAATCATATCGGACAGGTGAAATTACAGCTTACCCGTGAGCCGCGGGCATTGCCCCGGATGAATATCAACCCGGATGTAAAAGATATTTTTCGTTTCCGTTATGAAGACTTCGAATTAACGGATTATGATCCTCATCCGCACATCAAAGGGGATATTGCAGTGTAATTACCCCTCGCGGCTATTCCAGGGAAGTGTATAATTTATCGACGATATGCGAGATACTTTACTATCAACTTCTCTAATCCATTATTTCACCTATTTTTCCTACCTCCCGCAACTGAAAGTGAGATCGGTTGAGCCTTTTTGCCTGTACATTTTTCCGGGATCGGTGATACCAGTGGAGATGGAAAAACATATGGAATACAGGAAGAGTATGTTCGATTACTTTTGACCGCCTATTTTTAAGAATTGTTTAGATAAAAATTCCCACCCCGAAGTTATGAGCTTCCTGTAAGAATAACTGCTATGTTTTTCATTTTGTTTATTTTCAGGGGAAAATCCTCTAATAATATGATCAAGGAATTTTATGCCTAATAAAAACATTCATCTTCTTTTTGCCCGGAAAGGTTATTATATCAAGGGAGGAAGAGTCAATATCGGTCCTAAGTTAACAGCAAAATAGTGTTCTACCCAGCAATATATCCAACCCAATTTTTTTTACACGTGATCTTATTCGCAGGGAAAATTCCATTCGTTGTCTGCTACTGGCGGGCCTCCTGGCTACGCGCTGCAAAACGGCACCAGGTCTGGGATGCAATATGTCTTATTGGAAAGAAGATGTCGTCAGAATCAACGGTTACGATGAATTCTTTGTTGGCTGGGGCGGAGAAGATTACGACCTTGCCATGCGCCTGCGTCAACTCGGTAAAAAGAAAATAGCTTTAAAGTTTGCTGCCATCGGATTCCATCTCTGGCATAATGATCTTTATATGGAGAACAGAGACAGAAATTTTTCGTATTATTATCAAAAAATGAATGAGAAAGATATCTATTGCAAAAACGGTATTGATCAATATTTACAAATGTAAGGATAGAAAAAATCAGAGTTAGTATATGTATATTTCCTGAAAGTCAGCATCGTGATTAGCTCTGTTTTTGATTTTGTACACTATAAAATAATTTATGAAAACTTTTTTATATCCGCTGGAATTAAAATTGAAATATTTTAAATACTATAAATCTTACAACAGAAAACGTAAGGATTTAGGCTATACACCTATTATTCTGTCTGC
>JAETOX010000001.1 GCA_021771575.1 Bacteroides sp. | reverse complement strand
AAAAGAAGATGGTATTCGTAGATTGTTATACCTCTTGGTGCGGACCCTGTAAAATGTTGGCGAAAAATGTTTTTACTCAGGATTCGGTTGCTGATTTCTATAACCGGAAGTTTGTATGTGTGAAAATAGATATGGAGAAAGGTGAAGGACCTGAGTTAGCGAAACGATATGAAGTGGCAGCTTATCCAACTTTGTTGTATATCGATGCTGCAGGAGAGTTGAAGCATTGTGTTACAGGATATATGCTATCCGAAGCACTGATCGGTAACGGAAAAATAGCGTTGGCGGGAGAGGCTACCTTGGAGGAGCTGCAAAAGCGTTATGAAGCGGGAGAGCGCGACGAAGCTTTTGTCAGACAATATATGGAAGTGTTATTCAAAGCCTGCCGTACGAAATTGCAAAAAGAAGTGGCAACAGAGTATATCGAAGGGCTCGACGACCGGAGATTTTATACCCGTGAGACCTGGAACATCCTGATCAAACATCTCTCGGACCCGCTTTCGCCGATTTTGAAAAAAGTCATGCGTACCAAGTACCGCTTTTGCGATTTTGTGCCTCGCGATACCGTAGATCTGTTTTTGGATTATACGTTAAAAAGCGCGGTAGCAGGTTTTGTGTGGCGGGATCCCCAAAAAACTGCTTTTAACCAACAACGGTATGAGGAATTGTTGAATTACCTCTATACAATAGAATTGCCGAAAGTACCGCAATATATAGCTTCCTTGTATGCTGCCAAAAAGGTGGCCGAAGGAGATATCCGGGGCATGCTGGATGAAATGTATCGTTCCATCAGTTACGGTATATTCTACAGTTTCGATGCAAAACTGGATTTTATCCGGAGCTTCCTGCGGCGCGTAGAAGTATGTGGGGACGATACCTTGGTAAAGGAAGCGGATGATTGGTTAGCTTCGTTGATCGATAGTTATCACAGTGGCTATTATAAATCCGAATACATGTTGGTGCGGGCGAGAATTTTAAACGTATTGGGCGAGACTGAAAAAGCCCAAATACTGGAACGGGAAGCGCCGAAAGTCAGAATGATGAATTGATTATCCGGTTTTTGAGAGAAATAACACCAGAGGATTGGAAATGGATACACAACCATCCCTGGTGTTATTTTTATATAATCACGAATCCGAGCGAAAGAAAAAAGTTTTGTTCCTGAAAAGCATATTTCACTGCACACCCGCACTCTCTTACAGTAATCCGAATATAAACCCGATAAACATAATACTGCGCAATTAAACTGACATTAAAAATTTTTCCATTATTGCCATAACATTCATTATCTCAACCAAATAAATAAAAAAGTAATACATCGGATCTTCATCGGATCAAGTTTGTTAATTTTCTAAAAATGCACTGTAAATGCGCTGAATTGACTTCGAATTTGCTCCGAATTTAATCGAGCGAAAGTATTGTCAATCAATTCTTTATCCAAACCCCCAAATAATGCTGCCAAACAAAGGATCTTTGGGCAGGTTAAATCACGGTTTTCCGGGCCTCACCGCTTGGATTTTTGATGTTAAACCCTCATACAAACGGCCGGTAAGCGATACTTCTGCCTTTCAGCCGATAAGCCACTTCCAGCCTTTCTTCGTCTCCGACATGAAAATTAAAAAGGTCTTTTTCCGGAAGTTGCTTATCGTATGTTTTGAGCAAAAGTTTTTCCAGCTCGCTATTATCAATACAGGTTTTGTCCTTCAATATATGTTTTACAGAAAATCCGTGTCTTACCAGATAATAAGCAATGAGCGAAAAACGGTGACATTCGAAAGGATCCGACTGAGAACACATCAAAGCTATGCGGTAACCTTTCCGCAGACCCTTTTCCAGTCTTTTGATACCCGAAAGGAATTTCATACCTGCCCGGACTTTGTCGAAATCCACACGTCCTTCCATATCCAACATAGCGATATCCCGGGGACGGGCGCCGAATTCAGAACCCATGTGTACATATTGAATACCGTGATTTTGCAGGTAATTTCGTAAGATACGACCGTTATATTGCGGATTGTAACTGCTCGCGGCTACATTTCTCACATCGACGATACAATCAATTCGATAAGCATCCAGTAATTCTCTGAAATAATCCAACGGATGGGTGGAATGGCCTATCGTATAAATCAACTTCTCTTGCCTCTTCTCCATATACTGCAATTTAAGGGATCCCTTTTGTCTGCTATACGAGAATAAAATACAAAAGTCCGGAATTCTTTCCCTTCAAAGTAGAAAAAAATCAATTATCAATGATATATCAAAATAACAGATATACGACTAATTCGGTAGATAGACTAAAAAAGAGATAGTATAGGCCCGGTTTCCTCCGTTTTATCTTTTTTCGTATATTTGCCGCAGCAGGGAAAAGAGACATGGTTGATAGAGAACATTTTATTACCGATCTGAACAAAAAAAAAGAAGCGGCGTGGTTGCAGTTATATGAGGAATTTTATCCGGCATTGTGTGCTTATGCGGCTAAACTGACCCATGAGAATGCCGGGGTAGAAGATATTGTTCAGGAGTGTATGGTGGGATTGTGGGATTCTGCATTACAATTTCCCAATATCAAAGCTTTAGCTGCCTGGCTCTACAAAGCTGTATACAGCCGTGCGTTAAATTTAATCCGGGATCGTGATAACTCCCGGCGCCTGTTAGAAAATTATACCTCCGAATTGACCTGGTCGGAAGAGATGGCCATTGAACTTGCCATTGAAGAAAGTGTAATTGCTAAATTACGATTAGTGCTGGCCGATTTGTCCGAACAGCAAAGAGCTATTATGAATTTGAGCCTGGAGGGATATAAAGTCCGGGAAATAGCACAAACTTTGAACATTTCCGAAAATACGGTAAAAATGCAGAAAAAACGGGCTTATGCTATCGTCCGTGAACGTATGGGGGAAATTTGGGGAGTGCTGCTGGCCACCATTTTTTTTAATTTTTTTTAAAATTCTTGTTTTTTTCTGTTACCCGTTCGGGGAGTCCGTGTGTTTGTTAATAAAAACAAATGAAGACATGGGACGATATATACGATTCTTCCGATAAAATACTGAAAAGTATTTTAGAGCAGAAGGGGGAAGAATGGCAACTTGACGGAGGTGCTTCTCCGGACAAGTTGAACAATCGTTTACAGCAACAATTCCAATATAATCCTTTTTTAGCTTACCAGAAACTAAAAAAACATAGATACAGACGTTTGATGCGGTGGTATGGTATGGCTGCCGGCATGGTGCTCATTGTCGGTTTCGCCTGGGGCTGGCTACAGCAAGGGGCAGATAGGGAACAATTACTGACAGAGACCATTTGTCCCGGCAATAAAAAAGCAGTACTGTCTCTCGCAGACGGTTCCGTTTGGTATCTTGGAGATACGGTGATGACCATCCTTACTGCCCGGGAAGATATCCGGGTCGATTCGAACGGATTATCGCTGCATACTCATAACCAAACAGCAGGGAACAACGACGAAGTTTGCCATCTTTTGACCATTCCCCGTGGGGGAGAGTTTGCCATGACCTTGCCGGATGGTAGTCGGGTGTGGCTGAATTCCGAGTCGGAATTACGTTTCCCTTTACACTTTGCAGCTAATGAGCGAAAGGTTGCTTTGACGGGAGAGGCTTATTTCGAGATAGAAAAAGATAGCGCGCATCCTTTCATCGTGGAAACAAACAATTCGGAAATCGAGGTGCTGGGGACTGATTTTAATGTGCGTTCTTACCGGAATGAAAAGCGGGTAGTGACCACTTTAGTAGAAGGAAGTGTGTGTGTTAAAAATACAAATAACCGGATATTGCTGAAACCAGGAGAACAAAGTATTCTTGATGAGACTGGCCGGCTTTGGAAACAGCAAGTGGAAGTATATCCTTATGTTGCCTGGAAAGAGGGGCGTTTTGTTTTCCGTAAACAGCGTCTGGAAGACATCATGGCCACAGTGAGCCGTTGGTATAATATACAGGTTCAGTTTGAAGACGAAGAAGTGAAAGACATCACATTTTCCGGAGGAATGATGCGATATGAAGGCTTTGAAGTGTTTGTGAAAATGATAGAGGCAATCGGGAGTGTAACATGTGATATCAAAGAAAAAGTAGTGTTTATTGCTAAGCATAGATAAAGAAGGACAGGATATTCGCACTATCCCGTCCTTCGGCCGGCAATGCCGGTGATGTTTCATTATAACTAACAAATTTATGAAAAAAAATGGAATCCGATGTCTTCTTCCTAAAAGAAGATGGTTAAAAATGTATTTAACGATGAAGTTTTTGGGCTTATTCCTCTGTCTTTCCGCTTCTCAGTTAGTGGCAAATGTTTACAGTCAGGTTGTAAAAGTGTCCGTAGAGGTAAACAACGCCTCTTTGGAACAGGTAATCCGTTTATTGGAAAAAGAATCGGAGTATCTCTTTTTATACGAAGATGCGCAAATCGAACATGTAAAAGGACTGGAATTTTCGTTCAACAACGAAGAGCTAAAAACGATATTGGATAAATGTCTCCAAAATACCGGGCTCACCTACAAATTAATGAACCGGACCATCGTCATTTTGCGGAAAGAACCGGAAAAACAAACCGAGACCGTAGAAAAAGTGATTGTCCGCGGTGTCGTTAAAGACGAGAAAGGCCAGACTTTGCCTGGGGTTTCCGTCGTACTCAAAGAAACGAAAATAGGGGTTGCTACAGATGCCCACGGAAAGTTCGTCATGGAAATCCCGAGAATGGAGAAAATCGTACTCGTTTGTTCTTTTATGGGGATGGAAACCAATGAAGTAACTTGGCAGGGAGAAAAAGAATTGGTGATTCTCTTAACCGAACAAGTCACAGAAATGGAAGAAGCAGTGGTAACCGGTATTTACACCCGTAAAAAAGAGAGCTTTACCGGTTCGGCAGCTACCTATACAAAAGAGGACTTGAAAATGATAGGGACATCCAATATTATTCAAAGTCTGAAAACATTGGATCCCGCCATGTTAATGATTGAAAGCAAAGAAATGGGATCCGACCCGAACACCCTGCCGGACATCGAGATTCGCGGCAAGACAAGTGTCATCGGTTTACAGTCCGAATTTGAGCACGACCCCAATCAACCATTGTTTATTCTGGATGGAGTAGAAACAGATTTACAAACCATTGTCAATCTGAATATGGACCGGGTGGCCAGTGTAACAATATTGAAAGATGCCGCTTCTACCGCAATCTACGGTTCCAAAGCTGCCAACGGGGTCATCGTCGTAGAAACCGTACAGCCGGAAGCCGGCAAATTACGTCTTTCCTATAATGGAAATTATGGAATACAATTTCCGGATCTCACCGATTACAACTTAATGAATGCCAGGGAAAAACTGGAATTCGAACGATTATCGGGCAAATATACGACTGACGCCAATTACATGACTCAGGTAGCCTTGGACGAAAAATATTACCGGCGTTTGATGGAAGTGGAACGTGGAGTCGATACCTACTGGTTGAGCGAACCTCTACGGACAGTATTCAATCACAGTCACAATTTATACATCGATGGCGGTGATAATGCCATGCGCTACGGTTTAGGCCTGGGATATAAAAATAGTAATGGGGTCATGGAAGGATCCAACCGGGATATTTTCAGCGGTAATATCGATCTGTCTTACCGGAAAAAAAGTTTATTATTTTCCAATAAATTCAGCATGGATGTGACCAATTCAGAACGCGAACCGGTTAGTTTCTCCGATTTTGCCTGGGCAAATCCTTACAACCGGAAAACAACCGAAAACGGTGAGATTCCCATGTACCTGGAGGGGCCGGACCAGCAGACCGACGAATATATCAATCCTTTGTATAAATTTAATATCAAAAATACAAACGAAACAAAAAACATTGCTTTCCGGGACAATTTTAATGCAGAATGGAAAATCTTGAGTTCCTTGCGTTTGCAGGGACGCTTCGGCTTGAGCAAAAGTATTTCGAAAACAGAAGCCTTCAAATCGCCCAAACACCCCGATTTCAAGGAAACCGAACAATTGAAGCGCGGACAGTTCACCAGCAACACCACAGAAACTTTTTCTTATAATGGTGATTTAAACCTGACTTTCGGTAAACTAATTGCCGACAGACATCAGGTGAACGCAGTCGGCGGTATGTCTATCAACCAGGTGAAAACCAGCAGGGACGGTTATTTAGCCATCGGGTTTACCAGTGATTTACATATCAATCCTGCTTTTTCAATGGGTTTCACAGACGGACAAAAGCCATCTTTTGCGAGAGAAAAAAGCCGCGCTGCCAGTTTCTTCTTGAATGTCAACTATTCATTCGCCAACCGTTATCTCATGGATGTTAACGTGCGGTCGGACGGTACCTCCCGGTTTGGCGCCAACAAGCGTTTTTCAACGACTTGGGCAATCGGTCTGGCCTGGAACCTGCACAATGAAAATTTCATGAAAGCATTGGAAATATTCGATAACTTCAAAATCAGAGCCTCCATTGGTAATCCCGGAAACCAGAATTTCGACGCCTACCAGGCCATGAAGACTTATCGGTATAACGTGGCCAATCAGAATGTATTCGGCACAAGCGCCATTATCGAACGATTCGGAAACAAAGACTTGGACTGGCAGCGGACACTAGACAAAAATATCGGTTTCGACCTGGCTATGTTCGGCAACCGCTTAAAGGTAACATTGGATTATTACTACAAAGACACCGATCCTCTCTTAGTGAGCATCAATATGCCGCCATCCCTCGGAACAACCAGTATTTATACGAATTTTGGACGACAGATAGCACAAGGTTGGAATGGAACCCTTTCCGGAACCGTCATCAAAAACAAAGATTTAAACTGGACCATCAATTTTAACTTCCGGACCTCCAAGTCAGAATACCGGGAAATCGGGGATAAACTGGATTATTTAAATGAAAAAGGAAGTTCCAAAACCTTATTACGGTATTACGAAGGAGCCAGTCCCGATGATATGTGGGCTGTGCCCTCCTTGGGTATCGACCCGGCAACAGGTCGGGAAGTATTCCTGAAAAAAGACGGAACGCAGACCTTCATCTATTCCGCTGACGACGAAGTAGTTGTCGGCTCTTCCCGCCCTGATGTAGAAGGGATTATCGGAACTTCCTTCTATTGGAAAGGTTTTTCTGCTTCTGTAAATTTCCGTTACCGTCTGGGTGGCCAGGTAATGGCTTCCGCTTTGTACAATAAAGTAGAAAATATTTCCGATGCGATGGTTTTCCGCAATCAGGACAAACGGGCTTTATACGACCGTTGGCGGCAACCGGGCGATCGGGCAAAATTCAAAGGAATACAGGAAAACAAATCCACAACGCCGATGTCTTCGCGTTTTGTCGTGACAGAAAACACCTTTTCAGGAGAATCCATATCCTTGGGGTATGAGACCAATGCGTCGTGGTTAAACTATATCGGTGCCGATGGCTTGACACTGAGAGCTTATATGAATGAAATATTCCGAATTTCTTCTTTCAAAGAAGAGAGGGGTACTGAATATCCGTTTGCACGAAGCGTGACCTTTTCTTTGAGTTTAAGATTTTAAAATAGGAGGGATTTATGAAGACATTAATTAAATATAGTTGTATCGCTTTTTTGGCTATCTGCCAATTGTCTTGTTCCAACTGGCTGGATGTGGGTTCCGAAGACCGGATTATGGAAAAAGACCTGTATAGCACCAAGGACGGTTTTCTGACCGCTTTAAACGGAGTATATGTCGATTTATTGGATAATTCTTTGTACGGAAGCACATTGACCTATGGAACCATGGATATTCTGGCACAATATTATGATTGTTCGGAGGATGAACACATCTATAATGCCTTGTCCCGTTACGAATCGGAGGCGAAAAGAAATGCTGTGGAAAAAACCTGGTCGAAAGTCTGGTTTCTGATCAACAATGTCAACACCTTGCTGGAACACTGCGAGCAGGACAGAGCTGTATTGGACGAAGAAAGTTATCATATTATCCGGGGAGAAGCGTTAGCATTGCGAGCATTATTACATTTTGAATTATTCCGGATTTTCGGACCGGTATATAACCTCGATAAAAACGTAAAATGTATGCCTTATGTACGCTCTTCCGATTTAGTAGTGCGTGAGATGTTACCCGCAGAAGAAGTATTGAATTTTATCCTGAATGATTTGCGCGAAGCAGAACAGGTACTCGACGGTTATGATCCCGTCATGACGGAAGGTCCTTTGTTCTCCGCTGCCGGGAATGGGCTGTCCAATGCGATGCGTTACCGTCCATTGCGTATGAATTATTACGCCGTGCAGGCTTACATTGCCCGGGTGGCCCTTTATGGAGGCAATACTTCGTTGGCAGGGAGCTATGCTTCGAAAGTGATCAAAGCAACCCAGGAAGATAACCAGTGGTTTCCCTTTATTGAGCGTGAAGCAGCCGCAGAAGTCGACCACCAGGACCGGATTTACCAGCCTGAAATTCTATTCGGAGTGTACAATTTGAATCGTAAACTTGTTTTTGAGACGATGTTTTCCAACAATCTCTCTGCAACCCGGAGACTGAAACCCACAGAGGCGTATATCGACTGGATGTACGAGAACAATATCAACGACATCCGTTATGCCTGGCATTGGGAAATGTTGGCAAGTGCCGACAAAGAAGAGGGTAATCTGCGCTATTTGGTTAAGTACAAAGAGGTAGACGACCAGGGAAAGGGCTATCAGTACCTGATGCCTTTGATGCGGATTTCGGAAATGTATCTGATTGCTGCGGAATGTACCGACGAGGGACTGGAATATCTCAACAAACTGAGGGAGGCACGCAAAATTGCCAATATAAGTGAAGAGGCCGATTTGATGGAAGCAATCGAGAAAGAATACCGACGGGAATTTATCGGTGAAGGTCAGTTATTCTGGTTTTTCAAACGCAGAAATAAAAGCAATATCACGACAGGCGACGGAGATGAGATTGCTATGACCAAAGAAAAATACTTATTCCGTTTGCCTCAGGAAGAAGAAGATCACAGAGGAACTAATTATTAATTCTTTTATTCGGAAAAGTTATGAAATTTACATTAAAAATAGGCTTATTCTTATTATTACCGCTATTGTTATGGAAGTGTGATTCGGAAATGATAGGATACGAAGGGAAAGACGGCGTGTATTTTATGATGCAAATGCCCCCGCAAAGCGGTTATGGCGAGCAGGAAAGGTGGGAATATATAGATACAACTCGCATTAATTTTGCCTCTGTACCGGGAAATGATACCGTTTTGCCCATCCGCGTACGAGTGATGGGAAATGTAACAGATTACGACCGCCATGTTTCTTTGCGCGTACTGCACGAATCTACAGCAAAACAAGGGGAAGATTATGAAGAATTTAATCTGAATCCCTTGCTTCTAGCCCATGAACGGCAGGTCGAGGTCCCTTGCCGGCTTATCAAAACAGAGAAATTAGCCAAAGAAGAATTGACGCTTTCTTTAGTTTTGGAATTACAGGCAAACAATGATTTTGTCTTACCTCTGCCTTGGTGGCAGCCTTTCGGTGATATTTATGGAAATCCGATGGATTCCGTGAATGTAGTTCGTCATGTCATTCTGCTTTCGAACGAAATAAGAATACCTGCATTTTGGCCCGAAGAATATTGGGGAAAGTGGTCCATCAAGAAATTTGATATCATGTGCACACTTTTCTCCATGACATTGGATGATTTTAATGAACTAAACCGAGGAGAAGATACCCGGGCAAGAATTATGGGACAAAATCTGGATAAATATTTGAAAGAAAGGGAAAAAGACGGTAAAACCATTTATGAGGACGAGCCGGATGAGAATGGTGATTTGGTGAAAATGACTGCCGGAAAGAATATCTAAAAATGAAAATGTATGAAAACACGATTATTGATTATAGGTACATTATTGGGAGGAATGATATGCCATTCTTGCTACAAAGATTTAGGTAATTACGATTACCGGGAAATTAACGAGGTGATCATCGGAGAAGCCGGATTTATTGACACAACTTATAAATATGTGAGCTTTGTCGATACACTGCGGATTAGCCCACAAGTGGAAAATACAATTATTCAGAATCCGGATAATTATGAATTCCGATGGTTTTTAAATGACGAAAATACAGAAATCGGACGTGAAAAAGATTTGGTTTGGCCGGTAAATCGTCCCGAAGGAGGATATAGATTATTTTTCCGTATCAAAGACAAATCCACCGGAGTGGTGGTGACCCGTTCGGTAAATGTCAATCTGACCACTAATTTCTCTAATGGTTGGTTGGTGTGGGGTGAAAATGAGAACGGAGAGGCACAATTGGATATGTTGGCTTTTGTCAATGGAGATACTGTGTTGATGAAAGATATTTTGAATGGCTTAGACATGCCCGTACTGAAAAAACCAACATTTTTATTTCTGCCTATTACCTTTCTGGGAGATAATGCGATACAGCTGGGTTCAGAGGACGGAACTTATAAATTGGATAAAAATAGCCTCACTCCAATAGAAGATGCACATTTGAAGTATAGTTTCTGGGATCCTTCGTCTGTGGGTAGTTGCGTATTGCAACATGCTAATCAAATGATGTATTTCCGCGTAGAGACAATAGATGGTAATCTTTATTTTGATAACGATCGTATGGGGGGCTATCGCAAAATGGGAAATCCCTCTAATCATTATAAAGGAAATTATGAATTGTTTAAGATGGGAAATAAAGTAGGTTTCGATTTTTCTTCAATGACCAGCTCGATAATTGTGGTGTATGACGATGATAACAAATGCTTCCTTTACCAAGGACATTATATGCCTACAACGGGTGGAGTTAACGGGTATTGTGCTCCGATTCCCAATATTATTGTAAATGATGATTTCTGGACTCCCGGAAAAGATTTTGTGACAACAATTAATTCCCGTAATGTCATGATTTCGAATTATACTATTTTAAAAAATCCGGGTGCTTCTTCGCCTTCAGATTATTATTTATACCCCTATAAAATAAATGCTTCTTTCTTTGGGGTTGAGTTTACCCATAGAGATCCGCAACAATTAACGAATGCGGAGGATATAGATAAAGCGGAATTTTTTGCTTGTAGCTCACGAAAAACCGTGATATTTTACACCGTTGGCAGCCGTTTGTATGGTTACGATTATTCTACGGCCAGGGGGAAACTGTTGTTGGACTTTGGAGGAGAAGACAGGGTTATGGACAACGGATTGCCCGTAACAGAAGTCATTACAGCTATATGGAATGAACAATATATTATGGGTATGTCTCCTTTTGGAGATGAATTTTACATCGGTCTCTACGATCCCGCCAAACCGGCTTCTACGGCAGGGCGTTTGGTGGGGTATCGGGTAGTGGATAATCCGAACGACATTGTTATTGAAGAAATTCCCGGAACTTCACGCAAAGGATTGTGTAAGATAGCAAGTGTAGCATACAAATCATAATACAAGGGGATATGAGAAAATATATTTTGGCCATCGGTATGATATTGTTATTGCTCGACGGTTTTTCCCAACGGCAATTACCCGAGGTGACTGTAGAGAATCCGGAGGGAGACCGGTGTGCCATCCGGGAAGTAATCAATGATTCCATTCCCGTTGTATTGGCTTTTTGGGCCACAACCTGCAAGCCTTGTATTCAGGAATTGGATGCCTTGAGCGAAACCTTCCACGATTGGAAAGAAATTTTAGACTTCAAGGTAGTGGCCGTGGCGACAGATGATAGCCGTGCTGCCTTGAGGGTTCGTTCGATGGCAGAGGGACGGGAATGGCCATTTCAGATATTGCTGGACAAAAACCAGGAACTGAAAAGGGCCATGAATGTAAATAATATTCCCTTTTTGTTTGTATTGGATAAGACCGGAAAAATTGTGTATTCCCATTGCGGTTACACCCCGGGAGCAGAAATGGAAGTGTTGAACGTCCTGAAAAAGTTAAGATCATGAAAGTGGTGTACTTGTTGGTGCTGATGGGTTGTTTTTGTTTCCTGTCCCGTTCCGTTGACGGGCAGGAACAAAAATACGGTATGCTTTCCGGAGGTTTCGAGACAAATACGGTATATTACATGAAAGACAACAAGACAGGGGCCATCCGTCCGGACGACCGGTTCGGTTCAAACAATTATCTGAACCTGGATTACCAGTGGCGGAAATTCTCTATCGGTATACTGTTTGAAGGGTATCTGCCTGTGCTGCAGGGATTGTCCGGACAATTGAGCGATTGCGGAATTGTCGGTAAATATGTTGCTTTTGAGGACCGGGATTTGAAAATCCGGGTGGGCGATTTTTACGAACAATTTGGTAGCGGTATGGTATTCCGGGCTTACGAGGAACGCTCGTTGGGATTGAATACCTCGGTGGAGGGCGTCCGTTTGTTTTATTCGTTCCGGAACAAGATAAACCTCAAAGGAATCTACGGGCGTCCGCGAAGATTCATGGAGCGTGCCCCATCTTACGTAAGAGGAGGCGATTTGCAGCTAGATCTCGCAAATGTGTTCGGCTGGATGAAAACAGGAATATGGGTAGAGGGCAGTTTTGTCAACCGGTATGAGGAATACGTGGGCAACCGGGAAATCAAATCGAATGTAAATGCCTATTCCTTACGTTTGGCTTTGGAACATGCCGGCGTTTCTTTGCGGGGAGAGTATGTCGGGAAATCAAAAGACCCCGCGTTATACAATGACTATGTGATAAGAAAGGGACAGGGGCTGTTGCTGGAGGGAGGATATGCCCGGAAAGGATTGGGGATACAGGTGAATTTCCGCAGTCTGAACCGGATGATGTTCCGATCTTCGCGGGAGGCTGTCGGATTGGAAGAAGATTTGAACTACCTGCCGGCACTCACCCGGCAGCACACCTATTCTTTGGCCAATCTCTACGCATATGCCACCCAGGGGAACGGGGAGACAGGCGGACAGGTAGATTTTTATTACAATTTCCGGAAAGGGACGGCATTAGGAGGGAAATACGGCTGGAAATTACAGGCCAATTTTTCCACTTATTACCGTTTGAAAAACGGGTTGTGCAGCGTAGGTAAAGAATTGTTCTACAGAGATATAAATATCGATATATCCAAAAAATGGAATCCTGCCTGGAAAACGGTATTCTTCTACAGCCTCCAGGATTTCAATCCGGTGGTCTGGGGAAAAACAGGCAAAACCTGCCATGCGCATATCGTAGTGGCGGATATCGTCCATACGTGGGGAAACCGTTATTCCCTACGCCTGGAAGGCCAACATTTGTGGACGAAACGGGATGAAGGAGACTGGGTGGCTTTATTGGCAGAATGGGGAATTGCGCCGGCGTGGAGCTTCTTTGCGGGAGACATGTACAATTACGGGAAAACAGATATCCATTATTACCACGGCGGTTTGAGTTACTCTAAATCCCGGACAAGGGTCGCCTTGCAGTACGGGCGCAACCGGGCTGGCATACAGTGTGCCGGTGGGGTATGTCGGGAGATGCCCGCTTACACCGGCTTTAATCTGACATTGACATCTTCGTTTTAATGAATCATAAAAAAAGAATAATGAAACAAGTATTTATTGGGTTGATATGTCTGCTGACAATCGGTATGGCCGCTTGTTCTTCAGACGATAGTAATGAGAAAAACGGTTTGATGTTCACTGCAACCCGTGACAAAATCCTGGCCGATGGCTCGGATGAAGTGCATTTTACGGTAACTTTCGGGGGGGCTGACGTGACTTCGGCAGCAGTAATCCGGGAGCAGACCTCCGGCGAGGCTTTGAAAAACGGGGTATTCGCGACCTCCATTGCCGGTACATATTCCTTTGTGGCGGAGTACAACGGGAGTCGTTCCGGAATAGTCACCGTGGTAGCGGAACAAGGCGCCGGATTTAAGAAAAATGTATTGGTAATGAAATTCACCGCTGTCGGTTGTACCTATTGTCCGCGGGCTACGCATGCCATCTCGCAGGCGGAGAAGGAAGTGCCGGGACGTATCTGTCCGGTGTCTGTATACGGAACATTGGGTACGATGAAAGATTTTATGGTAGATGAATATATCGGGGCTTTCCAAAAACAATTCAAGTTTGGAAGCAGTTATCCGACCGTGATTATCGACCATGCGGACAAATGGAATTACAGTGACGGCATTGAAGGGATGGTTTTTGCTAAAGCCTTGAATGCCGGAGGCAAAGTGGGTATTGCGCTTGCTACCGAGTGGAGCGGGGATGATTTGAAAGTAGAGGTAAAAGTGAAAGGCAGTGAAGTAGATTATGCAACCAATATAGTTGTGGCCCTGTTAGAGAACAATCTATACGCTGTACAGGCCGGAGCCGAGACCGAAGAGGATAATTACCACCACCACGTATTGCGGCATTATCTGACAGATTTGTACGGGGCGGAACATAAAATTGAAAAAGGAAAACTCAACATGTCGGAGGATTATGTGGAAACCTTTACATATACCGTGCCCGCAGAGTTTAAAAAAGAGAATCTGGAAGTAGTGGCTTATATATTGAAGACTTCAGACAAATCGGCATTGAATTGCCGGAAAGTAGAAGCCGGTAAAAAAGCGGATTATGAAAAATTGTAAGTTTTTATGGCAATGGTGGCATGTGCTCGCGGCAGGCTGTTGTCTGTTGTGGGCCTGCTCGGACGACAGCAAGGACAAACCGGAACCCCGGTTACCGATGCGGGTGTCGGAAACGCTGATTGAAGCCGATGCGGCGGGGTTGGTTTGTAAAGTGTTTGTCGAATCGGCTGGAGCCTGGAGCGTAGAAGGCATCACGGAGTGGTGTCGGGTAGACAAAGAGCGGGGGAATCTGGCGGACTCCCTGACTGTGACGATTGATGAGCAGGTGTTCCGGGAGCACCGGGATTGCGAATTGGTGGTACAGGAAACGGGAGGAGAACCGTGCAGGATTACGGTCAAGCAGACCGGAGCCTTGCACGACTATGTATACTGTTTGCCGGTAGTATTCCATATACTCTACCAGGAGGCCGGCGATATCAATCAGAATATCCACAGCAATTATTTGAAAGACATTTTGCCTTATTGCAGCCGATTATACCGGCAAGGGCACAACGGATTGGATATGGGGGTTGAATTTTATATGGCCACGGTTGCTCCCGATGGGAAAGCCATGGACGAGCCCGGTATTCACCGGGTGCAATGGGCGAAGACGGATGTCAGTGCCTATGATTTCATACAGAGTACGGCTGCGGACGACCTGGCATTGCTGTGGAATCCGAATGAGTATGTAAATATTGTAGTATTCCCCTTTAAAGAGAGCAATATAGGCATGACCGGTATATCGACAATGCCATATACAATTTCGGAAAACGGTTTAAAGGGCTTGGTTGCCGGAGAGAGGTACTTCGACCATCCGGTGGGCAAAATGTGCTGCGTTGCTTTGAATACGCAGTATGCCATCCGTCCGAATGCCAAACAGATTGTCGCCCACGAGTTGGGGCATTATCTGGGTTTGTTCCATGTATTTTCGAATACAGATGAATTGCAGACGGATTATTGTGCAGATACGCCTAATTATAACCGGAAAGCCTATATGGACGAATGCCGGCAAATCATAGCGACCGAAGGCACCGAAAGTGAGCGTCTGTTTGAGCGGAAAGGGGATGGCGGCGTCACCTTTATTTCGCGCAATGTGATGGATTACGAATATACCTATCAGGACGAATTTACGGCCGACCAGTATAAACGCATCCGGCATGTACTGGAGAATAGTCCCTTGATTCCGGGCATCAAAAAATCCCGCAAAGGGGCGACGAAATGCACCGGGGGAATCCCTGAAATGGTGTTTATGGAATAAAAAGCGGTTTGCGGAAAGATTCCATGTCGGGCGTCTTCAAAAGAGGCAATGGCTTTTGAAGACGCTTTTTTATGTCCTTGCCATAATCCGCAAATGAAAGAAGAACCGTTTATATCCGATATGCCAATAGAGAACAGCTGAAAAACAAAGAATGGTGAAGATGTAAGATTGACGACACAAGCTGAATTTCCTGTTTTGGTAAATCCCTGTTTTGTTGTTTTTGGCAAATGCTCTATCTTTGTGAGGGGGAAAAAATATCTTTCAGGTGGTTATGGAGAGGTATACCGGGACATGCGATGTAAAGATTCTGTTTGAAAATTCTTTCCGGGAATTTTTTAAACCATTGTGTTTTCATGCAATGAGTTTTGTAAAAGATGAAGAGGCTGCCAAGGACATTGTACACGATGTTTTCCTGACAGTGTGGACCCGGCGTGATGAAATCGATTTTAACCAGCCGATGCTTCCTTGTCTGCTTAGTCTTACCCGCCACAGGGCCATTAACTACCTGGAACACTTGAAAGTGAAAGTCCGGCATGCCGAACTGGAAGCCAAAGCAGAAGCGATTTACTTTCCGGCCGACGATGCCGGACACGAAGAACTGATCCTGAAAATCAAGGACCGGATCGGTAAGTTGCCGGACAAGTGCAGGGAAGTGATGTATCTTTATCTTATCGAGTGTAAAAAATACAAAGAAATAGCGGAAATGTTGGGCATTTCCGTAAATACCGTCAAGACGCATATATCCAATGGTTTAAAAAATCTTCGGGAGGAATTTCCGGCTTCATTGCTGCTTCTTTGTTTTCCGCAGATAAAAAATTATTGAAAATAATTTCATTTTAACTCACCCATTTTTCTTTCGTACCTGTGTTTATATAGACGAAACGATAAAATTTCCGATAAATAAAACAGATATGGAACGTCAGGAAACCGATATAGACTATATCCTTTCTCATTTACAGAATCCGGAAAGCCTTTTGGATGCAGGGTTTTTGGAGTGGTTGGAGGAACCCGGCCACCGCAGGCTTTTTGAAAACATGCGCAATCAGCGGGAAGCTTTTTTACGTTTCAGCTTGGAAGATTCCATAGATGTAGACCGGGAATATGAGCAGATCCGGACTAAAATCCGTTTTTCACATAGGCGGGTTGGATGGAAATGGATGGTTGCAGCCGCATGTGCTGTGGTGATGTTCGGTATTGCTCTTGCTGTTTTATATTCCCGGCATGACAGTATGATTGAGGAAGAATCGTTGGCTTTGCTGGAAGGCAGACGAAGGGCAGAACTGATTTTGGCGAACGGAGAGCGTATCCATTTGGAAAACCACAGGGTTGAATTCCGCGAAAACAACGGGACTTTGATTGTCAACGACAGCAATTGCAGCCTGGCTTATCATCAGGATACGTCAGCCGTAGGGCGGGCAGAGGAAAAAGCAGTCGTTTACCATACGCTTATCATCCCGGCGGGGGCAGATTATAGCCTTACTTTAGCTGATGGTACCCAAGTCAGGTTGAATTGTGAAACGAAATTCCGTTTTCCGGTAGAGTTCAACGGAAAAGAGCGTAAAGTGTTTTTGGACGGAGAAGCCTGTTTTCAGGTGAAAAAAGCCGGAGAATGGCCTTTTATTGTTGAAACGGGAGATATGCGGGTAAAAGTGACCGGCACCTGTTTCAATGTGAAAGCTTACCGGAATGAGGATGTTGTACATACCACCTTGATAAGCGGTGCGGTCGAGGTGATGAATGAAAAGTTGGCAGATGGACCGGTGAGCCTGGCTCCTGCCCGGCAATATTATTGGAATAAACGGCTTAACCGGGCAGAAGTGAGAGAGGTTGACGTATCCCTCTACACCGGCTGGACAGAGGGCATGTTTGTCTTTAAAAAACAGCAGTTGGAAGATGTCATGAATACCCTGGCCCGCTGGTATGGAATGGAGATCTTTTATACCACTGAATCGGTAAAGGATTTACGGATATCGGCCCATCTGGGGCGTTATGAACATATTGATTCCGTCTTGAATCTGTTGCGTGCCATGGATAAAATAAGCGTGGAAAGAAAAGGAAAAACGGTGATTATCGGCCGGAAATAATAAAAAAACAGAGACCGGAGCATGGACCAACAATTTCCGGACTCTGTTCGATTAACAAAAATTATTTTAATCTTTTACAAAAGTATGAAAAGAAAGCGAAATGATGCGTTTCCCTATAAGGGAAATTTGTTGAAAATTCCACTGCGTATGAAGCTGACATTTCTATTGCTGGTGTGTGCTGTAGTACAGTTGTTTGCCGTGGTGAATGCACAGACGGTAAGCTTGAAAAAACAAAATGCCTCTTTAGAAGAGATTATCTGGGAATTAAAGGCGAAAACTCATTTGGTGTTTTTGTATAGCGACGAGGACATCGCATCCGTTAAGGGAATCGATATTGATGTCAAAGATGTGGTGGTGGACGAAGTATTAAAAAAATGCCTGGAAGGCACCGGTTTGCAATGCGTGAAAGAGAATGGGGCCATCATTATCAAACAGGTCAACCGGAAGATTGCCGTTCCGCAGGCACAAAACCGGAAGCTAACCGGTAAAGTGACCGACAAAGACGGTGCCCCGCTGCCGGGAGTAACCGTGTTGATCGACGGGACAAGTGTCGGGGTGACTACCGATACCGAGGGAAAGTATGCATTGGAATGCCCTGCGCAAGGTAACTGGGTGTTGAAATTTACTTTTATCGGAATGAAAACACAAAAATTTCCGGTCGGAGAAAAAACAGAGATTAATGTGGTCATGACGGAGGACACGCAGGAGATGGACGAGGTGGTGGTGACCGGTATTTACGAACGGAAAAAAGAGAGTTTTACGGGGTCGGCGACTACGTTTAAAAAGGAGGAGTTGAAAATGGTGGGAACTCAAAACTTAATCCAGAGCTTGCGGACATTAGACCCTTCCTTTGTGATGATGGAAAACAATCAATTCGGTTCCGACCCGAATAAGTTACCGGACATCGAGATTCGCGGCAAGACCAGTGTAATCGGGCTAAAGGAACAATTCGGCACCGACCCGAACCAACCATTGTTTATTCTGGACGGTTTCGAAACAACCTTACGTACAGTGATGGACCTGAATATGGACCGGGTGGAATCGGTGACGATATTGAAAGATGCGGCATCCACGGCCATCTACGGTTCAAAAGCGGCCAATGGGGTTGTGGTAATTGAAACTAAAAAACCCGAAAAAGGCCGGTTTAAAGTGTCCTATTCCGGTGATTTCAGTGTTTCCGTTCCTGACTTGACGGATTACAATCTGATGAATGCGGAAGAAAAACTGGAATTTGAGTTGAAAGCAGGTTATTATCAAGTGAAAGGAAATGATGCGGTTGAACAGGCACGCCGGGACAGTCTTTATAATGCCCACCGCGCGGAAGTGGCCCGGGGAGTCAATACCTATTGGATGAATGAACCTTTACGGGTTAGTTTCAGCCATAAACACAATGTATACGCGGAGGGCGGAGATGACCAGATTCGTTATGGACTGGGCGTGAATTACAACGGCACTGCCGGTGTGATGAAAGAATCCAAACGGGATGTGCTGGGATGTAATTTTGACTTGACTTACCGCAAAGGGAAATTTCAGTTTGCGAATAAATTATCGGTGGATTATAACCGGGCACAGAATCCTACAGTGCCTTTTTCAGAATATTCCCGGGCCAATCCGTATTACCGGAAAACACAGAAAGACGGGACCATCGGACGTTATTTGGAAAGTTATCTTATCAACGGTCGGGAATATACGGTGGGGAATCCTTTGTGGAATGCAAGCCTGAATAATCTGGATGAAGAGAAAAAATTCGGATTTACCGATAATTTCAATGCAGAATGGCGTATTTTGCCAACGCTGTATATCCGGGGACGTTTGGGGTTGGGAAAGAGTGTAACCCGGACGGAACGTTTTGTGTCTCCACAGCATTCTTCGTTTAACAGTGTGGCACAGGAAAAGAAGGGAAGATATACGAGCACCAATAACGGGGATTTTTATTACGACGGGGATTTTACGGTTACGTATGGTGCTTTGCTGGGTGAGCGTCACCAGTTGAACGCAGTAATCGGTGCGCGTTTCCGCTCAAGTGAAATGACCAGTGAATCCTATACGGTGACCGGATTCCCGGTGGGAGATTTTACAAAGCCTTCTTTTTCTAACGGTTTCACGGAGAACAGCAAACCCAATTATTCCGAATCGGTTTCCCGTTCGAACAGTTTTTATTTTAATGGCGGATATTCTTATGACAATCGGTATTTATTGGATGCCAACATCCGGATGGACGGATCTTCTGCCTTCGGAAGCAATAAACGTTATTCCGAAACCTGGGCTGTGGGTTTGGCGTGGAACCTGCATAATGAACCTTTCCTGAAAGGAGCGGAATGGCTGAACCGGCTGAAAGTGCGTGCTTCTATCGGAAATCCCGGTAATCAGAGTTTCAGTTCTTACCAGTCGTTTACCACTTATTCATTCAATACCTGGTTGCAGAATTCTTTCGGAGCGAGTGTGATTGTCGACAAGATCGGAAATCCCGATATCAAGTGGCAGAAAACCTTGGACAAGAATATCGGTGCCGATGTCTCGTTGTTTGGGAACCGTTTGAATGTCAATGCGGATTACTATGTAAAGGATACCGATCCGTTGTTGGTATATATCACTGTCCCCTCTTCGGTAGGGGTGGCACAAATCGGGACGAATATGGGCGCCCAAGTGAATAAAGGAGTAAACGGTACCATAAAATATTCACCGGTGTACCGGTTGCAAGAACGTATTAACTGGACCTTGAGTTTCAATTTCAGACATGAAAAGGCCTATTATAAAAATATAGGAAACAGCTTGAACAAACTGAATGAAGAGAATCGGGACACCGAATTGGGCAACGATTATGCTTACCGGGATAAAAATACCAGTCTGACGCGTTATTACGACGGCGGAAGTCCTACGGCTTTGTGGTCGGTGCGTTCACTGGGAATCGACCCGTCGACAGGTAAGGAAATTTTTCTGAAAAAGGACGGTACTTATAGTTTTGACTATAATAAAGAGGACGAAGTGGTGGTGGGAAATTCACTTCCCAAATTGGAAGGAGTATTCGGCAGTACACTGTATTATAAAGGCTTTTCGTTTTCGTTCTTTTTGCGTTATCGGTTCGGTGCCGATGTATTCAATAATGCCATGTATACGAAAGTGGAAAATATTTCAGAGAGTTCGCTGAAATACAACCAGGATAAACGGGCTTTGTACGACCGTTGGCAAGCGGCGGGGGATATGGCTCAGTTCAAGGGAATTTCTTTGACAGAAATGACGCCGATTTCTTCGCGTTTTGTGCAAAGGGAAAATGTGCTGAGCGGAGAATCCTTTTCATTGGGATATGAATTTGAATCTGCAAAATTAAGACGTGTGGGGATGTCGGCCTTGCGGTTGCAGGCGAACATGAATGATATTTTCCGGATTTCCAGTGTGAAGGAAGAACGGGGTATCGATTATCCGTTTGCCCGTACTGTTTCCATGTCGTTGTCTGTGACATTTTAATTATGTTTAAATGAATGGGTTATGAAATTAATAAGTTCTATAAAAACAGTGGTTTGCGTGGCCGTTTTATTGCCTTGGATAGCTGCGTGTGATAGTTGGTTGGATGTAAAACCTGTGGATAAGGTGTTGGAAGAGCAGTTGTATCAGACGGAAACCGGGTTCAAGGAAGCGTTGAACGGTGTGTATATTGAATTGAACCAAAGCAGCCTGTATGGTGGAGAATTAATGTTCCGGATGGTGGAAATATTGGCGCAACGTTATAAAATCAGTGAGGTGGGGGGTGATAAAAATGTGGTGATTTATAAATACGACGATGCGGATGTGGAGAAACGCATCAATGCCATTTGGACTCAGGCTTATTCCTTGATTATGAATTGTAATTTGATTATCAAAAATGCCGATGCCAGAAAAGAGATATTTACGGCGGACAATTACAACCTCATTAAGGGGGAAGCTTTGGCATTGAGGGCTATGTTGCATTTTGATTTGTTGCGTCTTTTCGGTCCGGTTTATAAAACCAATCCCGAAGATGTGTCTATTTGTTACAATGAAAAATTTGCTTATTCGGCTACCGATTTGTTGCCTGCCTCCGAAGTTGTCGGGAAAATCATCCGGGATTTGCAAACGGCGGAGACGATGTTGGCCCGGGATCCGATTATAGCAGAGGGGCCTTTGGCCAGTGACGGAATAGACGATGACAATAGCCTGCGTTACCGTAATCTGCGCTTGAATTATTATGCCGTACAGGCTTTGATGGCCCGGGTGTACCTGTATGCCGGGGAAAATCAGAAGGCGTTGGAAGCGGCCCGGAAAGTGGTGGCCGTTCAAGAACAATGGTTCCCTTGGGTGAAGTTTAACGATGTGATGCTGGAATCCAATAAGAGCCGGGATTTTGTGTTTTCCACTGAATTGATTTTTGCTTTACAGAACAGAAAAAGAGGAGACATCTTCACCGATTATTTTACTTCCGATTTGGATGCCTCGAAACTTTTGATTCCGGATGAAAACGGGTTGAAGAATATTTTCGCCAATGATAACGACTGGCGTTATACTTCCATGTGGCAAGTCCCCAAGGATGGGAAATTCACGGCCCGTTGTTTTCATAAATACGAACAAACAGAAGAATTGCGCCCGCATAATTATTTGTTGCCGATGATACGCATGAGTGAAATGTTTTTTATTGTGGCGGAAACAACGGATGATATGGACGAAGCCCGTGAGGTGTTGAATCGGTTAAGGAGAAACCGGGGACAGATTCCTTTTGAGGAAAATGAACAAATAGATGTAAAAAGCGTTGTTGCAGAAGAATATATCCGGGAATTTTTCGGGGAAGGGCAGCTTTTTTATTACTATAAACGGGTGAATGCTTCCTCCATACCGGCCGGTAACGGAGGAGCGGCCATTGCGATGGATGCCGCTAAATATTGCCTGCCTGTTCCGAGAAGTGAGACTGATTATAGAAATTAAAAAACAATGATGATGAAAAGACTGATTTTTATAGTGTTGGTTATGGGGCTGCTGGGTGCTTGCCAACAGGATTTGGATACTTATTCAGGGGTAGATTATATCTATTTTGAAGGGACACAGGATTCTGTCTTTTTTTCGTACGCTTATGTGGATGGGGAAGTGCAGTCCGATTCCATGTGGGTGTGGGTACGCATGTCGGGACAGGTGACGGATTATGATCGCGAAATAAAACTGAAAGTGGCCGAAACCAACGGTCGGCCGGGTGAGGATTACGTTGCTTTGGCAGAGACATATACCTTGGAAAAGGGGTATACGTTTGTCGCTATCCCCGTGGTGTTGTTGCGCCCGGAGATTTTGAAAAAAGAAGAACGTTATTTGGTGCTGGAATTGCAGGAAAATGCAGATTTCCGACTGATGTGGCCTTCGCAGCCTGTTAATCAGGCTACTGATAAACGGTATAGCAAAGTGAGGTATAAAATTGTGTATTCAGAGATATTGAATACTCCTCCTAAGGGGTGGTATGATACCTATTTCGGTACTTTCTCTGTAAAAAAACTGGATAAAATGTGTCAGGAATTGAATATGACCCGGGTGCTGTTCGATGACGTCACTTACGTCAATCCCCGGAAAGAATATATCGCGACTAAAATGGTGAAAATATTAAATGCCGCTCCGGTGTATGAGGATGACGGTGTCACTCCGATGCGTATGGGAGATATGTATTACCAATAAGGAAATGAGCTATGAAAAAGATATATTTTGTATTAGGTGTGCTCAGTTTGTTTTTGAGCGGGTGTTTTAAAGACGAAGGTAACTATGTTTACCATGACATTAACGAAGTGGAGATTTCCGGTTTGCCGGAAGAGATGGAAATTTATTACAGAAATGTAGATACCTTGAAGGCTTCGCCTGTTGTAGCGGGGAATTTAGATGCAGGAGACCAAAGCCGGTATTACTATGAATGGAAAGCTGTTGCCAGGGGACAGGCCGGCTCTTCCGGTACTTCCAGCTATGTTTTGGGAAATGAGAAAGAGTTGAATTATTTTGTTGTTTTGCCGGACAGTGAGTACGACATATATTGTAATGTAAAGGACACATTGACCCGGGTTACCTGGAAAAATTCATTTCCCATTAAGGTGACAACCGAATTAAATACAGGGTGGCTGGTACTTTCGGATGTAGATAATCGTTGTAAGGTGGATTTGATTTCTTTGTCAGCCAAAGAAAGTATGGTGGTCCGGGATGTTTATAGAGATTTACCGGAATTGTATGGTCCGAAGGCTTTACAAAGTGTTTTTAATATGAACGGTCTGCAATTCGGTACTGAACCCCGCTTTTACCTTTTATCGGAGAGTGGCAGCTATAAATTGGATGTTGTCAAATATGAATGGGATGAGGCAAACCATATTCTTTACGAGATGATGGAATATCCTGAAAATTTCAAGCCGGGGGTACGGGCTGCCGGTTATGGTTGGGAGTTGATTGTAGCGAAAAATACGGTTTATGGGGTAAGTAAACCTTTTGGTATGGCCGGTCCTTTCGGATTGCCTTGCAATCATCTTACTGACAGTGAGGAGACTTTTGAAGTGGCTGAGGCTGTCGGGTATTATCCTTATTACTATGTTTATAATGGTGCCCGGATATTATATGATATAACCAATAAACGGTTTGTGAAATTGGCAGCTAATATGCTGAGTTGTGAAGAAATAGTTGCCGCGTCGCCTCATTTCCCCTGGACAACAGGAAAAGATTTTGTGTATATGACCAGTACGCCTTATGACGGAAGTTCTACTTATACCATATTGGAAGACAGCGATACGCACCGGCGTTATCTTTACATGATGAAGATTGCGTCCGGTATCACCCAACGTAAGTTTTTACCCTTAGATGATGCCACGGATATTGATAAAGCAGAGCATTTTGCAGTTTATCCTTCTGCTAACTGGTTGTTTTATGCTGTGGGTAATACCGTGTATCAGTATGACATGAACGGAAATGTGACGAATCCGATTGTTTTGGAAAACGAAGAAATCACTTTACTCAAATTCCATATTTTTACCGGTTTGACTTCAGATCCAAAGATTCAAGGACAATTGGTTGTGGGAAGTGTAGACCGCTCTTCTTCCGGATTGAACGGTCGGGTGCGTTTTTATCAGGTCCCTACCGCTTGGGGAGATTCGTTCGGCGACCCTGTGCCGTATGAGCATTTCGGAACTCCGGTGGATATTGTGTATACCGCTAAATAGAAAGACTATGAAGAAAAGATGGGTGAATTTGGTTTTCTGTATGTTGGTGGTAACCGCAACAATCGCTCAGAAAACATCGATGTATGAAGTAAAGGGAAAAATTGCGGGGATCGATACCGGGTGGGTATGGATGAAGCAAAAAACGGCAACGGGTGACCGTTTGTTAGACAGTGCCCGCATCGAGTCCGGCCGGTTTCGTTTCAAGGGGAAATCGGAACAGGGAATTCAGTCGGTAAACCTTTCTTTTAATCAGGAAAGGGGAACACTGGTGTTGTTTCTTGAACCCGGAAAAATACGGATAGAGGCGGAGAAAGGGAAGGTTTATTATGCGAATGTGACCGGAACGCCGAACAACGAGCGTTGGGGAAATTATGTCCGGGAGGAACGGCGTTTGGCGGATGAAGAAGAACGGGTGGCTAAGTTGTATCAGGCTTCTTTTGAGACCAGGGACCGGGCAAAAGTCAAGGCGGCGGAAAAGGTGTTTGCGGATGCCACTTTGGCCCGGAAACAGTTGAAGGCCGATTTCCTGAGTATGCCGGAAAATCGGTATGTGGCGGCCTGTTGGTACCGGGCGAACAAAATCCACCGGATGCAATTTCAGGAAGTGGATTCCATTATCCGTTCTTTCGGAGAAGGGATGGATATGAACCACGATTATCAATTGATGTTAGCCCGTCGGGATTTAGTGGCCAAACAGCAGCCCGGTCAGCTTTTCGGAGAGATTTGCCTGACCGATCCGGAGGGGCACGAACGTTGTTTGTCTGCCTTGAAAGGAAAATGGGTATTGGTGGATTTTTGGGCATCGTGGTGCGGACCTTGTCGCCGCGAGGGTATACATGTGAAAAAATTGTATGAAAGGTATCACGCTGTCGGCTTTGAGGTGTTCGGGGTGAGCATCGATAAAAACACCGATGCCTGGAAGAAAGCCATTCAGGAAGACGGGACCCCTTGGATTCATGTATGCGACCGGGATGGGAAGGTGGCAAAAGAATACGGAGTTACGGTGATTCCGCATCTCTTCTTGTTGAATCCGGAAGGGAGGATTGAAGCGATTAATATCCGGGGTGAGGTGTTGGAGGAGAAGTTGGATGCTGTTTATTCTGATTAGTTTCAGGTAGAGTGAGGTAAATTTTTGAAGTCTATACTGGCATAAAGAAAGAGGGCTGTGTTCATAATGACACAGCTCCTTTGCGGGTTACATACATCTGATTACGACTGGTGGGATTGTCTGGTTCTGTCATTTCCAATATCCCTGCACCAATCATCGGACTGATATAGACATCCATAAGATTTTATCTGTTCTTCAGTCCCAAATGTTGCAAAATATCAAATAAAGACTTTGGCTCAACGCAAAACTCCAGGATTTGCTTTCTTCTCAAATCCTGCTTGTGGGGTTTTCTTGTCGGTTTTTCTTGTCGGTTTTTCTTGTCGGTTTTTCTTGTCGGTTTTTCTTGTCGGTTTTTTATCCTCAACTGCATGGTCAGCACAACATAGTCCGGACGTGTCTCTTCGGCAACGGTAGGAAGTGGCAACCCCAAAGACTGCCAGCCGCTTACAATTTTATCCACGCCGCTACCGGCTTTCTCGGCACGCCCCAGCCGCATGAACATCTTTTGCAGGATCGGGTTACGGCAAATGCTGCGTCCTCCTTCGAAATACTGCTGTTTGGAAACCAACATCATGCCCGGGTTCATAAAGACAAGGCTTTCATCGGTACGTTCCACAACAATATGCCCTTGTGCATTCACATCTTGGTGGATAATACAATTGATAAGTGCCTCTCTCACGGCATCGTGGGCAGGTGTCTCTTCCTGACGCACCCCGTCTTTCATCATGAATGGACGGGGTAACGATTGTATCAGTCGGTTATATACCCTTACATAGAATTGATAAAGGTTGGCTTCCCATAAACCATCCGGATAAATACGGTTAGTCCACCTTATATCGGGATTGTCGGTTGCAATACGTTCCCGATAATCCACAAAATACATCGGGTCGCCTGAATGGTTGGTAATACTGTCGTACTTGCCGAATATCAGAATACCTGCCAACGTAAATCCCTCTTTCCCGGTTTCATATTCCGTAGCATATGCTCCTAACTTTTTTAAGAAATCCATGTCGCTGATACCTATCCAGGGATGGGAGGGTTGCAGGTTGGCGAGGGTCTGTCGGTATTGATGCAAGGATTCCATATCTATATCCCTTTCAAAGTCAAAGCCTACAAGGATACGTCCGTCCTGCGAATGGCGGTCATGCTCAGCATCTGCAAACATTCGTCTTACTTCCGCATCGGTACAAAGATAATCGCCCTCATGGTTTCTTCGGTAAGTGTTTCCGAATGGGTTGGAACTGATATACACGGGACGCAGCTCATAACTCGCGCGTGGAATATTGCATATCAATATATAGGATTCTTCCATCTTTTCTATTCTTATATCTGATTCTCGGGGAAGACAAACGCTTATTTTACCTTTGTTATGGGCGCAATCCCAAAAAATCTTTTTATAACGGACGATGGTTTCTTCCGTAAGCCCGTCAAAGAAAAATTGGTTATTCTTCTCCACCACGCCCAGTACAATTGTACCGCCGTTTGTATTGGCAAAAGCCGAATAACTCTCCCAAAAACTGCCGGGGAATCCTCCATGTGCCGATTTGAACTCGATTTCCGAAGTCTCGCCTTGGCTTATCAATGCCATGATTCTATTATGTATGTCTGTTGTATGTCCTGCCAGCCATACTTTTCCGGTTTCTGCCAGCACCGCTTTTATGCGGTTTACTTCTTGTGTCATTTGCAGATAAATTGTTTTTGAATATAAAGATAATGCTTTTTATTTATAAGTCATGTATCCGCCATGGCTCTTTCATTAAAAAAAGTCGTGATAGTTGAAATAAACTTATTTGATAGCGGGAAGTCTTTACCTTTACCCACAATGATGCCCAGGCACCGCAATCGGTGTTTCTTTTTCATCGTGATTTCTTTTTAAGAGGTGGGATATTTTATAGGTTCCTGCCTCAATTTTTGCTGAATCCAGAAAGGAGGGCGACTAACGATTCTAATCAAAAATATCATGGTAATGATATAACTACAGATAGAAGTGGATTATTTATGCCTATTTTGCGTTTTCGAGACATCTTCCTATATTTGTAGAAGTGTAATTCGATTTAAGGTGGAGACAAAAAGGCATATAGATGAAAAAATCATCCGGGATTTGGAAAGGGGAGAGAAGCAGGCTTTTGATTATGTATTTACGACGTATTATACGGACTTGTGTCGTTTTGCCAGGGCTTTTATCGGGTCGAGAGAGGCTGCCGAGGATGTTGTTTCGGAAGTGTTTGTCCGTATTTGGGAAAGGGGGGTGAGGCTTGAAAAAAACAGATCGTTGGATAGTTATCTGTACGTTGCAGTGAGAAATGGTTGTGTGAGTTTTACCAGAAAACAGAAAGAATTTATCGGGTTAGAGGCTGTGACACAGCAGCAAGAGGATAACCCGAAACCGGATGAGTGGGGAATGGTGTGGAAAGCTGTGGAAGGATTGCCTGAGCAATGCCGTTTGATATTGAAATTGGTGGTGCTTGAAGAGATGAAGTATGCCGAAGTGGCTGAATATTTGGAGATATCGGTGAATACAGTAAAGACCCAAATAAAGATTGCTTACCGCGAGTTGCGGAAAGAATTTTCCCGGCAACATCTTTTCTTATTTTTTATCTTTGCCGGGCAGGCCGGATATTAAAATTTTATTTCCTAAAAAAATTCATTTCTTTTTCACCCTTTTTTCTGTTTGCTGCGTCCTTCATAAAAAGGACAATAAATGGATATGGACGAACAGACTGAGCAGCGGATAATTGATCAATTGAATGGCCGGCTCCCGGATGAAGAAGCGGAGTTGCTTGACAGGTGGTTGCAGGAAAGCGATAGTCATCGGGCAGAGTTTGAGAAGATACGGCAGGTGCATCGGTATTTGGTTGTACTGAAAGAGGATTTTACGCCCGATGTACTCCGGAAATTGGCTTGGGTGAAATCTCATAGGCAAAGAAAGAGTATAGTGAAGCGTTGGATGTCGTATGCGGCAATAGGATTGCTTCTGCTCAGTTTAGGAGGGGGATGGTGGTTGCAGGAGCAGCAGAAAAGACGGGAGTTCGGTTTGCAGGAATCCGTCCGTCTGGATGCGCCTGTAAACAAACTCGCTTATTTCGTGTTGGCTGATGGGGGACAGGTTTTTGTGCCCTCGGATGTGAATGACACCATATTTGTTCGGGACAAACGGGTAATGGTTTGTATAGATTCCGGGCGGATGCTCCATTATAAAAATCAAGAAGTCGGAGTACAGGCCATACAAAAATTGGTTGTACCCAATGGCGGGGAATATCGCTTAAAATTGGAGGATGGTTCGGTGGTATGGTTGAATTCTGCTTCTGAACTTGAATTTCCTGCCCATTTCAGTGAACAGGAAAGAGTTGTCCGCTTGAAAGGAGAAGGGTATTTTAAAATACAAAAAGATACACTACGGCCGTTCCGGGTAGAAACTGAAAAAGTAACGGTTAAGGTTTTGGGAACAGAATTCAACTTGATGGCTTATGCTGATGAGGCTGGCGTGGCCACGACTTTGGTAAAAGGAGCCGTTGAAGTTTTGGCTTCTAAAGGAAATTCTGTCTGTTTACGGCCTGGTCAACAACTGCTATCTGATGGAAAACAAATGACTGTCCGGGAAGTGGAAGTTGCTTCGGTTGTTTCCTGGATCGAAGGTAAATTTAGCTTTCAAAATGCCACTCTTCAGGAAATTATGCAACAAGTGGGGCGTTGGTATGATGTGAAATATACTTTTGTTCGGGGGGATCTGAAGAATATCCGGTTTTCCGGGGCGATTCAGAAGTTCCGGCCTTTGTCTGATTTGTTCAGAATGATTGAGGCGACAGCTCCTGTGTGTTTTGTGGTGAAAGGAGAACAGGTAGTCATTACCGATAAATAAAAACCGGAACGGTTGGCAGACCTTTTCCGGTTAAATATTAATAATTTGTTTTGTCTTAGAAATTGACGTCGAAGACAAAACCATATTAACAATAATTACAAATGTATGAAAAAAAATCATGATTCATGGCCGTTTTTCAGAGAATGGTTGAAAAAAACGTTGTTTCTTATGCGATTGACGTGGTTATTTATGCTGTTGGGCTTTCTTCATGTTTCAGCTGCTGTTTACTCTCAGGGAGAGCGGCTGACCTTAAAAGTGTCTGGTGTGACAGTGGAACAATCATTGCGAATGCTGGGTAAAGAGTTGCATAAAGATTTTTTTTATAGTAACGTCCAATTTGATACGCAGCGGAAAGTAGATCTTCAGCTCGATGGTGCTACCATAGAGGAAGCGTTGAAGCAGGTATTTCCTGGTAAGTCTGTCGATTATTCCATTGATGGTGATTTTGTTGTGATTCTGAATATTGCGGATTCGGACCAGTCATTAAAATCAATTGAAATATACGGTAAAGTCCGGGATGAAAACGATTTACCTCTACCTGGAGTTACTATCCTGATCAAGGATACGAATTTGGGCTTTACTACGGATGCGCAGGGGAGTTTCAAGGCAGTAGTTCCTGTGTCTTTACCGGTTACCCTTGTATTCAGCTCAGTGGGATATGCCCGACAGGAACGAGTGGTAAGAGAATTGGCTGATTTTCCACTGTCCATTCAACTGGAGCCTGAGATGAAAGAGATGGAAGAAGTGGTGGTTACCGGTATTTTTGAGCGGAAGTCGGAGAGTTTTACCGGTTCTGCTGTGACATTCAAGTCGGAGGAGCTGAAACGTGTCGGTGGCCAGAATGTATTGCAGAGTTTGCGGACACTCGATCCCTCGTTTACAATTATGGAGAGCCGGGATTATGGTTCCGACCCTAACCGATTACCGGATATTGAAATTCGTGGCAAAAGTAGTGTGATCGGGTTAAAGGAAGAATTTGGAACCGACCCTAATCAACCTTTGTTTATTCTGGACGGTTTTGAGACCGACTTGAAAACGGTGGTGGATATGAATATGGACCGGGTGGCTTCGGTGACTATTTTGAAAGATGCGGCTTCGACGGCTATCTATGGGTCGAAGGCGGCGAATGGTGTGGTCGTGATTGAGACTAAGAAACCGGAACCGGGTAAATTCCGGGTGACCTATAGTGGAAATTTGTACATATCGGTACCGGATTTGTCCGATTATAATCTGATGAATGCCAGAGAAAAGCTGGAATTTGAACAGAGGGCCGGACGGTATGTTTCAGCTATGGGAAATGCTGATGAGCAGCTCTTTTTGGATAGTTTGTATAATATCAACCGAGCGGAGATTGCACGGGGGGTGGATACTTATTGGTTGGGCGAGCCGGTACGTACTGCTGTTACCCATAAGCATAATATCTATGCCGAAGGTGGTGATGAGGCGATTCGCTACGGATTAGGATTTACATATAATCGGACAAATGGAGTGATGGAGCAATCCTGGAACGAGTTGCTCGGTGCTAATTTTGATTTGACTTATCGGAAAGGCATGCTCTCGATTAGTAATAAGATGTCTTACGATTATTATAAACAAGAAGACCCGATTGTATCGTTTGCAGATTTTGCGAAGGCAAATCCGTATTACAGGAAGGATGCGGGGACCGGGAAAATCGAGCGCTATCTGGTGGATATGGAGACTTACTCAGGTCCTTATCGGGTAGAGAATCCGATTTATAATGCAACATTGAATAGTTTTAATTTGAACGAACGCTCGAAGTTCGACAATAAGTTGAATGCAGAATTACGCTTTTTGCCGGAATTGGTATTACGGGGACGGTTTGGGCTCGGTTTGAGTCAGACGAAATCGGACAATTTTACCTCACCGGGAGATCCGATATATGATAATGTATCTTTCGATAAAAAAGGTGAGTATGAAAGTGGTGTTGGCAAGAGTTTTTATTATGACGGTGATATCACCCTTAGCTATGGTAAAGTGTTGGGCGAAAAGCATCAGGTGAATGCGGTACTGGGGGCACGCATGCGTTCGGACGAGGCAACCTCAGAGGAAAACACTTCACAGGGTTTTCCGATAGGCGATTTCAAACGTCCTTCTTTTTCAAGCGGCTATGCACAGGGCAGCAAACCGATTTATGGTAAGATAGTCAGTCGTTCGAATAGTTTTTATTTTAACGGTGGGTATTCTTTTGATAACCGCTACCTGCTGGATGCCAATATTCGCATGGATGGGACATCGGTTTTCGGCACCAACAAACGCTATTCGGAAACCTGGGCTGTGGGGATAGCCTGGAATGTACATAACGAGAAATTTATGGAGAATTACACCTGGTTTGACCGTTTGAAACTGAGGGCTTCTATCGGTAATCCGGGTAACCAGAATTTTGATTCTTATCAGTCCTATACCACGTATGTATTTAATAACGGGAATCAAAATCCATTTGGGACCAGTATGTTGGTGGCGAATTTTGGTAATCCCGATTTGAAATGGCAGAAGACGCTGGATAAAAATATCGGTTTGGATTTGACCTTGATGAATAATCGTTTGAATGTAAACTTGGATTACTATGACAAACTAACGGACCCTTTATTGGCTTCCGTGTCGGTGGCTTCGTCCGTTGGCTCGAAGAGGGTGATGACGAATGTGGGTAGTCAGCGGACCCGAGGGATTAGCGGGACAGTGAAATATTCTCCTGTATACCGTCCGGAAGAGCGGATAAACTGGACGTTGAGTGCGAGTTTCAAACACCAGAAGGCGAAATATGAAGACATTGGTAATAGCCTGGACCAATTCAATAAAGAAAATCTGAATACGAGCCTGGTGCGGTATTATGATGGTGGAAGTCCTACGGCTTTGTGGGCCGTACGTTCGTTGGGGATCAATCCGTCGGACGGGCGTGAACTGTTTTTGACTAAAGAAGGTACTTATACATTTGAGTACGATACGGATGACGAAGTGGTTGTCGGTAATTCCGAGCCGAAGCTGGAAGGGGTATTGGGTAGTACCCTGTATTGGAAAGGTTTTTCGTTCTCGCTTTATTTCAGATATAGCTTGGGAGCGGATGTATTTACAGAAGCTACTTATAATAAGGTTGAAAACATTTCATTGGCCGGTTTGAAAAGCAATCAAGACAAACGCGCTTTGCACGACCGTTGGCAGAAAACGGGGGATCATGCCAGATTTAAAGGGATTTCGCTGACTGAAACGACTCCCATTTCTTCCCGTTTTGTACTGCGGGAGAATTATATCAAGGCCGAATCCATATCAATCGGTTATGATTTTGAAGCGCAAGCAGTACAGAAACTGGGAATCCAGTCTTTGCGTTTGCAAGCGAATACAACAGATTTATTCCGTATTTCTTCGATTAAGGAAGAGCGGGGAATTGAATATCCATTTGCTCGTTCCTTCTCGTTTTCGTTGTCTGCAATGTTCTAAAAAATAGAAGTTATGAATAGGAAATATATATTGATAGGATTACTTGTTTGTCTAACGGGCATGTTTTCAGGATGCCACTCCTGGTTGGATGTGCAGCCCGAAAATCAAGTGACCGACGAGCAGTTGTTCAGTACGGAATCAGGATTTCGTACAGCCTTGAATGGAATTTATGTGGAATTAAGTAATAGTGCGTTGTATGGTGGCGAATTGTCGGTAGATGCCATAGAGATTTTAGCACAGCGATATGATTTTTCGGGTAATACGACTAATGCCTACCGCTTGGGAACCTATAATTATACGACAGACTATGCGAAGAATAAATTTGCCGCAGTATGGGAAAAAGCTTATTCGCTGATTGCCAATTGTAATAAATTGTTGGAGTATGCCGAGAAAAACAAAGAAGTACTGACCGGACAAATGCGGAAGATGATTGTTGGTGAGACAATGGCGCTCCGTGCTTTTCTGCATTTTGATATGTTGCGTTTGTTTGGACCGGTGTATGCCACCAATAAAGCCGATTTGTCTATCCCTTATAATACAGTATACTCGATTTCTGCCGGTTCTCTTTTGCCGGCTGCTCAGGTCGTAGAGAAAGTATTGGAAGATTTGAATGAGGCAGAGCGTTTGTTAAATGAGTCCGACCCGATTATTACAGAAGGACCGCAGAACAAAAATTCGGAAGATGGGTTGAATTATTATACTTATCGTACACAGCGTTTGAACTATTATGCTGTAAAAGCTTTGAAAGCAAGGGTGTTTTTATGGGCAGACAATGGTCCGGAAGCTTATCGGGAAGCAAAAGCCGTCACGGCTGTACAAGAGCAATGGTTTCCCTGGACCGAACGCAGGATGATTATGGATAATACAAAGAATCCGGACAGAATTTTTTCTTCAGAATTGTTGTTCGCCGCTTATTACAATGCACGTGAAGATATTTTTACGAATTATTTCAGTCCGACTCTGGAGCCTGCACAAGTATATTCACCCAAAAAACACGTAGATGAATTATTTACCTGGGATTTGCTGGATTGGCGTAACAGGCCGATTTGGGTAGAGGGGGCCGCCCGGGATTACAGGTGTTTTCATAAATATGAAAATGTGTCGTCGACGGAAGTATGGACTAAATTGATTCCTTTGATTCGGGTGACGGAAATGTATTACATTATTGCGGAGACTGCTGTGGATGAAACGGAGGCGTTGGAGGCACTCAATATCGTGTTGTTTAACAGAGGAGTGAAAGAATTAGAGGATAAAACTCAATTGACCGTAATGCTTCGGGATGAATACAGGAGGGAATTTTTTGGAGAAGGACAGTTATTTTTTTATTATAAGCGTTTGAATGTGCCGGTATTACATTCTTATTCGGAAAATATCGATTTGGAAATGGATGCAGCAAAATATGTTGTTCCGTTGCCATTAAGTGAAACTGATTTTCGTTAAAAAGTGAGTTATGAAAGAGAATATGATTTTTATATTGCTTTTGGCAATATTGAGCAGTTGTAAGTCGGAATATGAGGTATATAGTGGTACTGATGCCATTTACCTGAATGAGATATCGGATACAATGCGTTTTTCTTTTACTTATGTTGATAGTGAACATGGGACACAAGTACAGGATATCCATTTGAAAGTGATAGGCAAGGTGGCAGATTACGACCGTCCGGTGAATATCAAATTTACACCGGTAAATGCTGTGGAAGGTGTGGATTTTGAGCCGTTAGAAAAAGGGTATGTTGTAAAGAAAGGAGAGGTTTCCCTCGTGATTCCTATTACTATGCTCCGGACGAAAGCCTTGCAGACGGAAGAAAAAGGGATTGATATGGAACTGTTGCCTAATGAGCATTTTACCACCTATTACGATTATGGTTCCAGTGATTCGACTTCTTGGGTAAAGACGCAGAGGTTAAAGCTGACATTACTGTTTTCAGAATTTATGAACGAGCCGCCTTCACAATGGAATCCGTATATGTTTGGAGAATTCTCGGTGAAGAAGTTTGCTTTGATTTGCGATGAAATGGATATTCCACGGGAAGAGTTTAATAAAAGCCCCGAAGAAGCAGGTTATGTACTTTCTCGAATGGGGTATATCGGATCGTATATGAAAAAATACCTGGCTGACGAAAAAGCGGCAGGACGGACTGTTTATGAAGAAGACGGTGTTACAGAAATGGTAATGGGACCACAGGCCCAATAAACAAGGAATATGATGAGAAAGAATATATATTTGATTGTATGGTTGATAACTGTTATGTTTTATTCATGTTACGATGATAAAGGGAATTACAGTTATGAGGATATCGATGAGATTTCTATTGCAGGAATACCCGACACATTGGTGACGGTATTTAAAAATGTGGATACCTTGAAGGTCATTCCTGAACTGGAACATACATTGGCTGCCGGAAGCGGAGATTATGAGTATACTTGGGTGGCCGTAGCGCAAGAAAATAAAACTGGCCAAAAATTCGAGTACGAGATCGGTAAAGAAAAGAATTTGAACTATTTTGTTGAATTGCCGTTGGGAAAATACGCTGTTTATTTGAATGTGTTGGACCGGGAAACAGAGGTGACCTGGCGCCGGCATTTCGATTTGGAGGTGATTATTCAGACAACGGAAGGTTGGTTGGTGTTGTGTGACGAAAAGGGTGAAGTGCGTTTGGATATGATTTCTAAATACGGTAATCAGGAATTGATGATTCGCAATTTGCTCAACGATTATGCACTACCAAATAAAAAAGGTCCCAAAAGTATAGTGTTAAATATTACAGGGTCGGGAGATAAAATCATATTGATGTCCGAAACAGGAGCCTGTTATCTGGATTCGGAAAGTTTGGCTTGGGAAGAAGCATTTAATTTAAAGTATGACATGGGAAAAATACCGGAAGTATTTGTTCCTACCGCCATAGTTTGTCTCGATCCGATGTATGGTTCCGGTGCATATCCCTGTTCGGTGTTGTTGACAACGACCGAAGTGTATTGTAAAACATCAGGAAGAATAATCTATGAATTGCCCAGAAACAACATAGCGGGCGAAGGAAACACCTTTAAAGTCGCTCCCTTTATTATCACATCGGCCGATGGTGTATGGGGATATTATGAACCACCTGTTATTCTTTATGATACGGATAACAAACGGTTTGTACAACTGGGGCTTGCCTGGAACGAAACATCTTGCCGTATTCCTCCGGTTGCGAATGAGGTTTTCCCGATGGTAACGGGAAAAGAGTTTGTTTATGCGGCTAATACCAGGCATGATGGCAATAGTTCGTATGTCATCTTGCGTGATGAGGCCGGAAAATTGTGGTTGCATGGATTCGGTAATTTATGGTACAATTCCTTTGCCCAATTGAGTAATTACTATTACCAAATCGATGCTCCGGACATTGAACGTGCTGAATTGTTTGCTGTGCACATGCATTATCGTTACCTATTCTATGTGGTCGATAACGTGATTTATCTCTACGATATGGCCTATAAAGAATGGCGGAAACTGGATATATTGGACGAAAATGGTGAAAAAATAGATTTTTCGGAAGAGGAAATTACGTTTATCAAATTTAATTGGTTTCAGTACGGTGAATATGGCAAGTTGGGGTTGGATATGGAATATCGGTTGATTATTGGTTCGGACAAAGGGGGAGAGAATGGAGGTATGATTCGTATCGTGAATATCCCGGACAGGATGAATGGCAAAGTGACTTTGCATAAAGAATATAATGGTTTCGCCAAACCGGTTGATATTGTTTACCGGGAAAGATATTGAGGTGGTGTGTCGGGTAAGTCTGAACAAGTGAGGAGACTTATCCGTGTTTAATGTAGAAATCGCGATAAAAACACATTTTATCGCGATTTCTTATTGCCGTCCGATAGGTCTGGACCTTTTCGATTGATTTAATGTACAGTAATGCAGTTTTGCGGAACCTTATAAGATGAGTTATACTAGTCCGTCGGTTGACTATCACTGGATTTTACCCATTCGGTAAACGATTTATAGGCTTTTTAGACAAAGTTATTCATCGTATAATAAGGAATCGTTTTGTGGAGGTGTTCGTTAGTCTCTACAATTTCATTGTATCTTTCTTCAAAAGCGGCCGTCGGTTTATAACCTTTCAGATGAATTTCTGTCCCGTCGTCTTTACACAGGAAGAAATTGAAAGCGGAGTGTTTCAAGTCTTTCACTTTAATTCCATCTTGCAGGTAGATGATGATATTCAACTGTTCCTGTTCCAAGGTATGACGTTCGATAATTTCTGTGTTATAATATTGGGCCCCATCTTTCCCTTTTTTGTCTTTCTAGTCGAAAGCAAATATGACCGGTCCTGCTTCGCCTTCATTTTTCCAACTGAAAATATTTTCTTTGCCACGACATTCTGTATCATCGATGGAAGCCGATTCGAGATTATCAATTTGCAAGCAGAGGTGATAGGGAAATGTTCCTCCCAATGCATTTAACCGGATTTCCATATTAATCGCTTCTCCTGATAATAATAATAGAGATAAAAAGTTTGTTCTCATGACCATCTATTATTTTCGGCAAAGGTACAGCTACTGAATTTCATTCTCTTATAAAAAAGGCTTATTTCGTTATATAAAAAGATCTGTCTAGGGAATACAGTATGCTTTCTATCTTTATTATGCCATTCATTTTGTATGACTGACTATAGATGGGGTAGAGCGGAATATTTCGGTAACTTTCTGACAATCTTACCTTTTTTTATGAAAAAAATCACAGGAACATTTGGTAGATAGGAAAAAGCTCAGTACATTTGCACTCCATTTTGGAGAAAAGTATAATAATTTAAAAAAGAGTACTTGTAATGCCTACTATTCAACAGTTAGTAAGAAAAGGAAGAGTAAAGATCCAGGATAAGAGTAAAGCTCCTGCTTTAGATTCTTGCCCGCAGAGAAGAGGAGTATGTGTACGTGTTTACACGACCACTCCAAAAAAACCGAACTCAGCCATGAGAAAGGTAGCACGTGTTAGATTGACCAACGGAAAAGAAGTGAATGCTTATATTCCGGGAGAAGGCCACAACCTGCAGGAACACTCCATCGTGTTGATTCGCGGCGGTCGTGTGAAAGACCTTCCGGGTGTACGTTATCACTTGGTTCGCGGAACGTTGGATGCTGCCGGTGTAACCGGTCGTTGTCAGGGACGTTCTAAATACGGTGCTAAAAGACCGAAGCCGGGTCAGGCTGCTCCAGCTAAAGGCAAAAAATAAAAATTAGTGACTAACAGGAATTGTGTTTATGAAGCGTTCCCGGAAAAAACAGTTGAGTAAATGGTTGTGAAACCGTTGAAGACCAAATAAAGGGCAGCTTGACGAACAAATTCGTAAACGAAAAGAGAATGAGAAAAACTAAACCAAAGAAGAGAATCCTGTTACCGGATCCTAAATTCAACGATGTATTGGTGACGAGGTTTGTTAATGACCTGATGGTGGACGGTAAAAAGACTGTTGCGTTCAAAATCTTTTATGACGCACTGGATATCGTTGACGAAAAAATGGCAAAAAAAGAAGAGAAATCTGCTCTGGAAATCTGGAAGCAGGCGCTGGAAAATATTACTCCCCAAGTGGAAGTAAAGAGCCGCCGTGTTGGTGGTGCAACTTTCCAGGTACCTACAGAAATCAATCCGAGCCGGAAAAGATCCATCTCTGTTAAAAATATGATTCTTTACTCCCGCAAGAGAAGCGGACATAGCATGGCTGAGAAGCTGGCTGCTGAAATTATGGCTGCCTACAAAGAAGAAGGGGCTGCTTTCAAGAAGAAAGAAGATACCCACCGTATGGCAGAAGCTAACCGGGCATTCGCACATTTCAGATTTTAATTTAGAAGGAGTAAGATAGATGGCAAAGAGAGATTTACATTACACTAGAAATATCGGGATCATGGCTCACATCGATGCCGGTAAAACTACGACTACTGAACGAATCCTGTATTTCACCGGAGTAAACCATAAAATCGGTGAAACTCATGATGGAACCGCCACCATGGACTGGATGGTGCAGGAGCAGGAGAGAGGGATTACCATTACTTCCGCTGCTACTACCTGTTACTGGAAATATCAGGATAACGAATATAAAATTAATATTATTGACACTCCGGGACACGTTGACTTTACTGTTGAAGTAGAACGTTCATTACGTGTATTGGATGGTGCTGTCGCACTGTTCTGTGCTGTAGGTGGAGTGGAGGCTCAGTCTGAAACCGTATGGCGTCAGGCTAATAAATATGGTGTTCCGAGAATTGCTTTCGTTAACAAAATGGACCGTTCGGGTGCCGATTTTTTCAAAGCAGTTCGCGAAATCAAAGAGAAACTGGGGGCTAATCCGATTCCTCTTGTGCTGCCGATCGGTGCAGAGGAAAACTATCAGGGAATTATCGACTTGGTAGAAATGAAAGCATACGTTTGGGAAAACGGGGCTTTGGAAGCTACCATAAAAGAAATTCCGGAAAATCTGATGGCTGAAGCTCAGGAATGGAGAGAAAAACTGGTTGAAGCGGCTGCCGTACAGGATGAAGCTTTGATGGAACGTTTCTTCGAAGATCCGGATTCCATTACGGTGGAAGATCTGAAGGCTGTAATCCGGAAAGCAGTGATCGCTATGGATTTTTGTCCGGTGATGTGCGGTTCTTCTTTTAAAAATAAGGGGGTACAGAACCTGTTGGATGCAGTGATTGCTTATTTGCCGAATCCGCTGGACATTCCGAACAGTAAGGGTACCAATCCTAAAACCGGAGAAGATGTACATTTCCCGGTAGATCCTGAAGCTCCGCTGTCGGCGCTGGCATTCAAGATTGCTACGGACCCTTTCGTAGGACGTCTGTGTTACACTCGTATTTATTCTGGTAAGATCGAAGCTGGTTCGTATGTTTATAACCCACGGACTGATAAAAAAGAACGGATCTCACGTTTGTTCCAGATGCACTCTAACAAACAGCAGCCCAAAGAAGTACTGGAAGCTGGAGATATCTGTGCCTGTGTAGGTTTCAAGGATATTCGTACCGGAGATACTTTATGTTCTGAAGATAAACCGATCGTACTGGAGAGTATGACCTTCCCGGAACCAGTGATTGGTATCGCTATTGAACCGTTGACTCAGAAAGATACCGATAAATTAGGGATGGCTTTGGCTAAATTGGCAGAGGAAGACCCTACTTTCCGAGTAAAAACTGATGAAGATTCTGGTCAGACTGTGATCAGCGGTATGGGTGAGCTTCACTTGGATATCATTCTTGACCGTTTACGTCGTGAATTCAAGGTAGAATGTAACCAGGGAGCTCCTCAGGTGGCTTACAAAGAAGCGATTACAATGGCTGTTGAACATCGGCATGTATTCAAAAAACAGTCTGGTGGTCGTGGTAAGTTTGCTGACATTATCTTCCGTATGGAACCGGCAGAGGAAGGCAAAGAAGGCCTGACTTTTGTGAATGAAGTGAAGGGTGGTAATATTCCGAAAGAATTTATCCCCTCCGTTGAAAAAGGATTCAAAGAAGCTATGCAGAACGGTGTGCTGGCAGGTTATAATTTGGAGGCGTTGAAGATTACTTTGATGGACGGTTCTTTCCACCCCGTAGACTCGGATGCATTGTCGTTCGAGATGGCTGCTAAGATCGGTTACAAAGAAGCTGCACAGAAGGCGAAACCGGTATTGCTTGAGCCGATTATGAAACTGGAAGTGGTTACACCGGAAGACTTCATGGGTGATATCATCGCCGACTTGAACCGTCGTCGTGGACAGGTAGAGTCGATGGATTCCCGTATCGGAGCCCGGGTAATTACGGCTAAAGTACCGTTGGCAGAACAATTCGGTTATGTAACCGTATTGCGTACCCTTTCTTCCGGTCGTGCAAGTTCTTCTATGGAATTCGACCACTATGCCGAAGTTCCGAAGAATATCGCTAAGGAAGTAGTAGAAAAAGCAAACGGAAGAGTGGATTTAATTTAAAAAAGTCAAAAACGTCGGAGATGTCTAATAAATCTTCCTGGATTCTTAGACTTCTTCGACCTCTTGGACCAATAATAAACAAAAAACATGAGCCAAAAAATCAGAATTAAGTTAAAATCTTACGATCACAACTTGGTAGACAAGTCGGCTGAGAAGATTGTTAAGACGGTAAAGGCTACCGGTGCTGTAGTAAGCGGACCAATTCCACTTCCTACTCACAAAGGAGTATTTACTGTTAACCGCTCTACTTTTGTCAATAAGAAGAGCCGTGAACAATTTTTATTATGCACTTTCAAACGGTTGATCGATATCTATAGTTCGACTACAGGTACGATCGATGCATTGATGAAACTTGAATTACCCAGTGGTGTTGAAGTAGAGATTAAAGTGTAGTTAACGGCGAAACCCTATGTCGTTAAAAAGAAGAATTAACCTATTTGAAAAGAAATGAAATTACCAGGTTTAATTGGAAAAAAAGTCGGAATGACTTCCGTTTTCAGTGTTGAGGGGAAAAGTATCCCATGCACTGTTATCGAATGCGGTCCATGTGTCGTAACCCAGGTGAAAACCTTGGAAAAAGACGGTTACGAAGCACTTCAGTTGGGTTTTGATGAAAAGAAAGAAAAACACACAACGAAGCAGCTAAGTGGACATTTTAAGAAAGCAGGCACAACTCCGAAACGTAAACTCGTTGAGTTTGCAGGATTTGCCGAAGAACACAAGTTGGGCGATGTAATCGATGTGACTATGTTGCAGGATGTAGCTTTCGTTGATATCGTTGGAACCTCTAAAGGAAAAGGTTATCAGGGCGTTGTGAAACGTCACGGTTTCGGTGGAGTAGGACAAACTACCCACGGTCAGCACAACCGTACCCGTAAACCGGGATCTATCGGAGCATGTTCTACTCCGGCCCGTGTTTTCAAAGGAATGCGTATGGGTGGCCGTATGGGCGGAGACCGGATTACTGTAGAGAACTTGGAAGTTTTGAAGGTAATTCCTGAAAATAATTTGTTGTTGGTGAAGGGATCCGTTCCTGGAGCTAAAGGTTCATACGTAATTATTCAGAAGTAATGGAGTTAAGTGTACTAAACATTGCCGGACAGGAAACCGGCAGAAAAATAGTGTTGGATGACGCTATTTTTGGAATTCAGCCTAACGAACACGCTATCTACCTTGACGTTAAACAGTTCCTGGCCAACAACCGTCAGGGAACTCATAAGTCAAAACAGCGGAATGAAATTTCTGGTAGTACCAAAAAGCTGAAAAAGCAAAAAGGTACAGGTGGTGCTCGTGCAGGTAGTATTAAGAACCCTGAGTTCAGAGGTGGTGGTCGTGTCTTTGGTCCTGTACCAAGAGACTATAGCTTCAAACTGAACAAGAAATTGAAAAGATTGGCTCGTAAATCAGCTTTGGCTGTAAAAGCAAGTGCAAATGCTGTAAAAGTCGTTGAAGACTTCACCTTCGAAGCTCCGAAAACCAAAGAAATGGTTGCTGTGATTAACAACCTGCAGGTAAACAACGGTGCGTTGTTGCTGGTATTGGGTAACGGTGTGAATGAAAATGTGCTTCTGTCTGCCCGTAATTTGCAGAATGTGGAAGTGATGAGAGTAAGCGACATCGCAACTTACAACGTTATGAAGGCTAAAAACCTCGTACTCGTTGAAAGTTCTGTAGAGGGCCTTAACAAAATGTTCAATCTTAACTAATCGAAGAAGAGATGGAAATTATTATTAAGCCCGTTTTAACGGAAAAGATGACAGCGCTTACCGACAAACAAAACAAAGTTGCGTTTGTGGTAGCCAAAGAAGCGAATAAGATTGAGATAAAGAAAGCAGTTGAAGCAATGTACGGAGTAAATGTACTGGCTGTAAATACACAACGTTATCAGGGAACGGTTAAGAGCCGTTATACCAAAGCCGGTGTGATCAGCGGACGTACTAATTCGTTCAAAAAAGCAATTGTGACTTTAGCAGAAGGTGATAGTATTGATTTTTTTAGCAATATTTAAATAAGATGGCTGTAAGAAAATTAAATCCTGTAACGCCTGGACAAAGAGGAAAGGTTGTGAATACTTTCGAACAGGTGACTACAGATAGACCTGAGAAATCATTGTTGAGACCCTACAGCAAAACCGGAGGTCGTAACAACACCGGTAAGATGACAATGAGATATATAGGTGGTGGTCATAAACGCAAATACAGAGTAATCGACTTTAAACGCGAGAAGGAAAATGTTCCGGCTAGAGTAGCCACGATCGAATATGATCCGAATCGTACGGCCCGTATTGCTCTATTAGTGTATGCAGACGGAGAAAAACGCTATATCGTTGCCCCGATTGGTTTGACAGTAGGTCAGACGGTTGAAAGCGGTAAAGGTATTGCTCCGGAAATCGGAAATACGTTGTATCTGTCTGAAATCCCATTAGGTACAATCATACATAACATCGAGTTACGTCCCGGTCAGGGTGCTGTCATGGCCCGTAGTGCCGGTTCATATGCTCAGTTGGTAGCGAGAGAAGGAAAATATGCTTCTATCAAATTGCCTTCAGGTGAAATCCGTATGGTTCTGGTAACTTGTAAAGCCACTGTTGGTACTGTATCCAATCCTGACCATTCACTCGAACGCGGCGGTAAAGCCGGACATACCCGTTGGTTAGGACGTCGTCCGCGGAACAGAGGTGTAGTAATGAACCCTGTCGATCACCCGATGGGTGGTGGTGAAGGCCGTGCTTCAGGAGGTCTGCCTCGTTCAAGAAAAGGCTTGTTGGCTAAGGGCTTGAAGACCAGAGCACCGAAGAAGGCTTCTTCGAAGTATATTGTTGAAAGAAGGAAAAAATAACTGATTAAAATTTGATGTTATGAGTCGTTCGTTAAAAAAAGGCCCTTTTATTGATGTGAAGCTGGAGAAAAGAATCCTGGCGATGAATGAGACCAACAAAAAATCGGTTATTAAAACCTGGGCTCGTTACTCCATGATCTCTCCGGATTTCGTAGGGCATACAGTAGCTGTACACAACGGTAATAAATTTATCCCGGTATATGTGACTGAAAATATGGTCGGCCACAAATTGGGTGAATTTGCACCGACACGTACCTTTAGAGGTCACGCTGATAAGAAGAAAAAATAATAGCGTGATTTAAGTTGAACAAATGAATATTGTATAAAATGGGTGCAAGAAAAAGAATAAGAGCAAATCAGATGAAGGAAGCCAGAAAAACAAAGGCTTTCGCTGTGCTGCATGATAGTCCTTCATCACCTCAGAAAATGAGACTGGTGGCAGACCTCGTACGGGGTATGGATGTACAAAAGGCATTGGATACACTGAAATTTTGTCCGAAAGAAGCTGCTCGCAAAGTGGAAAAACTCTTACTTTCGGCCATTGCCAACTGGGGCGTGAAAAACGACGGTGCACGCGTAGATGATGCTGCCCTCTATATCAAAGAAATTTTTGTAGATGGCGCCGGAATCCTCAAAAGATTGCGTCCTGCTCCGCAGGGACGGGCTCACCGGATTCGTAAAAGATCCAATCACGTAACCATCGTATTGGGAAGTAAAACCGCCGTTGTTGAAAACACTGTAAAAGAGTAAAGCATGGGACAAAAATGTAATCCAATAAGCAATAGATTAGGAATCATCCGTGGATGGGATTCTAATTGGTTCGGCGGCAAGAATTACGGTGATAAGCTGGTAGAGGATTATAAAATCCGTAAATACCTGAATGCCCGTCTTGCTAAAGCCGGAATCGCAAAAATCGTTATCGAGCGTACACTGAAGCTCATTACTATCACCATCAATACGGCCCGTCCGGGAATCATCATCGGTAAAGGCGGTCAGGAAGTGGATAAATTGAAGGAAGAGCTAAAGAAAATCACCGATAAGGAAGTTCAGATCAATATCTTCGAGATTAAACGTCCGGAACTGGATGCAGTGATCGTAGGTAACAATATAGCTCGTCAGCTGGAAGGCCGTGTAGCATATCGTCGGGCTATCAAAATGGCAGTCGCTTCAACCATGAGAATGGGTGCCGAAGGAATTAAAGTACTGATTGCAGGTCGTCTGAACGGTGCCGAAATGGCTCGTTCCGAGATCTTCAAAGAAGGAAGAATTCCCTTGCATACCTTCCGGGCTGATATCGATTATGCTCAGGCAGAAGCCCTGACCACATATGGTCTGTTAGGTATTAAAGTATGGATCTGCAAAGGAGAAGTATATGGAAAACGTGAACTCGTACCGAACTCCCTCCTGCAGAACCGTGATAACAACCGTCCCGCTGCTGGGAAAACCGATGGCAGAAAAGGCGGTTTTAAGAAGAAAAGAAAGTAAATAGTCTTTTAAACAATTAAACAAAGAGCTATGTTACAGCCGAAAAGGACTAAATTCAGAAGAAGCCAGAAAGGAAGAATGAAAGGTAATGCCCAAAGAGGTAACCAGCTTGCATTTGGATCTTTTGGTATTAAGGCGTTGGAAGAAAAATGGATCGAAGGACGCCAGATAGAAGCTGCCCGTGTTGCAGTAACCCGTTATATGCAACGTCAGGGACAGATTTGGATTCGTATATTCCCCGATAAACCGATTACCAAGAAACCAGCCGAAGTACGTATGGGTAAAGGTAAAGGTAATCCAGAGGGATTCGTAGCACCTGTAACTCCGGGAAGAATTCTTTTCGAAGCCGATGGGGTACCGTATGCAGTAGCGAAAGAGGCTTTACGTCTTGCAGCTCAGAAATTACCTATTACGACGAAGTTTGTGGTTAGACGTGATTATGCAGAAGAATAGTCTTCCGGCTATTCAGTGTAAAAAATTAATTTGTCAGAGAGATGAAAAATTCAGAAATAAGAGAAATGACCACAACTGAGCTTATCGAACGGGTTGCTACGGAAAAAGCAAACCTCAATAAGCAGACAATGAACCATACGATTACGCCGATGGAAAATCCCATGCAGATCCGTGCTGCCCGGAAGACGATCGCTCGTATGCTCACTGAGATACGTAAGAGAGAATTAACTGAAAAGAAGTAAAGCAATGGAAGAAAGAAATCTTAGAAAAGAACGGATCGGCGTGGTGCTGAGCAATAAGATGGACAAAACTATCACCGTTGCTGTACACTTTAAGGAAAAACACCCGATTTACGGTAAGTTCGTAAAGAAAACCAAAAAGTTCACCGCTCATGATGAAAAAAATGAGTGTAATATCGGTGACACCGTGAGAATTATGGAAACCCGTCCCCTCAGTAAAATGAAGAGATGGAGATTAGTTGAAATCATTGAAAGAGCGAAGTAATCATGATACAACAGGAAACCAGATTAACAGTAGCAGACAACAGCGGGGCTAAGGAAGTGCTTTGTATCCGTGTGCTTGGAGGTTCCAAGAAAAGATACGCACGCGTCGGCGATAAAATCGTTGTTGCTGTAAAAAGCGCACTGCCTAGCGGTGAAATTAAAAAAGGTACCGTGAGCAAAGCAGTGGTTGTCCGTGTGACTAAAGAATACAGACGTCCCGATGGCTCTTATATCCGTTTTGACGACAATGCCTGTGTATTGTTGAACAACGCCGGTGAAATGAGAGGAACCCGTATCTTCGGACCTGTAGCCCGTGAAGTTCGTGAAGGTTATACGAAAATTGTTTCGTTGGCACCCGAGGTTCTTTAATGTCAAATGTCGAATGTCGAAAAGTCGAAGGGACTTTTGGACTTTCGACAATAAATAAAGTAAAACGATGAACAGAAAATTTCATATTAAGAAAGGCGATTTAGTACAGGTGAACGCCGGAGAGGATAAAGGAAAGCAGGGAAAAGTGCTGGAAGTTCTGCCCGATAAGGAAAGAGCGATCGTTGAGGGAATCAACATGATCAGCAAGCACACCAAACCCAATGCCAAACATCCGCAGGGGGGGATCATCAAGCAGGAAGCTCCGATCCACATCTCCAACCTGAATGTGATCGATCCGTCTACCAATAAGCCTACCCGTATCGGACGTAAATTGGACGATAAAGGCAATTTGGTTCGGTATGCTAAAAGATCAGGCGAAATCCTGAAATAAGTCAAATACCAGACATATGGCAATTCCAGGGCTAAGTTTCAATACTTTGCCTTGGTACTTGCATATTCGGAATTTAATTTGTAGTTTTGCCGCCGCAAAATGCAGCATGCGTTGCGGTTTTAGCAAATCAATATTTAAATAAATGAAATACGTACCAAATTTAAAAACAAAGTATAACGAAGAAATTGTACCGACTTTGATGAAGGAATTCGGATACAAGTCAGTTATGCAGGCTCCCCGTTTGGAGAAGATAGTAATCAATCAGGGAGTAGGTTCCGCTATTCAGGATAAAAAAATCCTGGAGTTTTCACTCAATGAGATTACTGCGATAACAGGTCAGAAAGCTGTTGTAGGTAAATCTACCAAAGACGTATCTAACTTTAAATTGCGTAAAGGCATGCCCATCGGTGTGAAAGTAACTTTACGGAAAGAGAAAATGTACGAATTCCTGGAAAGATTGATTGGAAGTGCCCTGCCGCGTATCCGCGACTTCAAGGGGATCAACAGCAAGCTTGATGGGAAAGGTAACTATACATTAGGACTCGAGGAGCAGATCATATTCCCTGAAATTGTGCTCGACAATGTACACAAGATTATGGGTATGAACATTACATTTGTGACTTCGGCTAATACCGACGAAGAAGGTTTTGCTCTGCTCCGCGAATTTGGACTACCATTTAAAAAGAACTAAAAACAAAGAGAAATGGCAAAAGAATCAATGAAAGCCCGTGAGGTGAAGCGTGCAAAATTGGTAGAAAAGTACGCTGCGAAACGAGCAAAATTAAAAGCAGAGGGAGATTATGTTGGACTCAGCCTCCTGCCGAAAAACTCTAATCCGATTCGTCTGCACAATCGTTGCAAATTGACGGGACGGCCCAGAGGGTATATGAGACAATTCGGTATCAGTCGTATTCAATTCCGTGAAATGGCTTCGGCCGGTTTGATACCTGGGGTTAAAAAGGCTAGTTGGTAATTTAATAAAAACGAAAAGAGATGACAGATCCAATAGCAGATTTCCTTACTCGCATTCGGAATGCAGTAAATGTAGGTCATAAGGTTGTGGAAATCCCGGGTTCTAAAATGAAACTCGAAATGACCAAAATTCTCAAGGAAAAAGGATATATCCTGAACTATAAATATGAGCAGGAAGGAGCAAGAAGCAACATTAAAATTGCTTTGAAATACCATCCCGAGACAAAGGTGCCCGCCATCAAATCTTTGGTGCGTGTATCTAAACCGGGTTTGCGCCGCTATACCAATGTGGAAGAAATGCCGCGTGTGTTGAACGGTCTCGGTATCGCTATTTTATCAACCTCCATGGGATTGATGACAGACAAAGAAGCTCGCCAGCGGAATGTAGGCGGTGAAGTATTGTGTTATGTGTATTAATTTTAAAGTGAAGAAGAAATGTCACGTATAGGGAAATTACCGATTCATATACCACAAGGAGTTACTGTAGCAGTAAATCCTGATAATACCGTCATCGTAAAAGGTCCGAAAGGAGAGCTTTCACAGAAAGTAAGTGCCGATCTTACCGTTACTGTAGAAGATGGTCAGATGCACGTACAACGTCACACTGAAGATAAAGAGCATAAAGCACAACACGGTCTTTACCGTTCATTGCTTCATAATATGGTTGTCGGAGTTTCGGAAGGTTATACCATCAAACAAGAGTTGGTGGGTGTTGGTTTCCGTGCAAATGCCGAAGGCCAGGTACTCGAACTGGGGTTAGGATACTCTCACTCCATTTTCTTACAATTGCCCGCAGAGGTAAAAGTTTCAGCTGTAACTGAAAAACGTGCTAACCCGATTATTACCCTGGAGAGCTGTGATAAACAGCTTATCGGTCAGGTAGCTGCAAAAATCCGTTCTTTCCGGAAACCGGAACCTTACAAGGGTAAGGGTATCCGCTTCGTAGGTGAACAAGTACGCCGGAAAGCAGGTAAGTCAGCTAAAGTTTAATCACTAAAGGAGGTAAAAAGTTATGGCTTTAACGAAAGAAGAAAGAAGATTAAGAATAAAAAGGAGAATTCGGAAGATTGTCTCCGGTTCAGCTGAACGGCCTCGTCTGAGCGTTTATCGTTCAAATAAGCAGATCTCTGTACAGCTGATCGACGATAAAGCAGGTAATACGATTTTATCTGTTTCATCTTTGTGCAAAGAAATTGCCGAAAAGAAAGGTACCAAAATCGAACAAGCAGCCTTGGTGGGTGCTGCTGTTGCTGAAAAAGCGAAAGCTGCTGGTATCGAAGCTGTGGTATTCGACAGAAACGGTTATTTATATCATGGCAGAGTAAAGGCCCTGGCTGATGCTGCCCGTAACGGAGGTCTTAATTTTTAATAAGTTAGCAGAATGGAACAGAAAGTAAATAATACTGACTTGGAATTAAAAGACAGATTGGTAGCTATCAATCGGGTGACCAAAGTTACAAAAGGAGGTCGTACATTCAGTTTTGCAGCTATCGTTGTGGTAGGTGACGAAAACGGAATCGTAGGCTGGGGATTAGGTAAAGCAAACGAGGTAACTACTGCGATTTCTAAAGGAATCGAAGCTGCTAAGAAAAATCTGATCAAAGTACCGGTTCTGAAAGGAACTATTCCTCACGAACAAGTTGCTCGTTTCAGCGGTGCTCAGGTATTTATGAAGCCGGCTTCTTCCGGTACCGGTTTGGTTGCCGGAGGTGCTATGCGTGCTGTACTGGAAAGTGCAGGTATCCACGACGTATTGGCAAAAAGTAAAGGTTCATCCAATCCCCACAACTTGGTGAAAGCAACTATCGCTGCATTGAAAGAGATGCGTGACGCCCGTACAGTTGCTGCCCAGAGAGGTATTGGTCTGGATAAAGTGTTTAACGGATAAATTTGAGGATCATGGCAAAGATTAAAATTACACTTGTAAAAAGTAAAATCGGTAGCAATAAAACTCAGGTTGGCACTATTCAGGCTTTAGGGTTAAAGAAAACCAACAGTAGTGTTGAGAAAGAAGCTACTCCGCAGATCCTGGGGATGGTGGCAAAGATCCAACACCTGGTTCGCGTGGAAGAAGTTAAATAATTGTTGAACATTTTAAGGACTAGATAAAATGGATTTAAGTAGCTTAAAACCGGCCTGTGGATCGACTCATCACGAAAAAAGAATCGGTCGGGGGCAAGGTTCCGGAAAAGGAGGCACTTCTACAAGAGGACATAAAGGAGCTAAATCAAGATCAGGTTATCATACGAAAATCGGTTTTGAAGGTGGACAGATGCCTTTGCAGAGACGTGTACCGAAATTCGGCTTTAAGAATATTAACCGTGTAGCTTACAAGGCTATCAATGTGAGTATGTTGCAAGCATTGGCCGAAAGAGATAATCTGGAAAAGATAGACCGGGATATCCTGATTGCTGCTGGATTATTGAACAAGAATGAATTGCTGAAAGTTTTGGGTGACGGCAATATTACAGCTAAACTCGAAGTTTCTGCCAATGCATTCTCACAATCAGCCGTTGCTGCAATTGAAGCTGCCGGAGGCTCTGTAGTCGTTTTGTAAAACGAAACGAGTTTATAAAGTTCATAAGGTTATATGGTTCATAAGGTAATTTTAACCTGGTAACTAGATAGACTTTATAAACTTTATAAACTTATAAATAAAAAACTTATGAAGTTATTTGATACATTAAAGAACATTTGGAAAATTGAGGAATTGAAGACCCGGATATTGACTACTCTCGGGTTGATTCTCGTTTACCGACTTGGTACGGAGGTGGTACTGCCAGGTATCGACCCCAGCGGATTAGCAGCATTAAAGGAGCAGACCTCCAGTGGGGTGCTCGGGTTGCTGGATATGTTTTCGGGAGGTGCATTTTCGAATGCTTCGATATTCGCGCTGGGTATTATGCCTTATATCTCCGCCTCTATCGTAGTTCAGTTACTGGGAATAGCTGTTCCTTATTTTCAGCGGATGCAGCGTGAAGGGGAAAGCGGACGGCGTAAAATTAATCAGATTACCCGTTACCTGACCATCATCATCCTGATCTTACAAGGTTCTGCGTATCTTACCAACTTGCATGCACAGATTCGTCCTGAATTCTTTTTGATTAACGGGACACTTTTCACGATTTATTCGGTGATCATTCTGGCTGCCGGCTCAATGTTCGTGTTGTGGCTGGGAGAAAAAATTACTGATAAGGGGATCGGAAACGGTGTGTCTATTATCATCATGATTGGTATTATCGCCCGTTTGCCTTTTGCCTTTTTTGCAGAATTGAGTGCTCGTGTGAGCCAGCAGGGAGGAGGTCTTGTGGCATTCCTGATTGAGATTATTCTGTTGTTTTTCGTATTTTGCGGGACAATCCTGCTTGTACAAGGTACCCGTAAAGTCCCTGTACAGTATGCAAAACGTATTGTCGGCAACAAACAATATGGAGGTGTACGTCAGTATATTCCGTTAAAAATCAATGCTGCTGGTGTAATGCCGATCATCTTTGCACAAGCGATTATGTTGTTGCCTATTTCCTTTGTGAATTATGCCGCTTCCGACTCCATGTCGGCTTTTGCTGCTGCATTTTCCAATTTCACTGGATTCTGGTACAATGCAACCTTCTTCCTTTTGATCGTTGCTTTTACATATTTCTATACGGCAATTACGGTTAATCCGATGCAAATGGCCGAGGATATGAAGAAAAATGGTGGTTTTATTCCTGGAGTAAAACCGGGACGGAAGACAATGGAATTTTTGGATACGATCATGTCCCGCATCACTTTGCCAGGTTCTATCTTTTTGGGTATTGTTGCTATCTTGCCGGCTTTTGCAACTATTGCCGGTGTGAACAATCAATTCTCCCAATTCTATGGAGGAACATCTCTGTTGATTCTGGTGGGTGTTGTACTGGATACCTTACAGCAGATTGAGTCTCATTTGTTGATGCGTCATTATGACGGACTGATGAAGACCGGACGAATTAAAGGCAAGACTCCGGGGGGACCAGCTGCATACTAATTGACAATGGAGAATTGACTATTGACAATGGTTTTATTGTCAGGTCGATATGAGATTGGTAATTAAAAAATAAAGACAAGGGGACAGTGGCAATTAGCTTGTAGAATAATTGTCACTTGTCACTTGTCATTTGTCAATTAATTTTGTAATTTTGCGGCATGATTTTTGTAAAGACCGGAGAAGAAATTGAACTGCTAAGGGAAAGTAATCAATTGGTGGGAATGACTCTGGGCGAGGTGGCCAAGCACATCCGTCCGGGGATTTCTACATTAGAGCTCGATCGTATTGCAGAAGAATTTATTCGGGCACACGGTGCAGAACCCGGTTTCCTTGGTTATGGCGGTTTTCCGAATTCCTTATGTATTTCTGTGAACGATGTTGTTGTACACGGAATTCCCTCTGCTGATTGTATTTTGAAGGAAGGGGATATCGTTTCGGTGGATTGCGGAACTTTCAAGAACGGTTTCTATGGAGACAGTGCCTATACCTTCGAAGTTGGGGAAGTGGATGAAGAAGTTCGCAAATTGTTGCGGGTGACCCGGGAAAGTCTTTATAAAGGTATTGAAAAAGCCGTAGCTGGCTTGCGGATCGGAGATATTGGTCATGCTGTGCAGACATACTGTGAAGCAGAAGGCTATGCTGTGGTAAGGGAAATGGTAGGCCACGGTGTCGGTCGCGATTTGCATGAAGAGCCTCAAGTGCCGAATTACGGACGTCAGGGACAAGGAGTGAAGCTTAGGGAAGGAATGGTAATAGCTATCGAGCCGATGATCAATATGGGGAAACGGCATATTTTTCAGGAAGCTGACGGTTGGACCATTCGCACTAGGGATAAGAAACCGGCTGCTCATTTCGAGCATACGGTGGTTGTCGGTAAGCATCAGGCAGATATACTGTCGACCTTTGAATATGTTGAAAAAGAACTGGAGAAATAAATAAATTTTTATGGCAAAACAGCCGTCAATAGAGCAAGATGGAGTGATAACAGAAGCATTGTCGAATGCGATGTTTAGGGTGGAATTGGAAAATGGGCATGTGATCACTGCTCATATTTCCGGGAAAATGCGTATGCACTATATTAAAATCCTTCCGGGTGACAGAGTACGGGTAGATATGTCTCCCTACGATTTGACCAAAGGACGGATTACATTCAGATACAAGAATTAATGTACCAATGTACTGATATGTGAATGTACCAATACATTAGCACATTAGCACATTTAATCAATAAAAGTAAGAACCATGAAGGTAAAAGCGTCAATCAAGAAGCGTAATGACGATTGCAAGATTGTAAGAAGAAAAGGCGTTTTGTACGTCATTAACAAAAAGAACCCCAAGTTTAAAATGCGGCAGGGTTAATCATTAATCTAGTTAAATTAAAAAGATTTATGGCAAGAATCGTAGGTGTAGATTTACCCTCAAACAAAAGAGGAGAAATAGCCTTGACCTATATCTATGGTATAGGTAGAAGTAGTGCCCGTGCTATCCTGAGCGAAGCCGGCATCGATTATGACCTGAAGGTGAAAGACTGGAACGACGACCAGCTCGGGGCTGTACGACGGATCATTGGAGCGGAGTACAAAGTCGAAGGTGAGCTGAGATCAAGTGTTCAGATGAACATCAAACGACTGATGGATATCGGTTGCTATCGTGGCATCCGTCACCGTTTAGGGCTGCCTGTCAGAGGACAGAGCACTAAGAACAATGCCCGTACACGTAAGGGTAAGAAGAAAACTGTTGCTAATAAGAAAAAAGCAACTAAATAATTGAGTTGAATTATGGCAAAGAAGTCTACATCAAGTAACAAGAAGCGGCTGGTTAAAGTAGAAGCCGTGGGACAAGCACACGTTCATTCCTCATTTAACAACATCATCATCTCCCTGACGAACAATAGCGGTCAGGTGATATCCTGGTCTTCGGCTGGTAAGATGGGATTCAGAGGATCTAAAAAGAACACTCCGTATGCAGCCCAGATGGCAGCAGCCGATTGCTCCAAAGTAGCATTCGACCTCGGAATGAGAAAAGCAAAGGTATATGTTTCCGGCCCGGGTAACGGTCGGGAGTCAGCTATCCGCGCCATTCATGCCAGCGGCATTGAAGTGGCAGAAATCGTGGATGTTACTCCGCTTCCTCACAATGGTTGCCGGCCTCCGAAACGTAGAAGAGTTTAATTCATGAACGTGTAAGATTTAGGATGAAGGATTTACGATGTCCGAAGAAGGTCGGAAATCGGAAGAAAATCTGAAATCAAAAATCTGAAATCAAAAATTTAAAAAAATGGCTAGATATACAGGACCTAAGTCTAAAATAGCAAGAAAGTTCGGTGAGCCCATTTACGGACCGGATAAAGCACTGGAACGGAGAAATTATCCGTCTGGACAGCACGGCTTGGCTCGTCGTCGTAGAAAAATCTCTGAATATGGTGTTCAGTTGAAAGAAAAACAAAAAGCAAAATACACTTACGGTTTGCTTGAAAAACAATTCCGCAACCTGTTTGAGAAAGCAGAACGGGGGGGAGGAGTAACCGGTGAAGTATTGTTGCAAATGCTCGAATGCCGTCTGGACAATGTCGTATACCGTTTAGGAATTGCTCCTACGCGTGCGGCTGCCCGTCAGTTAGTTTCTCATCGTCATATCACATTGAACGGTGGTATCTGTAACATTCCTTCTGCTGCTGTTAAAGCCGGAGATATCATTGCTGTACGTGAAAAATCAAAAGCGCTGGAAGTAGTAGCCGATAGTTTACGCAGCAACCGGGTCAGCAAATATTCCTGGTTAGAATGGGACGCAGCTTCCATGAGCGGAAAACTGTTGAACGTGCCGGAAAGAAGCGATATTCCGGAGAACATCAAAGAACAGTTAATCGTAGAATTGTATTCTAAGTAAAAAATTAAAGATATTTATGGCAATATTAGCTTTCCAGAAACCGGACAAAGTAATCATGCTCGAATCTACTGACAAATTCGGAAAATTCGAATTTCGTCCGCTCGAGCCAGGTTACGGTATCACTATTGGTAATCCGTTGCGGCGCATCCTATTGTCTTCATTGGAAGGCTTCGCGATTACCGGCATCAAAATACATGGTGTAGAACATGAGTTTGCCACCATCCCTGGGGTGATCGAGGATGTTACCGAGATGATCCTGAATCTGAAACAAGTTCGGTTTAAACGTAAAGTGGAAGATGTAGAGGATGAGAAGCTGACGGTTCTGATCGACGGTCAGGAAGCTTTTAAGGCAGGGGATATCAATCGGTTCCTCACGGGTTTTGAAGTGCTCAATACGGATCTCGTTATTTGTCACATGGATCCGTCTGTGAATTTTCAGATGGAAATCACGATTCAGAAAGGTCGTGGCTATGTGCCCAGCACTGAAAATATGCCGGCTGAAGCTGAAGCGGGATTTATCCCTATTGATGCCATTTATACTCCGGTTAGGAATGTAAAATATGAAATAGAGAACTATCGGGTTGAAGGAAAAACCGACTACGAAAGATTGTTGTTTGAAATCGAAACCGATGGTTCTATCGCTCCTACCGATGCTTTGAAAGAGGCTGCTAAAATTCTAATTCATCACTTTATGTTATTCTCCGATGAAAAGATTTCACTTGAATCGGAAGATAAATACGGTAATGAAGAATTCGACGAAGAAGTGTTGCACATGCGTCAGCTCCTGAAGACCAAACTGGTTGATATGGATCTGTCGGTACGCGCCCTCAATTGTCTGAAAGCTGCTGAAGTAGAAACACTCGGAGAGTTGTGCCGTTTCAACAAAAACGATCTGCTCAAATTTCGCAACTTTGGTAAGAAGTCGCTCACTGAGCTGGAAGCTCTGTTGGAAAACAACAACCTCGAATTCGGTATGGATGTTTCTAAGTATAAATTAGATAAGGAATAACATCATGAACCATAAGAAGAAATTTAATCACCTGAGCCGTACCTCTGCACATCGCAAGGCAATGCTTTCGAATATGGCTGCTTCTTTGATCCTGCACAAACGGATCGCGACAACAGTGCCTAAAGCTAAAGCGCTCAAAATTTATGTCGAGCCCTTGATTACTAAAAGTAAGAACGATAACCTCAATTCTCGTCGTGTAGTATTCAGCTATCTGGGACAAAAAGAGGCCGTGACCGAACTTTTCCGTGAAGTAGCTCCGAAAATTGTAAACCGTCCCGGTGGATATACCCGTATCTTGCGTACTGGTAATCGTCTGGGTGATAATGCAGAAACTTGTATTATCGAACTGGTAGATTTCAATGCTACTTATACTGAAGTAAAACAGGAAGTGAAGAAAACCACAACCCGTCGTCGTCGTTCTTCTGGCGCTAAGAAAGCTGCTGCCGAAACGACCGAAGCAACGGTAGTGGAAGAAGCTCCGAAAGCTGAATGATCCCCGAGGGTTTCAGATAAAAAAAGCGGATCTTAAAGGTCCGCTTTTGTGTTTTTTTTTGCCTCCTTATAGCCTTTGTTATTTATCCGCTTAGAATTTTGTTGATTGAATAATAATTTCTTTCTTTACAAAGAAATGGCAAATTTGAACAAACGTTTTTTGTTCATTATTCCAAAATTTTTTTCTGGTTTAGTAATTCACAGTGAACCCTGACTTTCCCTGGATTTGCACACTCTTTTAATCATTTACTTTTTAGTCAAATTAAATATTCTTTGCGGATGTTTGGACTGATGTATTAGAAAATTTTTGTATGAATATTATAATGCTAAACTTGTCCTTTCGGGAGAGGAGAAGGTGTGATGTAAACAGGAGGTTTATGTAAAATGTATAAAGGAAAGTTAATTCTTCCGATCGTCTATCTGGTTTCTCATTCTTTTGTCGTAACTTGTGTCAGCAAATAAAAGAAAGTAACATTTTTAAACAATAAATTTATGACACATATTGTAGACATCACAGGACGGGAGATCTTGGATTCCCGCGGTAATCCGACGGTTGAAGTCGATGTAACTCTAGAAAACGGTGTTATGGGACGTGCCGCCGTGCCCTCGGGAGCTTCTACGGGAGAACATGAGGCATTGGAGTTACGAGATGGGGATAAATCCCGCTATCAGGGTAAAGGAGTACTGAATGCTGTGAATAATGTGAATACGGTGATTGCGGATGCTCTTTTAGGTTTCGATGTGACCGAACAGACGGCTATCGACCGGGTACTGATCACCCTTGACGGAACAAAAACAAAATCCAATCTGGGAGCCAATGCCATGTTGGGTGTATCGTTGGCTTGTGCCAAAGCTGCTGCCAATGCGTTGGAAATCCCGTTATATCGCTATATCGGTGGATGTAATGCTAAAGTATTGCCAGTACCGATGATGAATATTATCAATGGAGGTTCACATTCCGATTCTCCTATTGCTTTCCAGGAATTTATGATTCGGCCAGTGGGAGCTAAGACGTTTCGGGAGGCAGTGCGGATGGGCACGGAAGTGTTTCATACCCTTAAAAAAGTGTTGCACGATCGTGGTTTGAGTACAGCAGTTGGTGATGAAGGGGGATTTGCTCCCACGCTCAGAGGAACGGAAGATGCTCTGGAATCTATTCTTGAAGCCATTAGAACGGCAGGTTATAAACCCGGCGAAGAAGTGATGATTGGGTTGGATTGTGCCTCTTCGGAATTCTATAGAGACGGTATTTATGATTATTCCATTTTCGAGGGACCGAACGGAGCGAAGCGGACTTCTACCGAACAGGTATTATATTTGGAAGAATTGATCGATAAATACCCCATTGACTCGATCGAAGACGGAATGGCTGAAAATGACTGGGATGGCTGGGAAATGCTGACCGGAAAAATCGGGAATCGCTGTCAGTTGGTAGGGGATGATCTGTTTGTGACCAATGTAGAATATCTGAAAAAAGGAATCGAACTGGGATGTGCCAATTCTATTCTGATAAAAGTGAACCAGATCGGTACATTGACCGAAACATTGGATGCGATTGAAATGGCTCAACGTGCTGGATATACGACGGTAACGTCGCATCGTTCAGGAGAAACGGAAGATGCTACAATTGCCGATATAGCTGTCGCTACCAATTCCGGACAGATCAAGACCGGTTCTATGAGCCGTTCCGATCGTATGGCGAAATACAATCAGCTTCTCCGTATCGAAGAAGAATTAGGGGAAGATGCTGTTTTCTGTGGTCGCCGTTTCAATAAGAGAAGATAGGTTTATTGTTTAGGCCACTCTAATTTAGTCGAAAGAGTCAAAACGGTCCACGAATCGAAAAATTTCGGATCTTTTGTCCCTTTCGGCTATTTTGCCATTATGGGTTAAATAAGTATTATTTTTATAACCATTTTTTCCGTTTAAAAAAGATGAGCATTATAGTCACGATAACAGCCATGATCCCCCAGAGGAAAAAATAGCCGTAATGGTGTCTTAGGGCGGGTATGTATTCGAAATTCATGCCATAGACCCCGACAATAAAAGTAAGCGGGATAAAAATTGTGGAGAAAATCGTCAGCACTTTCATGACATCGTTGACATTATTGCTAATATTGGCATTGTAGCTGTTTTGTTGGTCAGAAATCATCGTGTAATAAATTTCGAGAGCTTCGAGTGCTTGTGTAACCAAACCTTGTAAATCGCGCAGGTAACTGTAAGTCCGGTCGTTGATCAGTTCGGAATCTGACGTGACGAAATGGGTCATCAGTTCCTTCACCGGACGGATATTTTTGCGGATATAAGATAGTTCGGTTTTATAATGGTAGATATTTCCGATGATTTTTTTGTTGGTAACGAGAAGTTCTTTTTCTTGTTCTTCAATTACTGTTCCCAGTTTTTCGATATTCAGGATATAATTATCGACCAGAGTATCGATTAGGGTATAACACAGATAATCGGGAGGGAGACTCCTGATTTTTCCCTGCCCGGCATATAATCTTTTGACGACATCTTCGAAATAATTGACTTCGGTTTCTTGTATTGAAATCAAATAGTTTTTTCCGACAATCAGAGAGATTTGGTCGATTTGTACTTTCCGGAATTCCGGTTTGAAATTCAAGGATTTCAGAATGACAACAAGGTGATGGTCGTCTTCTATAAATTTCGGCCGTTCGTCGGTATTCAGGATATCTTCGAGGATTAATGTACTGATTTCGAATTTTATGCCGATTTGCCCGATCAATGGTGTATCATGCAGACCGCATAAAGAAATCCAAGCAATATGGTCTGCTGAGAGATATTCTTCGAGGTGGTCTGCTGATTTTGGTGTTTCTTCTTTGATAAAGTCTGTATTATATAAGGTAATGCGGATATCACTTTTCTCCATCTTTTGCTGCCCGATAAAGATCAGGGAACCGGGGGCCGCTCCTTTGGATTTTTGTTTGTTTTTTAAAAAGCGAGCCATTTTTATCCCTTGCTTTCTATTTCCAGAGGCATCGGTTTGGTTACAGTGCCGGTGTATATGCTGACATGCGGGAAGGGGATTTCGATTCCGTTACTGTCGAACGCTTTTTTTACCCGACGGCGGTATTCCCGGCTGATACTCCATTGCTGGCTGGCTTTGGTGCTGATTTTAACTTTTAGGATAACGGCACTGTCGGCAAATTGGTCCACTCCTAAATACTCTATTCCGATAATATTCGGACCGAAGTCAGGATCTTTTTTCATGTCGTTTCCCACTTGTTGCAATACATCATTTACATGATCCGTATCTTCTTTATAAGCAGTGCGGATATCCACAATCATAGCAGACCATTCTTTGGTCATATTGGAAAGAGTATTGATCTTACCGTTTTGAAAAATATGGACAACTCCTGAAGCATCCCGTAATGTGGTGGTCCTTAATTCGATTTTTTCTACTGTACCACCTGTTCCGTTGATGATTGCAACATCTCCTTCCCGGATTTGATCTTCGAGCAACATGAAGAATCCCGATATAAAATCCCGGACCAGTTCCTGGGCTCCGAAGCCTACTGCCAGCCCGACGATACCGGCACTGGCCAGAATAGGAGCGATATTGATGTTGAATTTTTCGAGAATCATCAGGATAAAGATCGTCCACAAAAATATACGGCCTATTCCATGGATGATTTCGGCAATGGTATTGATGCGTTTTTGTCCTTCAATATCATCTCTGTTCGATCTATAAAGGCGGTCGGTAGCTCCTTTGCGGATACGTTTGACGATAAAACGGAGTAAACGCAATAGACCCCATAAAAGCAGGATCAGGATGATGATCGCAGGTACTTGAGTGACGACCCAATTGATGAAATGGTGAAATAAATCGCTCCAAAAAAGTTTATCGGTGATGTTGCGGGCCCCGTAGGTCCAAACAATGGAAAGATCGTTTACGCTGGTCGTGCCCGGAATATTGTCGATTTGGATATTTCCGGTCGTATCGTTCCAGATTTGCGGAGATAGATTGCGTTCATCCAACTCAAAATTAGCGTCTAATTCGCGGATGTATAATATGATGTCGTTGATAGCAGGTACGATTTTACTATCTGGGTAAGCTTCCCGGATTTCGCCTACCTGCGAGGATAAACCGATTCCGGATTCAGTAGCAAAGCGGGGATCTTTGATGATTACCTTGTTGATACGCGATGTTTCGTCGTTATTCCGTTGGGGACTTATGATCAGCAATAAACGCGAACTATCGTCATAAATATAGTAATTGTCTATCGGGTCGGCAGCAAGTTCCGCCCTGCTGGTGATTTTCTTCATGCGGTCGTCCGGCAGTAAGGCCTTCAATCGTTTCACAGTCATTCCTTTGGTGACCGGCCCTACTTGGTTGCGTGCAATAAGGAATTCTTTTCCAGGATCCAGAGGTTCATCAGCAGGAGTGGTGGAGTGGCAACTTCCTAGGCTTACAGCAATCAATATAATCAAAATCAGCTTATACATAGATATCTTTTTTCAGATTCATACGGAAAAAGGGGCATATTTGTGTCAAACCGAAGGCCTTATATTTAGCAGACTACCCCAAGAAATATTAAAAAAAACAAAAAATGAAATCAGGAAAACTTTATCAAATGAAAGGCCATGTTACCGATTCATTTATAGTTAGCATCTTTTTTCCGGAAAAATGTCGTTTTTTTAGAAGTTGTTTAGAATGAATTTATTTTGCAAACTTCCGAAAACGAACAAAAACGTTTGCAGAAGCATTGAAAATCAACATCCTCTGTGATAGGGAAAAAATGTTCAATTTAAACTTGTTTAGAATCTACGATTCGCTACCTTTACCATGTTTTAAAACATAAAAATGTTGCACAAGAAGTGTTATAAAAAAGTTAAATAAATAATTAGAGTGGTATTATCCCTTTTACATTTACAATTATTTAATCATGAGTCAAGAGACAAAAGTTATCGAAAAACATGATGTTGTCATCCGTTTTTCCGGAGATTCGGGAGACGGGATGCAATTAACCGGGCAGCAATTTTCGGATACCGCTGCTTTATTTGGAAATGATGTAGCGACATTTCCGGATTATCCAGCTGAAATTCGCGCTCCGCAAGGTACTGTAGGTGGTGTTTCCGGTTTTCAGGTGCATATCGGAGAAGAGCGTGTTACTACACCCGGCGACTACGCCGATGTCCTTGTAGCAATGAATCCTGCTGCTTTGAAGGCAAACCTGAGATGGGCCAAGAAAGCCGGTACGATTATTCTGGATGTCGATGCTTTCACAGAAAAACATCTGGAAAAAGCAGGGTATACTTCTAATCCGTTGGAAGACGGTTCATTGGCTGATTACAATGTGGTACCAGTGAAAGTGACGACTTTGACCATAGAGGCATTGAAAGAAACCGGGCTGGATCAGAAATCGGTTCTTCGGTGTAAAAATATGTTTGCTTTGGGAATGATCTACTGGATGTTCGAACAATCGGTAGAACATACAGAATCGTTTTTTGATATCAAATTCGGAAAGAAGCCGGCCATCGCTTCTGCTAATAAATTAGTATTGAGAGCAGGTTATAATTATGCAGCGAATGTACATGCTTTGGCAACGCATTTTAAAGTATCTCCTGCTACAATCGAAAAAGGAAAATACCGGACCATTACCGGAAATAAAGCTACGGCTTGGGGATTGCTGGCCGTTGCAGAAAAAGCTGGTTTACCTTTGTTCTGTGGTTCTTATCCGATTACTCCGGCAACGGATATCTTACATGAACTGGCGTTACGCCGGGATCTGGGCGCTAAGACTTATCAGGCTGAAGATGAAATCGGAGGTATTTGTACGGCTATCGGTGCTAGTTATGCCGGAAATTTTGCCTGTACAACGACATCCGGTCCGGGATTGGCTCTGAAATCCGAAGCAGCAGGTTTGGCTGTTATGGCTGAATTACCTTTGGTGATTGTGGATGTACAACGGGGAGGTCCTTCTACCGGCTTGCCTACTAAAACAGAACAATCCGATTTATTACAGGCTTTATATGGTCGTAACGGTGAATGTCCGATGCCGGTGATTGCTGCCAGTACTTCCGGAAACTGTTTCGATTATGCTTTTATGGCTGGTAAGATTGCCCTTGAGCACATGACACCGGTGGTTTTATTGACCGACGGTTTTCTGGCTAACGGCGCTCAACCTTGGTTGATCCCCTCTATGAGCAAATTGCCGGAGATCAAACTGAGAGTGGCCAAAGAGGGAGACGATTATCACCCTTATTCCCGGGATCCCGAAACCTTGGTAAGAACATGGGCATTACCCGGAACCAAAGGTCTGGAACATCGCATCGGTGGTTTGGAGAAAATGAATATTACCGGTAATATCAGCTATGTACCGGAAAACCACCAGTTGATGACTGATTTACGCGAAGAAAAAGTCGCCCGTATTGCAAACGATCTTCCGGATCAGGAAGTATACGGTAATCCGGAAGGCGGAGATGTGTTGGTTGTCGGATGGGGAGGTACTTATGGACATTTATATTCTACTGTACGGGAAATGCGTGCTGAAGGAAAAGATGTCAGTCTGGCTCATTTCAATTTTATCAATCCGCTGCCGAAAAATACCGGAGAGGTACTTGCCCGGTTTAAGAAAATTGTGGTATGCGAGCTGAACTTAGGACAGTTTGCAAAATACCTGAAGAGTAAGTTCCCGCAATTCGATTATGCTCAGGTAAATAAGGTTGCCGGTCTGCCGTTTACCGTAGTTGAACTGAAAGAACAGATCAGCGCATTGATGAAATAATGAGTGGCTTTATGCCGAATAACGATCAAAGATTAGAGAAATTTATTATGGACGAAATAAAATATACTCCGAAAGATTTTAAAAGCGACCAGGAAGTAAGATGGTGTCCGGGTTGCGGTGATCACGGTATCATCAGTGCCGTGCAGAAGGCAATGGCCGAACTTGGTTATCCAAAAGAGTCTTGGGCGGTGATTTCCGGAATCGGTTGTTCTTCCCGTTTTCCTTATTATATGAATACTTATGGTTTCCATACCATTCACGGTCGGGCTGCCGCTATTGCTTCCGGTGCAAAGAATGCCAATCGGAAATTGAATATCTTGCAGGTTTCCGGAGATGGGGATGCATTGGCTATTGGTGGTAACCATTTTATTCATGCTATCCGGCGGAATGTAGATATCACAATTCTTTTGTTCAACAATGAAATCTACGGGTTGACGAAAGGACAGTATTCTCCTACAACGAAGCTGGGAACGAAGACGAAAACTTCTCCATACGGAACCATCGAACATCCTTTTAATCCGGGAGAACTGTGTATCGGTGCTCAGGGGAAATTCTTTGCCCGTTCCATTGACACCAATGTCAATCTGACGGCCCAGATATTGGAGGAAGCTGTGAAACATCACGGAACATCTGTGGTGGAAGTGCTCCAGAATTGTGTCATCTTTGCTGATGGTGCTCATGCTGCCGTTACCGACAAAGAATTGAAAGACGACCGGCAGATCGTGCTGCGTCACGGAGAACGGATGATCTTCGGAAAAAATAGAGATAAAGGTTTGATGCTGGCGCAGACCGGAGAACTGAAAGTGGTAGAAATCGGTAAAGATGGAATCACTGAAGACGATATTCTCGTACATGATGCGCATAACCCCAATCCTTTCTTGCATTGGATGCTGGTCAATATGAAAGCTCCTGAATTTCCGGTAGCTCTTGGTGTGATCCGCGATGTAGAGGCACATACTTATGATCAGGCTTTGGATGAACAGATCGAAGAAGTGAAAAAAGTTTCTAAAATTCACTGTATGGAAGATCTGCTCAATAGCGGAGATACTTGGGAAGTGAAATAACAGGAGTTCCGATCATAAAAAATGCGAAGGTGTCCAAAAGTATTTGGCACCTTCGATTTTTTTGTACCTTATTGAAGTTAAAATCAAATGCACGATTCTGCCAAGTTTTTAGTCATACCTCTCTAGCGTTTATATATATTCTGTATTTTATCGAAGTCGATGTAACTTTTGTTTTATTCATCTAGTGTATTCCATAATGCCAATCTGCAAGAAGCTGGAATCGTGATTTTCTCAAATGATTTCCAAATAGAAAAACAGACACTGAACAAAAAAGGCCATTTCGGATTTAAAATGGCCTGTAATGCCGAGTGCAAAAAATACTTGATCAACAATATATCGGTAATGACGTCAAAAAATGGATACGGGTCGGCTATGTGCCTAAAATCGAAGACGAATATTCATTGCCGTTCAATGTAAGGTTTTGTGTAGGCAAAAACCGAAAAATGTGATAGATAGTGAAGAGTAATCACATTTCTTCATATAAGGCTGTTAAAGAAAGACTACACACACATTATCTCCTCCCCCCAAAAAATAAAGCCCCGATATCGGGGCTTTTCTTATTTCTTTATTTTTAGCTGTGCTCTTTCGATGTATTTTTCGATATCCCGTGCTTCGGGTGAATTTGGAAAATCTTTTTCTATCTGTTCGTAAACTTTGAGAGCTCCGGCGTAATCGTTGGCTTTTTCCAAGGCCATGGCATTTTTCATCAGGAAAATTGGTGTGGAAAAATCGTTGGCTTTTGAGCCGGCCGCTTTCTTATAATAGCTGGCCGCTTTTTTGTAATCTCCCAGTTGCATGTATGCATCTCCTATATTCGAAATGGCCATATTGCCCATCAAAAGATCGTCTGCTGAGAATTTTTCCAGATATTTGATTGCGTTCTGATAGTCTCCGGTGTATAAATACGATAATCCGGCATAATAATTGGCCAGATTGCCTGTCGGAGTAGAACTATATTTATCGGCTATTTCCACGAATCCTAAAATGTTACCGTCGCCATTGAGTGCTAAATTGAAAGAATCTCTCTCAAAATAATTTTGTGCTCCGAAAATCTGATTGGCAGCCTCTTTTGCTTTGGGCTCGCTGACAAATCTTTGGTAGCCGAAATAACCGGCAATAATAACTATAAGGATGAGCACAAAGTTGACAATCATCTTTTGGTTCTTTTCGATAAATTGTTCCCCGCTGGTAAGTGCTCCTTCCAGTTGCTCAAAACCATCTTCATGTTTTTTCTGTTCTTTTGACATATCTCTTTTGTTATAAGTGACAGGTTAGATTCTTCTTAATAGCCTGCAAAATTAGCTTTTTTAATTAAATATAGAAATATCCGACCTGATTTTTCATGCTTTACCTTTGGCTTTCCCATAGATTCCTGGGACGAAATTCTGTGTTTTAGCTGAAAATGACTAATTTTGTGGAAGAATATACGGATATAGGAAAGAAGTCAGGGATGATATTGAAGGAATTGAACATTATTAATTTTAAAAATATAGCCGAAGCCAATTTGGCGTTTACAGGCGGATTTAATTGTTTTGTTGGAAATAACGGGGTGGGAAAAACCAATATCTTGGATGCCATCTATCATCTTTCCATGTGTAAAAGCTACTTTAATTTACCGGATTTACAAAATATCCGGCATCAGGAACCGTTTTTTGTCATTCAGGGAAAATACCTGCGCAAGGAAGAGGAGGTTGCGATTTATTGTGGGATTAAGAGAGGACAGAAAAAAATTTTCAAAAAAAATCAGAAAGCATACGAGAAATTGTCCGAACATATCGGATTATTGCCTTTGGTGATGATATCGCCGGAAGATGTATCTCTGATCGATGGGGGAAGTGAAGAGCGAAGAAGGTTGATCGATGGCATCATCAGTCAGTGCAACCGGAATTATTTGCATCGGTTGATTCGTTATAATAAGGCTTTGGTACAACGGAACAGTTTGTTGAAGTCGGCTGCCGGGAAACGGCTCGATCCGGAGATGCTCGGAATCTGGGATGAACAGTTGGCTGAATCCGGAGAGCTTATTCGCCAGGAGCGTATTACTTTTCTGAAGGAATTCAGGGAGGTTTTTCAGCGTTATTATGAATTACTGTCTTTGGGTAGGGAACAGGTACAGCTGGATTATCGTCCTTCGGTAAAAGAAGGGGATCTGTTGGCGGCTTTGCAGGCGGCTATGGAACGGGATCGTTTGCTGACGTATACCACAGTGGGGATACACCGGGATGATCTGTCCTTGAATCTGGAGGGGTATCCTGTGAAAAAAATTGGATCGCAGGGGCAAAAGAAAACCTTTCTGATTGCTTTGAAGCTGGCACAATATGATTGGCTTTACCGGATGAATGGTCTTAAACCGTTATTGTTATTGGATGATATTTTCGATAAGCTTGATACCGACCGGGTGCGACAGATCGTTTCTATTGTCGGGGGGGAGATGTTCGGGCAGGTATTTCTGACCGATACCAACCGGGGCCATATCGATGATATCCTTCATACTCAGGGGGGGGATTATAAATTGTTTGCTGTGGATCATGGGGAGATTTTGTGAATGCTCCTGAATTTTCAGATTAAATGTTATATTTGCAACCGATTTCAGGGTGCAATACGAATGAGGTTTGGAAATTTATGAAAGAAGGGAAGACCAGAAAAATAGATGAATTGGTGGCTCAGGTATTGAGACAGATGGGTTTGGAACAAAAATTCAAAGAACATGAGATCTGCGAAGTGTGGCCTGAAGTCGTAGGACAAATGATTGCCTCACGAACAAAAAATATTTCTGTTGCAGATGGCAAACTTTTTGTTACTTTTACTTCGGCTGTTGTGCGAAATGAAATATTGATGGTGAAAGAAGGGTTGTTGAGAGCTCTCAATGAGCGGATGGGGAGTGAAGTGGTGAAAGAAATCGTCGTAAGATGAAAAGAGGGATGGTGTGTTTAATTTAGTTCGGAGAGAAAATGAATTTAATAGAATCAAATGATATAAAAGCTGTCGGAAAATTGGATCGGTTTGCTGGGAGACTGGGTGGAAGTCTGGTGGCTAAATTAGTGATGTATATCATGCGTCTGAATAAAATCAACAAACTTTATTCGGATGTCTATGACGAAGATCCGGAAGCATTTTTGGAGCGGTTAATTGATGCCTTGGGAGTAACGGTGGAAGTTAATCCGGAAGATTTGCAAAAGATTCCGGCAGAAGGAGCTTTTATCACCATCTCCAACCATCCGTTTGGCGGTTTGGACGGTATCATTCTAATCAAGTTGTTAAGTAAAATACGGCCGGATTATAAGGTCATGGCCAATTTCCTGTTGAAAAAGATTATTCCGATTAAAGACTATTTTCTTGGAGTGAATCCTTTCGAAGGAAGAAAAGATATTTCCAGTGCCGGTGGATTGAAGGAAGCTTTGAGGCATCTTTCCGAAGGTGGTGCATTGGGATTGTTTCCGGCGGGGGAAGTGTCGGCTTATCAAGCCGATTCCAATTCTATCGAGGACAAAGAATGGAGTCCCTCTGTTTTGAAATTGATCCGTAAGGCTGATGTGCCGGTGGTCCCTATCTATTTTAAAGGGTCCAACAGTTTGTTGTTCCAGATATTAGGGTTGATTCATCCTATGTTGAGAACGGTAAAGTTGCCTTCCGAGTTGCTGAATAAAAAAAATCGGGTGATTAAACTTCGTATAGGAAGTCCTATCTCGATTGATAGTCAGCATTCATTTGCCGATCTGATGCAATATGGAAAATTTTTAAGAGCTAAAACGTATTTACTGGGATCTTCGTTGGAAGTGAAAAAGTTTTTTCTGAAGTCCCAAAGAGCTGAAAAATACATGGAACCTATCGCTGCCGAGATTGCTGTGGATACATTATTAAAGGAAATTCGGAATATCCGGGAAGACTACATGTTGTTTTCCATGAAAAATTATACCGTATATTGTGCTCCAACCATGAAGATCCCCAATATTCTGAATGAAATCGGGCGGTTACGGGAGGTCACTTTCCGGGCGGTAGGGGAAGGTACAAACCGAAGCATCGATCTTGATGAATTCGATTTGTATTATTTCCATCTTTTTATCTGGGATGATGAAGCCAACCGGATTGTTGGTGCATACCGGGTAGGAAAAGGCAAGGATATTATCGATCGATATGGTGTAAAAGGATTCTATATCAATACTTTATTTAAAATGCGGAAGGAGATGTTGCCAGTATTGTATGAATCTATTGAATTGGGACGTTCTTTCATCGTAGAAGAGTACCAACGCAAGCCTCTGCCCCTTTTTATGTTGTGGAAAGGAATTCTCTATTTTCTGATTAAGAATCCGGAATATCGTTATCTGATTGGACCTGTGACCATTAGCGGAAGGTATTCGGATGTGTCGAAAGAGCTGATTATGAAATTTATCGTTCGCAACCATTGGGATGCCGAATTGGCCAACCACATCTCTCCTCGTTCTAAATATCGGGTCGCAACCAACGACCCGGATGTGGATGTGATGATCGAAGCTGCAGGGGCCAGTATTGCGGCCCTCGATAAATTGATCGGCGACATCGAGCCTTCGAGTGATAAGTTGCCGATTTTGTTAAAAAAATATATTTCTTTGAACGGACGGATTGTCGGTTTCAATATCGACCCGAAATTTAATATGTGTTTAGATGGATTGTTGGTATTAGACTTGTTTGATGTGCCTATGAGTACCATTGAATCTTTGTCTAAGGAGATCAACGATGAGACGATCCTGAATCGTTTTTCTCCCGACACTCCGGAATTGTAATTTGGATGTGGCATGTACGATGTAGTTTATATTTTCAAAGGAATGCTGATCGGTCTGATGGTTTCGGTACCATTAGGGCCTATGGGTGTACTCATTATACAGAAAACATTGCAGAAAGGGGCGTTAGCCGGTTTTGTGGCCGGTATGGGAGCCGCTTGTGCCGATTTGTTTTATGCTACTGTCGCTGCATTCGGTTTGGGTTTTGTCATCAATATTATTCAGGCTCATGAGTTAATCCTGCAAATTGTCGGAGGCATTTTTCTACTGATCGTCGGCTTGAAAATTTACTTCGACAATCCGCTCAAGCAAATCCGGATGAAAAAGAGGGTTTCGAAAACCGGTTTATTGGGAGATTTTCTCACTTTATTTTTTCTCACTGTTTCCAATCCTGTGGCCATTGTGGTGTTTATGGCTGTCTTTGCGGGAGCCTCTGTGTTTGGCGATAATCCATCTTATCGGGTCGAATTGTTTGTTTTGGCGGGAGTAGTGATCGGTGGCGGTTTGTGGTGGTATACCCTTTCCACTTTGGTCAATCTTTTTCGCCGAAAATTCCGCTTGAGGGTGCTGATTACCATCAACCGCGTTTCCGGAGTGGTCATTACTATTTTGGGCGTTTTAGTGATCCTGTCGGCTTTTGAACCTTTCCGGTCTTTGATTCCTGCCACCTGATTTATCGCAGCTTTATCCCTCCTTTTTCGTCCTCAGTTCAAAATGCAGGGAGTCGCCCCATGCATCCGGTTGGATTTCGCAACCGCTTTTCCGTATGCTTTCTGCCAATCTGCGGGTAGACTCCTCAGCCCCTTCGTCCATCCCGGGTTTGTTTTCGTACAGACGGTAATTTCCCCGGTTTCCTAGAGGAGTGATGTTAGGCATGATCACATTGGCGCCGATGCTTAGTGCCTGTTCTCTTCCTTGAGGATCAATGGCTTGTAAAGCTGTAGTGGCAGCAATATTGATATCGGGCATCAGCAGACGCAGACAGCTTATCATGTGAAGCCCTAAGCGTAATCGTTCGGTTTGAGGAAGCAGAAGATTCCGGTATGACCATAAAGGGGTGTCCCGGTGTTCCAGATAAGGCCCCATACCCACCATATCGATATCCATTTCTTTCAGGAAAAGTAAGTCGTCTGCCAGGTCTTCGACCGTTTGAAAAGGAAGCCCGATCATCACTCCCGTCCCCGTTTGATAACCGCAATGTTGAAGTAGGCGGATGCAATTCAGGCGAGTGTGGAAGTGGTGCTGTGGGTTGTCCGGGTGAATCTTTCGGTAAAGCTCTTTGTTGGAAGTTTCGATCCGGAGCAGATACCGGTGGGCACCGGCATCGAACCACCTTTGGTAAGTTTCTTCGGTTTGCTCCCCCAGAGACAGAGTGATACCCAGCCCCTGTCCGCTCAAGCGTTTGATTTCTTTGATCAGATTTTCGATGCGTAGGATAAAACCGGGGTCGGTGCGTTCGCCTCCTTGCAGGACTATAGAACCGTAATGGTTTTGATAGGCAAAAACAGCTGCTTCGATGATTTCCCGGTCTTCCAGTTGGTAGCGTTGGGCTTGGCTGTTCGATTTGCGGATTCCGCAATACAGGCAATCTTTGATACATATATTGGAAATCTCAATCAGTCCCCGCATGTGAACACTGTTGCCGAGGGTGGCGTTACGGAGTTGACGGGTATGGCGGAAAAGTTCCTCTTCTGCCGAATCCCTGCAATTCAGCAAAGTGATTAAATCGGTCTTCTCCCACTCCTTTTTTTTCAGTATTGTTTCGATCTCCATATTTGTTTTCTTTCGCGGTAAAATTACAAAAACAAAAGGAATATTCCCACGTCGGCATATTTGCCGACGTTTTTTATTTTACTATTTTTGTAAAACCGTTTCGGCTCCTTGGTAAATTTCGATTATTGCCGGATAAAATCTGCCTGTGCTTTAGTATGCCGGAAAATAGTTATGGAATGAAGATTCCATTCGGGCAATGGAAGGAAAATTATGAATGTATGAAAAAAGGAATTTGGTTATCATTGTTTGCTGTTTTGCTTGTGGGTGTGATTACCTGTGCTATTTGGTACATCAACGAGGAGGGAAAGATGCGGACCGGCAGTAAAGATTCTTTTATTCCTTACAATTCGGCTGTAGTCCTCAGTATCAACGAAGGAGCCGTGCTGTCCCCCGAAATGGAGAAAGCCTTTACACCCGATCTGAAGGATTTTAAGAAGCGTTTGTTGTCGCAGGTGACGGATTCTTTAAAACGGCAAGGGTATGTTTTGCCGGAGACTTATGTTTTGGCGGTGCGGGTAGAAGGGAAAAGCGATGTGGCTTTCCTCTATGTGATGGATAACAAAGATGTGATTTCCCGGGGGGAAGTCGCTGATTTTCTGAATCGGACTTTTCAGGGAGGGTCGGAAAAGATGAGACGTTATGATCGTCACAAACTTTATACCTTAAAAAAAGGTAAAGAAACCGTTTATTTTGCTGTATGCGGTGGTATAATTCTGATTTCGGATTCCGATTTGTATATCGAAGACGGATTGAAGCAATTCGATTTGGAAGAATCCGGCGAAGCGGTGCGTCCCCTGTATCAGAATTTGAATAAATATTTTTCGGCTGTTGCGGGAGTTAATATTTTCCTCAATACGAGCGCTTTTACTGATTTATTACCTTTATACGTTCACACAAAGAAAATATTTCCTCAGGTAGATATAACCCGTTTTTTTAAGTGGGGGGCCCTGGATGGAGAGTTCAGTGAACAGGGAACCTGTTTCAATGGGTTTATGCATTATGGAGGAATGGACAAGTCCTATCTCTGTACGATAGCAAAACAACAGCCCCGGGAAACGAATATCGATGGTATATTGCCTTCACGGCTGATCGCTTGTGGCATGGTCAATCTTTCCCAACCTTCGGCTTATTTCACTGCTTTGGAGGCTTATCGTTACAATACAGGGAAAAAAGAAGCTGTTTTCAACCGGAAACAGCAATTCAAACGTATGTTCGGTAAAACCTACGAGGAGGAACTGAAAGAATTGCTGCAAGGCGAATTCGCTGTAGTCGATCTGGCTTTCAATGAGGCTAGCGGAGAGAGAGAAGGAGTGGTGGTGGCTAATTTGAAGTCCGGGAGTTTGTGTAAAGCTTGGTTGAATCAAGTTTTGAAAAACTATGCTTATTTTGCCGGTCAGGAAGTGGGAAATTTTCGCAAAGAGTATAGCATCGATCGGGAAAAATCGTTCACCTACTATCGTTTTCCTTCGGAAGATTTTGCTGCTATCCAGTGGGGATATATTTTTGAAGGTATAAAAAACCGGTATGTATTGGTTGAAGATAATTACCTTATTCTGGCTTCTTCGGAAAAAGCTGTCAAAAGTTTTGTTCAGGATTATGTACATGGGAGTTGTCTCCGGGATGCCGAATGGTACCGGAATCTGAAGTCTAAACTTGCCGGAAAATCCAACCTCACTTATTTTGCCCGGACAGCCGGGATGCTCCCTTTATATCGTTCTTTTGTCACCGAAAAGTGGAAAAAAGGAATGACAACCCGCGACGACGAACAGACTGTTTTCTCTTCTTTGGCCTGGCAATGGTCAAACGAAGGGGAGCTGTTGTATAATACCCTCTTCCTAAGTACGGCTGGAATACAGGAGGAGGTACATCCCCATGTGTTGTGGCAAACTAAACTGGATGCGCCTGTTACGATGAAACCGGTACCGGTGATCAATCACGTGACCCAAGAGAAAGAGTTGTTCGTACAGGATGATCAGAATGCCATTTATCTGATTAATGATGTCGGACGTATTTTATGGAAATTGCCGGTGGAAGGACGTATCAATAGTGAAGTGTATCAGGTAGATTTGTTTAAGAACGGGAAATTGCAATATTTGTTTTCGACACCATCAAAGATGTATCTCATTGATCGAAACGGGAATGCTGCCGGAAATTTTCCCTTGACTTTCCGGACCGCATGTAAGCAGGGGATTACAGTGTATGATTATGATAACAACCGGAATTACCGGATTTTTGCACCTTGTGAAGACCGGACGGTATATTTATATGGCTTGGACGGTAAACCCGTGAACGGTTGGAATCCTCAAAAGTCCGATAAACCGATTGTTTCTAAGGTGCAACATTTTCGTATCGGAGATAAAGATTACATTGTTTTTGCCGATTGTTACCGACTCTATATTCTCGATCGGAAAGGCAAGGAGAGAGTGCGGGTTTCTACGGTATTTGATCTGAATCCTGCTACCGATATTTATCTGACCCGAAAGGCCGGAATGCCACTGTTGGCTTTTGCCGGATGTGGGGGAAAGTTACATTTGGTGAGTTTTTCCGGACAAACGGAGACTGTTGAGGTGCAGGGGCTATCGGGTGATTTCCAGATGAGCATTGCCGATTTGGGCGGCAAAGGTATAGAAAATTGTATTTTTACAGATAAAAATATATTGAAAATCATACAATTGGATGGGAAAATTTTGTATGAGCAAAAATGGGATGTGCAAGAGTTTGGTTATCCTTATACCTATCGTTTTTCAACTTCGGATGTCCGGATTGGGCTGACGGATATGAAACAAAATCGCTTGTTTTTACTGACTCCGGATGGAAAACTTTCGAATGGATTTCCTATTGCGGGAGATTCTCCTTTTTCTATTGTTTTTTCCGGAAATGATGGATTCTTTCTTTTTGCCGGAGCTGACAAGGGAACGATCATAAAATATAAAGTTCAACGCTGAACCTGAAAAAGTGCGTTTAAAAATTTGTTATCCCAGAAAATTAACACAATTTTGCATATTACTGTAAAATGTATATGATGATGAAATTCAGAATGAATAAAATAAGAATTTTCTGTTTGTTGTTATGGTGTGTTTCCTGTGGGGATGCCGATCTTTTGGATACGGATAAATGGACAAATGAAATAGATGGTTGGGAACCGGCAGTCAAATTGCAAGTATTACAAGGAGAATTTACTTTCTGGGATCTGATCAATCAGGGAAAAGATTCGGTTATTATAAAGGAAGGAAACGAATTGGTGATTCAATACCTGGAAAAGGATATATATAATATGCAGGTTGCGGATGTATTCGATATGCCGGCCGAAAATGTAGCGTTCCTGGCGGATATAGATTTGGCTGAAGAAGTTCCGGGTTATGGTGGAATCATATTGCCTGAGCCGGTACATTTTTCCAGAATTTTTTCTCAGTCTCTGTCAAATATCCCAGAGGGATGTGAATTGAATAAAATTGTCGCTTCGGCGGATTTGAATTATACGTTGCCCGAAACCGGTTTCGAATATACGGTAGAAGCCCTGTTCGGGAATATACAGACAGAAGACGGGGAACCTTTGAAAATCATAGAAAAGGTGGGGAGGGAAGAGTTTGTCAGTAAGAATCGCAGTTTTGAAAATCTGGTGGTGAATTTAAGTAAAGACGATAAAATCGATCTACAGATTACAATGGATATCCCGGCAGGACAGGAATTAACTTCACTAGATATCGCTTTGATTTTTAATTTAGACCATCTCTCTTTTTCCAAAGCAGAAGGAAAAATTGTAGTAACACCTATTGAGATAGAACCCGGAGAATTCAATATGAAGGTAGATTTTCTGGACGAAATTGAGGGAACTTTCAAATTTGCCAAACCGGAACTGAATATTATCCTCCGGAATAAAGGGATTGGCATTCCGATGGGGGTAGATGCTACTTTTGACGGCAGCAATGGAGAAGGAAAGAAGTTAACTTTGGCGTTGAACCAAGGGGAAAAACTTGAGACAAATGGTAATCTGAAAAACAGTTGGGAAGACGATACATTAGGGCTGAATGCTTCCAATTCCAATATTGTAGATTTCTTGTCTTTGCCTCCACAAGGAGATATCCATTATAAAGGAACAGTAGAGATCAATCCCGATCTTCGGGACGATAATGTCATCTATCAGGATGCCGAAGTCACCTTGGATGCTTATGTCCGAATACCTTTCTCTTTGAGTGCAGAAAAATTGATTTACCGGGATACACTCGACGATATTGATATCGACCAGAAATATGCCAATAAAATTAAAAAAGGAGAGTTGAGTCTTCAGGTGACGAATGGATTGCCGTTAAGTTTGAGTATTGCTGTGTTGACCCTGCTGGACGAGGCAGGTAATGTGCTCGATCAATTGCAAGCTGTGGAGGGAAAGGACTTGGTAGCGGCGGCTGTCGGAGCGAAACCGGGCGAAAGCAATATCCTGTTTGCCCTCACTCAGGAACAGGCAAAAAAACTAGGACAAACGGAAAATATTCTGCTCGAAATTGTGGCTTTTACTCCGCAGAATACTACAGTCACCATAAATGCCGATGCTACCCTTGCCTTTAAATTATTGTTGACGGCTACGGCGGTGATTACAGATCTGGACGATTTTTAAATCATTCTTCGTCCTCTTCTATTTCAATGCTTACGCCACCGGTGGGATTATAGTCTTTTCCGGCAACGATCAGGACAATTTCGCCCTTTATGCCTTGTTTGTTGTAATAATGGGCAAGTTCGCCGAGGGTACCTCTTTTGTATTCTTCAAAAACTTTGCTGATCTCACGGGCGACACAGGCATATCTTTCCGGACCGAAGACTTCGGCCATTTGCTCTAAAGCTTTGACCAGCCGAAAGGGAGATTCATAAAAAATCAGGGTACGGTTTTCTTCCGCCAGGGAATTCAGTTTTTTCTGACGTCCTTTTTTTTGTGGGAGAAAGCCTTCGAAACAAAACCGGTCACAAGGAAAGCCCGAATTGACCAGAGCTGGTACAAAAGCAGTTGCTCCCGGCAGACATTCGGTTGCTATTCCCCTGGCCACACAGGTGCGGGTCAGTAAAAAACCCGGATCAGAAATTCCCGGAGTTCCGGCATCACTCACCAAAGCTATATTTTCGCCACGTTCGAGTCGTTCGGCTATGCGGTCTGTTTGCTGGTGTTCGTTGAACTTATGATGGGAAAGCAGAGGGGTTCCGATTTCATAATGTTTCAGTAGTTTGGCTGTCGTGCGGGTATCTTCCGCCAGAATCAAGTCTACTTCCTTTAATAACCGAAGTGCCCTTAATGTAATGTCTTCCAGATTACCGACAGGAGTCGGTATCAAATAAAGTTTTCCCATAGGTTTTCAAATTTATGCGGAACAAAAATACAAATTCACCTGCTATTTTTTCTATAAATGCTTTTAAATAGTTTATCCTATCTATCGGTTAGTATTCTCTTTTCCAAATTTTGAACATTCTATAATATGCCCGAAAATAGTTTTTATAACTATGCAGACCATTAGTTTGCTTCTTGTTTTCAAATAACCGTTCTCAAATGTATATTATATCGTGAGCTATGCGATTAAAAATGAATAATTTGTGAATTTTATTAAAAATCATATGAAAAAAAAAGGCATTTTTTTTGGTGGTAAATAAATTTGCCGTATATTTGCATCCGCTAAGCAAAACGCTGGTCCGTTCGTCTAGGGGTTAGGACGCAAGATTTTCATTCTTGTAACACGAGTTCGATTCTCGTACGGACTACTTAAAATTTTGAAAAAACATGGTCCGTTCGTCTAGGGGTTAGGACGCAAGATTTTCATTCTTGTAACACGAGTTCGATTCTCGTACGGACTACATCAAGAAGTTGAATTTTTATATTTGTAGAGATGGCAAATCATAAATCATCAGAAAAAAGAATTAGACAAACTGCAACTAAAAGAGCAAGTAACCGTTATTATGCAAAAACCACTCGGAATGCGGTAAAAAAATTGCGTATGACGACTGATAAAACAGTAGCTGTAGAATTATTGCCGAAAGTGGTTGCAATGTTGGATAAGTTGGCAAAGAAAAATGTTATCCACGATAACAAAGCTGCCAACCTCAAATCCAAATTAGCTTTGCACGTAAATAAGCTGTAATTCGTTTGTCCTACAAATCCATATATGGGAGATGAGTGAAAACTCATCTCCTTTCTTTGTTAGTTATTCTTTTTGTCATTTTCCTGTATAGAGGTAGGGGTTCTACTGGGGTTGGGCCGGGGATTCGCTACTTTCGGGCCGTATCAGAAGCGCTGCGCAAGCGTTGTAGACGTATCGCCAACTGCTTTTGAAGCGCTTCTGTAGCGTTTCTTCAACGGAGTTGAGGTAGCGAATCCCCAGCCCAACCCCATCCCAATCCCATCGCCCCCCTTGTATTACTCTGAAAAAAGTTTACTGTAAACCACAGTAAATTTATGTGTCTGACCAATAATTCCGCTCGACTTCTTCTCCCTGTAAACATACCTATCATGCTGGTCTCAAAATATTGGGAGAGAGTATTTTCGACTTCAGGAAAAAAGAGCTTTGAAAAAATATTAACTTAAAATTCAGATAAATGTCATCGATTAAAGTAAAATTCCGCCCTTCTTCTGTTCATGGAAAGCTAGGTACAATTTATTATCAAATCATCCGGAAACGTATAGTGCGTCAACTAAAAACAGATTACCGTATTTTTATAAATGAGTGGGACAAAGAAAAAGCAAGGATCATTGTGGCCTCTGCCAATAAACAGCGGTGTAATTACTTAATTTCTCTTCAGGCCAATATTGAACGTGATCTCCGGCAATTAAAAAAAAGCGTTTCTTCACTTGAAAGTAAGTGCCGTGATGAGTATACGGCGGATGATATTATTCGGAAATTTCGGGATTCTTCGCATGAACAGTCCTTCTTTAGCTTTATGGAAAGCATCATTTTACAATTAAAACGCTTGAATAGACAAAGAACAATGGAAACATATATTGCAGCACTTCATAGTTTTTTACACTTTCAAGGGCATAAAGATCTTTTATTGGAGGATATCAATACCGATCTGATGCTTGAATATGAAGCTTACCTGAAAGCAAGAGGAGTGGTTATGAACACTGTATCTTTTTATATGCGTATTTTACGGGCTGTATATAACCGGGCAGTAGAGAAAGAAATGATCATACAATGTAATCCATTCAAATATGTGTACACCGGAGTAGACAAAACTGTAAAACGTGCTTTAACTATCGAACATATACGCCGGATAAAAGAATTAGATCTGATGCTTTACTCCGGTTTGGATTTTGCCCGTGATATTTTTTTATTCAGTTTTTATACTCGGGGAATGTCGTTTATTGATATGGCATATTTGAAGAAAAGTGACATTAAAAATGGAATTTTGAGTTACCGGCGACGAAAAACTGGTCAGCAACTTTTCATCAAATGGGAAAAATGTATGCAAGATATAGTGGATAAATATGGTTTTGCAACTTTGGATACTCCTTTCCTTCTACCTATAATCACGACTCTGGAGACTGACAAAATGCGGAAACAGTATAAAAGTAAGTTGTATACAGTTAATTTTTATTTGAAACGAATTTCGAAGCTTATCGGTTTGCGGTTACCATTGACAACTTATGTTGCCCGCCATTCTTGGGCAAGCATTGCCAAAAGTAAAAATATTCCAATATCGGTTATCAGTGAAGGAATGGGACATGATTCGGAAGCGACAACACAAATTTATTTAAAATCTTTGGAATATTCTCTTATTGATAGGGCTAATTCATTTATTATAAATGATTTATAATGAAAATTATTTAGTAAAAACCTACTCTCTTCTTAAGAGATAACAGATCAAATGATATATATGAATAACAGCATGTTACTTATATAAAAATCAGAAATTAATAAACAAAAGACGAGATTTTTAAATAGTGTAAACTGAGATAAATAATTTTTTATTTATATATAGTATATTTTGTCAATATTTTACATACTTTTGCAAAGAATCTTGTATCTCTTAAGAAGAGAGGACCAAGTCAAATTATGTATTACTCAAAAAACATGACAGTATGAAAAAAAATGGAGATTTTGACATTGGCTGGAGGTCTTGTGTAAAACAGGTTATCTTTTATTGTTGCGTAGTTGGGTGTATTCCCTTATTCTCTACGCAAGTGTGTGCACAGCAAACAATGAAGCAGGAAAATCCTCAAAAATTGGTAACGTATTCCGGAACGGTAAAAGACAAAGCGGGGAGTGTTTTGCCCGGCGTTACAATTATATTGGAGGGGACTAACAGAGGGGTGACTACCGATGCTCAGGGGGAATTCTCGATTTCTATACCCGAAATGCCCCGTGTTAAATTGGTGTTTTCCTTTATCGGGATGAAAACGAAAGTCGTTGTAGTGGAAGATCGTCAGCCTTTACAGGTAATCATGGAAGAGGAATCGACTGCAATGGATGAAGTGGTCGTGACTGGTATTTACGAACGAAAAAGGAGTGATTTTACCGGTTCGGCGTCCACTTTTACTGCTGAAAAGTTGAAAGAGGTCGGTAATCAGAACATCCTGCAAAGTTTAAAGAGCCTCGATCCGGCGTTTGCTATCATAGAAAGTAACGAATGGGGGGCCGACCCCAATCGGCTGCCCGATATTGAAATCCGGGGGAAAACGAGCATTATCGGGATGCGGGAAGAATTGGAAGCCGACCCCAACCAACCCTTGTTTATTTTGGATGGTTTCGAAACCACTCTTCAAACCATTGTAGATTTAGATATGGACCGGGTGGCTTCTATTACCATACTAAAAGATGCCGCTTCAACGGCAATTTACGGTTCTAAAGCTGCGAACGGTGTAGTTGTGGTGGAGACAAAAACGCCGGCTCAGGGGCAATTACGGGTAACTTATTCGGGTAACTTTAATTTTCAGGTGCCGGATCTTTCCAGCTACAATTTGATGAATTCTAGTGAAAAAGTGGCATTTGAGGAATATTCCAATCGCTATAAGGTAAGCCCATTCGGAGGAACTTTTGAGCAAGGAGAAAAGCTCCAGGAGTTGCATAACAACCACCTGCGTTCGGTGGCACGTGGGGTGGATACATACTGGCTGTCGGAACCCCTGCGGGTGGGTTTTAATCATCGTCATAACCTTTATGCTGAGGGTGGAGATGAGCACATGCGTTATGGGTTCGGTTTAAGCTACAATGGGGTAACCGGTGTGATGAAAGATTCGAAGAAGAATGTATTCAGCGGTAATCTGGATTTGTTGTATCGCAGAGGTAAATTACAATTCAGCAATAAACTGACGGTGAATCTATCTAATTCGGGTGATCCGGTGGTGAGCTTTTCTGCTTATGCTGCTGCCAATCCTTACTATGAAAAGCGGGTAGACGGGCAAGTAGAAAAATGGCTGGAATATGTGGAAGGTTATATAGAAGCTCCTAATCCGTTGTGGAATGCCAGTCTGAATAGTCGGGCTCTGAAAAGGTCGTTAGGTATTACGGATAATTTTGCAGTGGAGTATAATCCGTTGCAAGCGTTGAAACTTAGAGGACGTATTGGATTGACGCGGACCACCGATGAAGCAGATACCTTCACTTCACCCGAGGATACCCGATATGAGAGGACGGAAGAGCTAAAGAAAGGATCGCTGATTTATGGCAATACTAAACGCTTTAACTATGATGGGGAATTTTCTGCCATCTACGGAGCTGTTATCGCAGAAAAACACCGGGTAAATTTAGTGGGTGGTGCTAATTTTTCCAGTTCGCAGTCCGAGAGTAACGGTTATTCAGTTATCGGCTTTCCCAAAGGAAATTACGACACTCCGGCATTTGCCAATAGCTATCCGGAAAATGGCAAAGCTTCTTATAGTGACAGCAGGTCGAGAGCGATGAGTGTATACCTGAACGGTGGGTATGCCTATAACAGTAAATATTTAATGGATGTGACCTGGCGTATGAACGGCTCTTCCGTTTTCGGAAGCAACCGTCAGCATTCGAATACCTGGTCCTTTGGTTTAGCGTGGAACCTGCATAACGAATCTTTCATAGCTGATCATACCGATTTGTTCCAAATGTTCAAAATCCGGGCTTCTGTCGGTAATCCGGGTAACCAGAGTTTTGCTTCCTATCAGAGTATTACGACTTACAATTTCAATAACCGGCAGCGGAACTATTTTGATCAGGCAGTCAATTTATATGCTTTGGGAAATCCTGATTTGAAATGGCAAGTAACCTTGGATAAAAACATTGGTATCGATGTGACACTACTTCAAAATCGACTATCGTTTACCTTGGATTACTACGATAAAAATACCGATCCGGTCTTGGCTTCCATCGGTGTACCGTCCTCTGTCGGAGTAACTTCGGTACTGACCAATATTGGCGAGCAACGGTCGAACGGCTTTAATGGTTCGCTCACTGTTTCTCCGATTTATCGTCCGCACGATAGAATCATCTGGTCGCTACGGTACAACTTCCGGACACAGAAATCTAAGTACGACAAGATTGGTAACTCTTTGGACAAATTCAATGAAGAAGGACGGAACACCAATCTCAAACGTTATTATGACGGAGCCAGTCCCGATGACCTTTGGGCGGTACGTTCTGCTGGCATCGACCCTGCCACGGGAAAAGAAATCTTTATTAAGAAGGATGGCTCCTATACCTACGATTTTAGTTACTTGGATGAGGTGAAGGTGGGTACAGACCGGCCTAAAATTGAAGGAGTATTCGGTACTTCCTTTACTTACAAGGGATTTAGTGTGAATTTTGATTTCAGGTACCGGTATGGCGGGCAGATGTTCAATAACTCGCTGTTCAATAAGGTTGAGAACATTACTGCTGCCGGACTGAACAACAATCAGGATAAACGGGCTTATTACGACCGCTGGAAAGAACCGGGTGACCATGCTCAATACAAAGCCATTAACTTGAACGGTTCGACACAAATGTCGTCGCGTTTCGTGGAGGATGACAACACTTTATCGTTAGAGTCTTTCCGGGTGGGCTATGAGTTTGACCAGGCTGCGATTGCAAAATTCGGGCTCAAAGCTTTGCGGCTGAATGCCTACATGAACGAAGTGTTCAAAATCTCTTCCATCAAGACGGAACGGGGTACGGAATATCCGTTCGCGAGGTCGTTTTCGTTATCCATATCCGCATCATTTTAACCATTAATCCGAATTACCATGAAACAAATATTCAAATACACAAGCGGCATCGTGGTGGGTCTCCTGTTGTGCACGGCTTGCAACAGCTGGCTTGATATCCAACCGTCCGACCGTATTGCAGAAGAACGGGTGTTTTCCCGGGTCAGCGGATTCTGGGGAGCACTGAACGGGGTGTATACCGAACTGCTTAGTCCTAATTTATATGGAGGATTCATGACCACTCAAGGGGTAGAAATTATGGCGCAACGCTATAATGTGACTTCCAATCAGACGGCATTTTACAACCTGTCACAACATGCTTACCATACAGACAATGTGAAACTCCAGCTACAAACCTACTGGAATGAAGCTTACAAACAAATTCTCGATTGCAATAATATCCTGAAAAATGCGGAAGAGCGTCGGGGCGAAGTGTTGAATGACAAGCAGTATTATTTGATCAAAGCGGAAGCCTTGGCTTTGCGGGCATTTCTGCATTTCGATCTGTTAAGGATGTTTGGTCCGATGACGTCGAATCTCGACGCGAAGGCTATTCCTTACAAAGAAACGACTTCTGTAACTGCGTCTGAGCTATTGACAGGCAGTGAGTTGATTCAAAAGGTTCTGACGGATCTGACCGAGGCCGAGAAAATATTGAAGGAATGGGACCCCGCAGTAAGCGAAGGAATGCTGATGTCGATCAATGACAATGATCGTGACAATGACGGAAATACCTATCGTTTTCGGGGATTACGGCTGAACTATCATGCTGTGGTGGCGTTGAAAGCCCGGGTATATCTATGGGCGGGCAATCCGACGGAAGCATTAAAATATGCCCGGATGATTATTGACAATCCCCAGGCAGATGTCCTCTATCCTTCGGTTACGCGTAGTGCCGCCACCGATTTTTCCAATCCAGACCGTTCGTTTTCATCAGAGGTGCTTTTCTCCTTGTTGAATGAAGACAAGAATAATCTTTACGACACTTACTTCAATGCATCCAATGCCAATACCTCCTTCAAATTGATTCCTGCCGCACAGCGGGTACAAAACCTGTTCGGAGATGACGTTTTGAGCGACTACCGCTACTCTTGGTGGGAGGTTTCCAATAGTCCGGGAGAAGCAGAACTGCTGATGAATGTGCGATTTCGAAAACTTGGAAACACTGATCTCGTATATGGTAAATTGATGCCACTAATTCGTGTGAGTGAGATGTATCTAATTGCTGCTGAGTGTGCTACCGATGAACAGGCAAAATATGATTACTTGAACAAACATCGCTTGAGACGAGGAAATCAAACACAAGTAACAACAGGACTGAATGACGAATTAGTAAAGGAGTACGCCAAAGAATTCCTGTGCGAAGGACAACTCTGGTTCTATTACAAGCGCATGAATACATCTAAAATTCAATCAGGGTCTAGTAATTCTTTCTTGAATATGAGTAGCAGTTATTATATTCCGCAGTTGCCGGACAGTGAAATCAAATATAGAAATTAATATGTCATGAAAAAACTATTACTACTTATCATAGTTTATTCCTTGCTGTTCGTTGGTTGCGGGGAAAATGAAGCGATTTACTACGAAGGAGAGCCCGACGGTACTTCGGGAATTTATTTCGCTTATTATAATTCGAGTTCCCATTCTGGTAGTTCAGTCACATACAATTACAGGGATACTACAAACGACTTCTCTTTAGCAAGCGTAACAGGCGATTACACACAGGTCAGTATTCCGGTGCGTTTGTTCGGTGAAGTTTCTACGGAGGATCGTCCTTTTGTTGTAAAAGCTATAGGAGGTACCGTCGAGGAGGGAAAGGATTTTACTTTACCCGAAGAACTGATCATGCCGGGGGGTGAAGCGATGACTTATTTAAAGGTAAAAATCAAAAAGACGGATGAGTTGCAGGATGGTGTCATCCGATATATCACTTTGGGACTAGAAGAAAACCAATACTTCAAACCTTATATCAAAACCCTTATGGCAGGCAACGATACTATTAACACACAACAAATTACTATCCGGTATTCTTTGGTATTCGAGGAGCCGTGGACGTGGAGTTTCTATTGTCTCAAGACATTAGGTGTGTATTCTCATGCGAAGCTGAATTTTTTGCTCACCATGATGGGATGGAGTTATTCGGAGTTTTCCCGGAAAAATTTATATTCTATAAACGCCACTTTAGCCATGTTTGCACAAATCGAATTGCAAAAAAAGGCTGATGAAGGCAATCCGGTGCGGGAACTCGACGGTTCGCTGATGCAATTGGCTGGCGATTATCTGGTTGATTATAGTGCATATGAATAAATGAATGAAATGATTATGAAATACAACGTTATATTATTGTTATGCCTCGCTTTCGGTTTATTTTCCTGTTATGACGATGAAGGAAATTACGATTACAGGGAAATCGACGAACTGACCATCACCGGTATTCCGGAAGAGCCGGTAGCAGCATTGTATAAATCAGAGCATCTGGTATTGTCGCCCACTGTTATTTCGAAATTTGACGGGGAAATTAGTGCCGACGATCCCAATTATGAATTTGCTTATTATTATAACAAAGCGGCAGGAGGTGATTTTCTGACACCGAGATTGCTGGATTCTGCTATGGTAAAAGATTTGAATGTTATGGCAGAGATAGACCCTGGTAATTATGTCGCTTGGTTCAAGGTGAAGGATTTGCGGACAAATATTGTTACTACCGCCGAGTTTAAACTGGAAGTATCGACTGCTTTAACTAAAGGTTGGTTGGTATTGTGTGAAGATGAAGGGCGTAAAGTTAGGGTTGATATGATTGGCGAAATCGGCGAGCGGATGGTTGTTTCGAGGGATATTCTGGATTTTCTGCCGGAGTCGCATGGCGCTATTCAAATGTACATGCAAAGCAATATGGTCTATACGGGGAGTACTCCTTACCTGAATCTTTACACCGAAGAGGGAAGTCATCGGTGTTTTTCCTATAACGGAAGTTTCAGCCGTACGGATTACAGTGACCCGCGGGGAGTTGAGTTTATACGTAAAACGGACGATATCATTATTGCTGAAGATGTAAATTACAGTTGTGTGGTGATTACTGCTGAGGGAGATGTTTACCATAGAGCTTCCGGAAATTCAGTGTACGATGTGAAAATTAATGTTGATGTGCCTTTAACCGAACCGACTTACAAAATGGCACCTTTTATAGGATTCCGATGGCAAACTAACGGTTATAACGGGGTCTTGTATGACAAAACCAATAAGAGATTCAAATATTTCTTGTCGTATGCTTATGGACTGGTGAATGGGATGAGGTATTTGTTCGATCCGAAAGACCCTGAAGCCGAGGAAAAACTTTTTGATTGGAAAACCGGGAAAGACATGATCTATATGGCAGGTACAAGGCAAGGGAATGGGTTGGTGTTCGCTTTGATGAAAGATGCTTCGGGGCAGTATAGCATATACGGCATTACGACAGGGCAATATCAATCTTCGCCCTTACAAACGTCTTACATCGACATTGATGCCACTACGGCACCGGGGTTGGCGAATGCGACTTGTTATGCTTTCCATCCTACCCTTCCTTTCCTGATTTACAACAATGGCAGTGATGTGTACCTATACGATATGGCGACCCGTTCGGCAAAACGAGTACTCACATTGTCCGGTGAAAGCATTTCCATGCTGAAATTCCATAAACTTCCTGATTTGGGGAATAAATATCCGGACGCCATTAAAGACTATCAATACCGGCTGGCAGTTGGCTCTGCCAAGTCCGGAGCAGCGACCGGTAGTGAAGGCTGTTTGCGGTTCTATGAGGTACCCGAGTTTGCCGCAGAACTGATTCCATTCGGTGAGACGTATACTGGCTTTGGTCTTATCAAAGATATTGCTTATAAGGGGAGATAAAGTTATCTGATTATTTTTTTGTCCATCTCCTCTGTGATATTTTAGGAATATCGCAGAGGAGGTGGATAAATTTTTGTAAATAATAAAAAAAAGTAGTTGATGATATTTTATAAACAGAAAAAAAGTAGTATATTCGTAATATTAGATTAAGAATGTAATTCGAACAAACATAGCAGGAATACTGGCGGAGTGGAGGAGAATAGATAATTACGGTAATACAAATAGCAAACTTCAATATATTATGAACGATGTATATTTACCGATCCATTCCTGGGCGGAGGATGAACGTCCGCGGGAGAAAATGTTACAAAAAGGAGCTTCTGTGCTTTCCATAAATGAATTATTTGCTGTATTGTTGCGATCGGGGGTAAACGGAGAATCTGCTTTGGAATTGGCTCGCCGCATTTTAACCGATAATGGGAATGATTTGAATGAGCTGGCACGGCGTGGAGTAAGAGAATTGATGAATACCTATAAGGGCATCGGTTTAGCTAAGGCTACCGCTTTGGTGGCGGCGATGGAGTTAGGTAGGCGACGTCGGCCGGAGAAGGCAGCTTTTACGCCTTCTGTTCATTATAGCAGAGATGCTTATCTTTATATTCGTTCGTTTATGGAGGACCTTGAACATGAGGAATTTTGGGTAATCTACCTTTCCCATGCCAATCACATCAAAGGGTGCGGATGCCTTTCTTCCGGCGGGATGAATAGTACGGTGATCGATGTCCGTATGCTTTTTCGAACTGCTTTGGAAAGGAAAGCGACCAATATCATTGTCGCTCATAATCATCCGGGAGGAAATCTGAAACCCAGTGAATATGATAAAGTTATCACCCGAAAAATTTATCAGGGTGGCAAACTGCTCGATATTAATTTATACGATCATATTATTGTTGGTGGAAGTTCTTATTATAGTTTTGCTGATGAAGGTTCTTTGACTACTCTTGCCGATAAATAACGATAAAATAGAATCTGAATGCCACATTGACAGTTAATTTGCTTGCAGTGTGGCATCTTTTGGTATTGGCAAAGTTTTTGCTTAGTTTTGCGTTAGCAATTTTTATAGTATCTGTAAAGAGTTGCTTACGTAAAAAAGAGAAAATAATAATATAAAAATAAATGCCATGTCTAAAAAAGAAGTAAAAAATACGCAAGAACAGGATGAGCTGAAAGAACAAGAGGGTTTGGAAGAACAAGAACCCACACAACACCAGGAAGTAAAAAACCAGGCGAAAGGTAAAAAAGAAGATAAAGAACAGCAGATAGAAGAATTAGGCCAAAAGTTGGCAGAAATAAACGATAAATATCTACGCTTGTCGGCAGAGTTCGATAATTACCGGAAGCGGACTCTTAAAGAAAGGATGGAGCTGACCAAAAGTGCCGGAGAGCAGGTTCTGACGAAAATATTACCTGTGATGGATAACTTTGAACGGGCATTGAAAAGCATGGAAACGGCCCAGGATGTTCCGGCACTTCGGGAAGGAGTCGAACTGATCTACGCTAATTTCAGAGATTTTCTCGCACAGAACGGTGTGAAAGAAATGGAGTGCCTGCATACGGAATTTGATCCGGAATTGCAGGAAGCGGTGACTAAAATACCGGCACCGAGTGAAGAACTGAAGGGAAAAGTGGTCGATTGCATTCAGAAAGGGTATACGTTAAACGATAAAGTCATTCGTTTTCCTAAAGTAGTGGTGGGTGAATGACGGAAAAAGATAAACAAGGATAGGTGTGTAAGGTTTTCGGGGCTGGAGAAAGCCCCGGAGCAGGTATGGGAATCTAAAATCTGAAATAGAAATAATGGCTGAGAAAAGAGATTATTATGAAGTGTTGGGGGTGTCGAAAAATGCAGAAGCAGCAGAGATAAAAAAAGCTTACCGGAAACTGGCTTTGCAATACCATCCCGACAGAAATCCCGGAGATAAGGAGGCTGAAGAGAAATTCAAGGAAGCAGCAGAGGCGTATGATGTGTTGAGTAATGAGGAGAAAAGACGTCGTTACGATCAGTTCGGGCATGCCGGATTGGGTGGCGGAGGCTTTAGTGGCGGAGGAATGAGCATGGATGATATTTTTGCCCATTTTGGTGATATTTTCGGAAGCTTCGGAGGGTTCGGCGGTTTCAGTGGGTTTGGGGGCGGACGTTCGGCCCATCGGGTAAATCGCGGTACTAACCTGCGGGTAAAAGTGAAGATGACATTGGAAGAGATTGCTACAGGAGTTGAGAAAAAAATCAAAGTGAAAAAATATGTAGCGGATACCCATTGTCATGGAACAGGAGCCAAAGATGGCAATTCTTTTACCACCTGTTCCACCTGTCACGGAACGGGCCAGATTACCAGGGTACAAAATACTATTCTGGGGGCGATGCAGACAACTTCGACTTGTCCGACTTGTGAAGGAGAAGGAAAAATTATCAATGAGAAGTGTCCTCATTGTAACGGTGAAGGAGTGCAGTTGTCAGAAGAAGTTATTTCTTTGAACATTCCTGCCGGTGTAGCCGATGGTATGCAATTGTCGCTGAGTGGAAAAGGCAATGCTGCCCGTCGGGGAGGAGTGAACGGTGATCTGATCGTGTTGATCGAAGAGATCGAACATGCCGAGTTGGTGAGAGATGGCAATGATTTGCTTTATAATACATTCATCAGTTTTCCGGACGCTGTTTTGGGTGATTCGGTGGAAATTCCTACACTCGAAGGTAAGGTGAAAGTAAAGATAGAACCGGGTACACAACCGGGTAAAATTTTACGTTTGAAAGGGAAAGGGATACCTGATATCAATGGATATGGCAAAGGAGATTTATTGGTGAAAGTAAATGTCTGGATACCCAAGAATCTGTCGCGTGAGGATAAAAAAGTAGTGGAAGATTTGAAAGAACGGGCGTTCCTGAAACCTGTTGGGGGTGAAAGTAAAAAGGGTTTTTTCAAAAAGATGAAAGACTTTTTTGAATAAGCGTTTGTGGGTCTTTTGCCGAATATGTAGTTTTATCCTTAAGCTTTTACGATTATGATTACGCTTACCCAATTGGAATATATCGTGGCTATAGACGAATACCGTCATTTCGCCACTGCTGCAGAAAAGTGTTTTGTCACTCAGCCTACACTCAGTATGCAAATCAAAAAATTGGAAGATGAATTGGGGGTGATCATTTTCGACCGTTCGCGGCAGCCGGTGGTACCTACCGATATCGGTGCCAAACTGATCGGACAGGCACGTATGGCGCTTTCGTCTACAGAAAGGATAAAAGAGATCATAAAAGAAGACCGACAGGAGGTTGAAGGTACGCTGAAGATTGGCATTATACCCACTTTAGCTCCTTATCTGCTGCCTGTTTTCATCGGGCATTATATCCGGAAATATCCTGCTGTAAAGGTGGAGGTCGAAGAACTGGTATCGGAAGAGATTATCCGTCGCTTGAAAAGGGATCTGATCGATGTTGGTATATTCGTTACCCCTTACCGGGATGAGAAGATCGTGGAATGTCCTGTATTTTATGAGGAAATGCTTATCTATGCAAGTCCGGGGCATGAACTATTGCAGAAAAAAGAAATCAGCCATCAGGATATCACGAATTCGGATATCTGGATGCTGGGCGACGGGCATTGTTTCCGCAACCAGGTGCTGAATCTTTGCGAAATGTCTGGCGTTCAACATAAAAATTTGCCTTTTGGGTTCGAAAGTAACTCACTGGAAACCTTAATGAGAATTATAGATGTCGAGGGGGGATTTACCTTAATACCGGAATTGGCGGTAAGTTATATGTCGGAGGAAAAAAAGAAGCAAGTCCGGGCATTGTCGGATATAAAACCATTACGGGAAGTGAGTGTGATCTATTCCCGGCATTATACCAAACAGCGTTTGATCACCTTGCTATGTGAAGAAATCAAATCTGTTGTCCCGGCTTCCATGCTGAAACGGGAACGGGGAATGATAGTTGAGTGGAAACCCCTTCCGGCAGAATAAGGGCAAAACTAAATATAGGAACTAAAAATGAATTTGATAAAACATAGTTTTCTGGAAGCGCAGCAAGTGTTGAATGACTTTGTGGCAGAGGAAGAAAACTTAAAAAAGGTACAGGAGGCTGGCGATATGCTGGTGGAGATGTTTCGCCGGGGGGGCAAAGTCTTTAGTTGTGGAAACGGGGGATCTCTCTGTGATGCTATGCATTTTGCAGAAGAACTGACCGGACGTTTCCGGAGTGATCGTCTTGCTTTGCCTGCTTTGGCGATAGCCGATCCTTCTCATTTGACCTGTGTGTCCAATGACATGGGGTTCGACGTTGTGTTTGCGAAATATATCGAGGCCTTGGGAAAACCGGGAGATGTCCTGCTGGCCATCAGTACATCCGGAAATTCACCTAATATCCTGCGGGCTATCGAAGTGGCGCATGCCAGGGAAATCAAAGTGATTGGTCTGACCGGAAAGACCGGAGGAAAGATGAAAGAGCTATGTGATGTCGCTATCGTCGTGCCCTGGAATCAGTATTCCGATCGTATTCAGGAAATTCATATCAAAATCATTCATATCCTGATAGAATATGTAGAACAAGCCTTATTTATACACTAACGATTATGGGAAATAAAATTAATGATCCGATAGCCCGTTTAATGGGTTTAAGATACAAATCACATCCATGGCATGGTCTGGAGGTCGGAGACGATGCTCCGGGAGTAGTTACCGCTTTTATCGAGATGGTGCCCACCGATACGGTAAAGTACGAATTGGATAAAGTGAGCGGATATATCAAAATCGACCGGCCTCAAAAATATTCTAATGTAGTACCGGCTTTGTACGGTTTCATTCCTCAGAGCTATTGCGGGGATTTGGTTGCTCAGTTTGCTATGGCCCAGACTCAACGGAAGGATATTAACGGTGATGGAGACCCTTTGGATATTTGTGTGCTTACCGAGCGTACGATTGCTCATGGTGATATCATCGCCCGGGTGCGGCCTATTGGAGGATTCCGGATGTTGGATGGGAATGAGGCCGATGATAAGATCATCGCTGTATTGAAGCACGACGCTACTTATAATGTCTATAACGATATTTCCGAATTGCCTCACGTAGTTGTCGATCGGCTGAAGCATTATTTTCTGACTTATAAAGATATGCCGGGCGAGGATGGACAGAATAAAGTGGAAATCACCCATGTTTATGGTAAAGAAGAGGCTTATGAGGTCATTCGTCGCAGTCTCGAAGATTACAAAAATCATTTCGAGGGGTTGGAAGATATTCTGAGCCGGGTATAAAAAAATTCGCTACGTTTACTTTCCCCACGATTCCCGGTCGAGACTTCGGTATTGTATGGCTTCGGCGATATGTTGCGGGAGAATAAGAGAAGAACCGTCCAGATCGGCAATGGTCCGGGAAAGTTTGATGATGCGGTCGTAAGCTCGGGCAGAGAGACCGAATTTTTGCATGGCCATTTTTAAAAGCGAAAGACAGGCAGTGTCCAGACAACAGAAACGTTTCAGGAGGGGCGGAGTCATTTGGGCATTGCAATGAACACCTGGATAATCCTTAAATCGATCGGTTTGGATATTTCGGGCTGCTATCACTCGTGCCCGGATCGTGTTGCTGGATTCTGCTTCTTGGGTACCTGCGATTTTTTCCAGTTCTACCGGCACCACTTCGATATGCATATCAATACGATCGAGAAGAGGACCGGAAATTTTGGACAGATAATGCTGGATGGCGTTTCCCGTACAACAGCACTCCTTGGTTGGATGATTATAATAACCACAGGGACAAGGGTTCATGGATGCAATCAGCATGAAATTGGCCGGATAGTCCACACTGTAGCGGGCGCGGCTGATCGTGATTTTCCGGTCTTCCAGTGGTTGGCGTAATACTTCCAATACACTGCGCTGGAATTCTGGTAGTTCATCAAGAAAAAGGAGGCCGTTCGTAGCCAGGGAAATTTCTCCCGGACGAGGAAATGAACCTCCTCCGATCAATGCAATGGGAGAAATGGTGTGATGGGGAGAACGAAAAGGACGGTTGGTGATGAGAGAACAGTTCCGGGATAGTTTACCCGCTACTGAATGAATTTTAGTCGTTTCCAGCGATTCTTCGACAGTCATTGGTGGGAGAATACCTGGAAGCCGGCGGGCGAGCATAGTTTTTCCCGATCCGGGAGCCCCGACCATTAGCACGTTGTGAGCCCCGGCGGAGGCGATTTCTAGCGCTCGCTTGACAGCTTCTTGGCCTTTAACATCTTTAAAGTCATAAAGCGGATCGTTGGCATCGTTGGCCTCCGATGAGTCGAAGACCACCGGGGAAACCGGATGTTTACGGTTGAAAAAATCACATACTTCCCGGATATGAGAAAATCCGTACACTTGAATGCCTTCAACAACAGCCGCTTCATTGGCATTTTCCCAGGGTACGATAATATGCTGGAATCCTTCAGCGCGGGCATTGATGGTAATGGGAAGTACACCCTTTACCGGAACCAGAGTGCCGTCCAGCGATAATTCCCCCAGAAGTACAAAATCTTCCAGTCCTTCAGTTGGAAGTTTTTCGTTAGCGGCAAGAATGCCGATACATAACGGCAGATCATAGGCCGAACCTTCTTTTTTGATATCAGCAGGGGCCATATTGATAATCACCCGTTTGCCGGGAATTCGTGAACCGATCTCCCGTAAGGCGGAATCGATCCGTTGCTGGCTTTCCTTGACGGCATTATCAGGTAGGCCGACGATAATAAATTTAGCACCGTTTAGAATATTGACTTCCAGGGTAATAGTGGCCGCTTCAATCCCATTGACAGTACCACTGAAAATTTTGACTAACATGACACCATCGTTTGAAAATTCAGATGACGTAAATTAAGAATTTTTTACGAAATAACCAAACTTTCAGTGGGGTAGTAAACTTTTTAATTCCAGCTTTTCCCCGTCGAATACGGCAAAACTGTAATAAGTGATCCAGTCTCCGGTGTTGATGTAACGGCTGTCGTTACCCAGAGGTAAGTCGATGGGGTAGTGGCGGTGGCCGAAGATAAAATAATCGAAATGCCGGTGGAGGAGCACTTCTTTGCAAAAACGGACAATTTCCTCTTCTTCCTCACCCCGGAATGCCTCGGCTTCAATCCTGCCGTTTTCCAGACGGGAATGAGATGACCATTTGCGGGCGATCCAGATGCCGATATCCGGATGCACCCAACGAAAACAGCGCTGAAGAAAGCGATTGTGAAAAGTGCGGTATAAAAACAGATATCCCTTGTCCCGGGGATTTAGGGCATCACCATGACCAATGAAAAAACGTGTTCCTGCTACATTGAAAATTGTGTTCCGGGTATGAAGAGTTACCCCGCACTCTTCCGGCAGGTAATCGAAAGCCCAGATATCGTGATTGCCGGTAAAAAAATGTACCGGGATGCCTTGATCCGTAAATTCTCCGATTTTTGACAGAAAACGGGTAAATCCTTTTGGTACTGCCCATTTATATTCGAACCAAAAATCGAAAATATCTCCCAAAAGAAAGAGTTCGCCACAATCTGGGCGGATCGATTCCAGCCATTTCACCAACCGGCGCTCCCGTTCCCGGTTATTGGAAAGCACGGGAGCGCCGAGATGAACGTCGGAGAGAAAATAGATTTTCTTACCTGTCGGTAAAGAAAGAAGTATTTCCGTTTGAGGGATTTGCCGGCTGATCTCCATATTTCTCTCTTCGGAATATTATTTCAACAGATCGTTCAGTCTTTCTTCCAATCTTCTGCCAGTCAGGTTTTTTCCTACAATTTCAAATTTCGGATCGATAATATAGTTGGCCGGTACTGTCTTGATGTTCCATAATTGAGCCACCCGGCTTTGCAAACCCTGAGGATCCCATACACAGGTCCAGTCGATACCGTACTGTTTTACCAGTCGTTCCCAAAGCAGTTTGTTGGGGTCCAAACAAACCTGATAAATCCGAACACCTCGGTTCCGGAATTTATTGTATACATTTTTCATCTCCTGGATATACACCTCGCTATCCTTCGTATTGAGCACCGTAAAATCCAGCACAATATATTTACCTCTCAGTGAATGCAGGCTGATGGTATCTCCCTGAGGATTCGGCAGGGAAATTTCGGGTAGTGAATTTTCGCTATTGACAATCAGCTGACGGATTTTTTGGTTTTGGATTGCTTTGTTGATTTGATCCAAATGTTTTAATAAGGCTTTGGTATATTGGGATTCCGGATACATGGCCTTTAAAGAAGAGGCAACAATTTTATACGAGTGGAGATCTTCTTCCGGAGTGAGAATAAAGTTGTCATTGTCGAATTTCTGATAAAGCGCATAGTAGGAAGCAGGCGAAACGGCATGCTTCAGAATGAAGTCTTTGGAAAAATTCACCTGTTTGGTAATAATGGAATCCCAGGCTGCAGTGATTTTCCGGCGTTGTTCTGCATGATCCGCGTCTTCTGGGATTGCCTGAAAGGATTTTTTCAGCGAATCCATAACAGTGCGTGTGTTGTTCAGTTGAAAATTCAGCAGTTTTACCCAGAGGGAATTTTCCGAACCGTCCACCCAATAGTTTTCACTCAGTCCGTCCAAAGTTCCGCTTAATTCGATTACATCATTGGGTTCTGCAATGAAAGTAATGAATTCTTTCGGTCCTACTTTTACATTATAATAGGTAGGCAGTGTGGTTGCCGTTTTAAAAGAAAACTTACCGTTGCGGTCGGTTTTGGTGGAATCGAGCAGTTGAGCCTGATCCACATTCAACTGTTCCAGATAGACCGGTTGATTGGCGGCACCTTTAATTTCTCCCGTGATTTTAACGTTATTTTTATTTGTACAAGCCGAAAAGGCGAAAAGCGTAACGGCTGAAATCAGTATATTTTTAAGTATCATCATGAGTTTGTTGATTTATTGGATTTTTGAGCTACGAAAATACAATTTTTTTAGACTTCAGCAAAAGTAATTGAATAGTTAAAATTCTGTCAAGAATTATTCCTTTTTGTTATGTTTCCGGGAAAAGAAATATATTTGCTGCCGATGGGAAAATATGCAAGTCAAATAATCCATTGGTTTGTGCTTCTGGTGATCGCAACCGCTTTGATCGGGGTGAATGTAACTCGTTTCAGTTGTTCGCACGCCGGAGTAGTGTATTGGGAAGTGAAAATCCTTCCAGTCGAAAAGAAATGTCTTTGTGGTTCGGGTTGCCCTTGTTGCCGGGATACTAGAATGAATCCGTGCGAAAATACTTGTCATGCCGGTTCGCAGCACGTTTTTTACAAAATTACGGAGATCTCCGAAATAGAAAGACATATTCAGCTAAACCCTCTGGTTTGCGAAATACCGGTCGTTTTTTCTTGTCTTGCCGGTGACGTTTTTTATAGAGTGAGTCCGGTCTATCCTTTTATTCCGGAAGTTCCCGAATTTCCTCCTTCCCAGGAAAGTTTATGTATTTACCGATGTTAGCAGGTTGGAGGAAGGAAATATCATCTGCACGCTTCGTGAGTTTTTATATTTGAAATGGTGTAAAATAATGGTATGAACCTCTGCTATTCGAATAACGCTAAAGAGAATAATACAAGGAATGAGGGGGTCCGTACGACTGCTAAAAAAATTATAAACATATGAAATATTTTTGTTTTCTAGTATTTTTATGTGCTGCTGTGGGGAGTTATGCCCAGGAAATAAGGGGAAAGGTAGTGGAAAAGAATGGTGAAGGAAAAATCGGTTTACCAGGAGCTAATGTGTATTGGTTGGGGACAACCGAAGGAGTTGTTACCGATGAAAAAGGGAATTTTAAAATCAAATGGCATGAGGCCGGACGTCTGGTGGCTAGTTTTATCGGTTACCGTTCAGATACGTTGTCGGTGAGTCGGAACGGTCAGCAGGTTGAATTTACTCTTGTTTCCGGAGAGGTATTGGACGAAGTGAAAGTGATGACCCGGGGAAATACGACGATTATGAGTACCAAGGGACCGTTGATTGAACAGGTCATTACAGGCGAAGAATTGTGTAAGGCTGCCTGTTGTAATCTGGGAGAAAGTTTTACGACCAATGCTTCGGTGGATGTAGCTTACGCTGATGCGGTGACTGGAGCTAAACAAATTCAGCTTTTGGGCCTTACCGGAAAATATGTACAAATGATGACGGAAAATATGCCCAATTTTCGTGGGATTTCCTCGCTTTATGGATTGAATTATGTTCCGGGCCCTTGGATGAGTGCTATTTCCGTATCCAAAGGTGCCGGTTCGGTAATCAACGGATATGAAGCTATTGCCGGTCAAATCAGTGTGGATTACAAAAAACCGCCTACGAGTGAAAAAATTTTCGTCAACGGATACGGCAGCAGCGAAGGGATGATTGAGTTCAATGCCAATACCGGAATCCGGCTCAACGATCGGTGGAGCACGGCCATCCTTGTTCATGGCGATTGGCTGACGATGCAGCATGACGCGAACGATGACGGTTTTATGGATATGCCCGAAAAAACACAATACAACATCATGAATCGCTGGCAATATAAGACGGATGCTTGGTTTCTGCAATTCGGAGGAAAATTTCTGGACGAGACCCGTTTGGGAGGACAAAAGGGATTTAAGAAAGAAATGAAAGGACAATACGGTAAGGATGCTCTCTATGGATTAGGCATCGATTCGCGGCGTTATGAGGGATTTATGAAGTTGGGGTATCTGATGCCTGAGTATGAAAATACTAGTATGGCTATTCTGGTAAATTATACCGATCACGATCAGGATTCCTATTATGGTGCCCGTACATACAAAGCCCGTCAACAAACCGTTTTCAGCAATTACATTTTTCAGTCGATATTCGGAAATAACGAAAATCAGAAATATTCGGCTGGGCTGACTTTTAATTACGACCGGTATACAGAGTCGTTCAACGATTTTCTGGTGGCTACACAGCAGCGGACGGCAATGGCCGATTTCGATCGGACTGAACGGGTAGGCGGAGCTTTTTTGCAATATACCGGAGCTTTCTGGGAGAAATTGACGGTGATGGCCGGATTGCGTTACGATTATCACAACATTTTCGGCGGTTTCGTCACGCCTCGTTTGCATATAGCTTATGCACCGGATGATTTCACCATGTTGAAAGTGTCGGCGGGGCATGGTTCGCGTATGGCTAATGTATTGGCAGATCATAGTTATCTGCTGGCTTCGGCCAATTCGGTGTATGTGAACGATAAATTGCTGGCCGAACATCCAGAGGAACTGGATCGCCTGAATATGGAGAAAGCCTGGAATTTCGGTGTACAGTTAAACCGTAAGTTTTTGCTGTTCGATCGTATACTGAACATCAATCTGGACTACTATCGTACCGATTTCACCGATCAGGTGATTGCCGATAATGAAACTCAGGCAGGAAAAGTGAATTTCTATAACCTGGACGGTGATTCTTATTCCAATTGTTACCAGGTAGAGGTGAAATACGAATTGATTCCCCGTTTCGATGTCCTGGGGGCTTATCGTTACAATGATGTCAAGATGACGGTCGGCGATCGTTTGTTGCGGGCGCCTCTGCAAAGCCGTTATAAAGGATTGTTGAACCTGTCGTATTATACGAACATGAAAAAATGGCAGTTCGATTTTACTACTCAGTTTAACGGTCCGGGACGTATCCCTGTAACGCCGGGTAGTGGAGAAGGGCAAACGGATCGTTTCGAGGCTTTTCAAATCATGAATGCCCAGGTGTCTAAATTTTTCCGGAAATGGAGCATTTATGCCGGTTGTGAAAATATCGGCGATTTCACCCAGAAACATCCGATACTGGCTGCTGATAAGCCTTGGAGTGCCGATTTCGATTCGTCTAAAATCTGGGGACCGGTGCATGGTCGTAAATTTTACGTAGGTATACGTTTTGCTATTGACAGAGAATAATTAATTTTGAACTAATTTTTAAACAATAAAGAAAATGAAAGCAATCAGATTGATTTTAATATTGGCAGTCGTCCTGATGGGAGCTGTTAATGCACAAGCAGAAAAGAAAGGTGAGAAAACAATCACGTTTAATGCCAATCTCCATTGTAATTCCTGTAAAGCGAAGGTAGAAAAGAACATTCCTTTCGAAAAAGGAGTCAAGGACCTGAAAATAGATATGGAAAAACAAACGATTACCGTTACTTTCCGGGGAGATAAAAATAATGCGGAAAATCTGCGTAAGGCCATCGAGAAACTCGGCATCCAGATTAAAGACGAGGCTGCAAAAACAGCGGAAACATGTCAGAAAGGATGTTGTACAGGAGAGAAGAAATAGAGTAGGAGTGCGGGGGTGGTCCCCCGTACTTTTTTTATTGTGCTTCAGGCCGCTTTTTTAAGTAACCTTTCCATGCCCAGCTGGTAAGGCTGTTTCCGCATACTTGCCGCTTTTGTAATGAACTGTAGTAATAATCTGTATATAGCCTTCCTTTGTTGGGGTCCAAATAATGGAATCGCAGGGTGGTTTGATTATTCCGATCAGGCTCTCGGGTGACTCATCTTCCTGAAATACTCTGATATTCAAATTTTGATTAATCGTTCCCTTAATCGTTACGGGGTCGTTTAGCTAAACCGTATCTGGAAAGCTCAGCGAATATTGGATATCCTCCATCTCTAAATAATCTTTGTTACAACCGTTCAGAAGCGGAAGTAATAATCCCAACACAATGAATAAATAGAAAATTCTTTTCATAAATTTTAATGCATTTAAAATAACTTGTTGAAGGTAAAGATGAGGCATAATAGACGAAATTGGTATTGGAAAGCATATTTGGCGAACGAGAAAGGGGAAAAACCCGATTGGAAAAGTCCGAAATTGGGTGATTTTGAAATGTACCAATAAGTTGCCGAAGTACGGATGAAAATCACATCGTGGAGTTACGGAAAAAAAGTGGTAAAAACGGGGACTTTCTTCCTGTGTGAAAATCCCCGATAGAGTACTCGTTAAATATCCATGTATTTTCCTTCTTTGTCGAAAGCACTCAAAGCGGCATTTACCGAAGGTGTATCTTCTTTGTAGGTTACGCCGAACCATTGGGCAGAGGTCTTCAGTACCCGCACATTGGCAACCTTATCTTTTATCATAGTATCTACTACTTTAGGAATGTAAAATTCCGATTTCAGATTGTCCTTATTGGCCGGATAGAATTCAATGAATTGTTTTTCGATTTCTTCAAAAATTTTAGGGGTGAAGGCCCAGAAGTTCATCGATACTACCTCCTCGTCATTCAACTGTTTGCCGCTTTCTTCGTCTTTGATTGTCCCGTCGGCTTGCCGGCCGATCTTGGTACATTCGTTAACAGCCGTGAGGTGTTGATGGGCATCCGTTGCGCATATTCCGCGGGAAACGGTTCCGTTTTCGGAAAGGGTTGCGGCCAGCCAGTAACCGACTAGTCCGAATTCCGTATCACTTGCTTCATTGGTCAGAAAATCATGAGCTTTAACAAAGGCATCACTGCCATAAAAATCGTCGGCATTCAGTGCTGCAAAAGGTTCGTTGATCACTTCTTTGGCGCTCCAGATGGCATGAGCCGTACCCCAGGGTTTCTCCCTTTCGATTGGGGGCATACCTCCCGGAAGCTTGTCCATGCTTTGGTAGCAATAGGCGGTTTCTACCATTCCTTCTGCATATTTGCCGACAAAATCGATGAATTCCTGGGCAAAACTTTCCCGGATGACAAAAACGATTTTATCGAATCCGGCATGTACTGCATCGTATATAGTGTAGTGAAGCAAAGCTTTGTGATGCGGTCCGAGTGGAGTGATCTGTTTCAAACTACCGAAACGGGAACCCATGCCGGCGGCCATAACTAATAAAGTTGTTTTTTTCTTCATGATTATATCGTTTAAATATCTATTTCAACGTATCTCCATGGTCGTGACAATAACGGGCAAAGACTTCCATGGCTTCGTATTCGGCCATACCGAGACGATTGTAAAGGTCGGCGGTATTGCGATTCCGGTCCTCTGCCCGTTGCCAGAATTCCCGTGGATCATCACCAGGGAAAGCCGGACCGTTATTTTGTGAACCGTGTTTATAGATCGCTTTTCGTTTGATAGACAGTTCTGCCGGACTGATGGGTACAGCCATATCCACTTTCTCGATTTCCCATTCCATCCATGCTCCGCGGTACCACCAGGTATTGCAATTTGGAAACCAATCGTCTTTGTCAACAATATTATAAGCACGAAGGATGGCATCCAGACAAACTCCATGAGTGCCGTGCGGATCGGCGAGGTCACCGGCGGCATAAATCTGGTGAGGACGCACTTCCCGTAATAAGTTGACAATAATATCGACATCCTGATCGCTCAGCGGATTTTTCTTCACGGTTCCTGTCTCATAAAAAGGAAGATTGAGGAAATGTACTCTTTCTTCGGGAACACCAATAAAACGGCAGGCTCCCCGGGCTTCTGCACGACGCAGGGCGGCCTTGAATTTCAACAGATAAGCCGATTCTTCATCACCGGATTTCCGGTTACTAATGTGATTTTTTACTTGAGTAAAAGCATTTTCCATTGCGGTGATATCTCCATCCACCAAACGAGTAAAAGAAGTGGCGATATCCATCTGTTGATAAATATAATCGTCGAAAACGGCGATATTGCCGGAAGTCTGATAAGCGACATGCACTTCATGGCCTTGTTCGACCAACCGGGCAAAAGTACCCCCCATCGAGATTACATCATCGTCGGGATGGGGACTGAAGATCAATACCCGTTTGGGATAAGGGTAGGCTCTTTCAGGACGGGTAGAGTCATCGGCATTGGGTTTTCCTCCGGGCCAACCTGTGATTGTATGCTGTAGATCATTGAATACTTGAATGTTCACTTTGTTTGCAGAACCGAATGTTTTGATCAGGTCGGCCATACCGTTTTCCATATAATCTTTGTTTTCTACTTTCAGGATCGGTTTTTTCACCTTTTGGCACAACCAGATGACTGCTTTCCGGATCAATTTGTCGTTCCATTCCACCTTACTCACCAACCAAGGCTGGTTGGCCCGTGTTAGTTCCTCGGCAGCGTTTTCGTCGATCACAAATTTTACATTCGGATGGAGCTGTAAAAAAGTAGCCGGTACGGAATCGGAAATACTGCCTTCGACAGTTGCTTTAATGACCGGAGCTTTTTTCTCCCCCCAAGCGAGCAGGATAATTTTCCGGGCCTTCATGATTGTCCCCACACCCATGGTAATAGCCCGGGCCGGAACCTTGTCCATACCTCCAAAATCTCCGGCAGCATCTTTGATGGTGAGGTCGTCCAAATAGACCATCCGGGTTTTGGAAGAAACCGGGGAACCGGGTTCGTTAAAACCGATATGTCCTGTCCGGCCGATACCCAGAATCTGGATATCGATGCCACCGGCGGCTTCAATCTCTTTTTCGTAGTCTTTGCAGAAAGCCTCTACTTCTTCCGGTTTTAGCGTACCGTCCGGAATGTGTACGTTTGCGGGATCGATGTCGATATGGTCGAATAAATGGTGATGCATAAAATAATGGTAGCTTTGCTCCGATTCTTTAGGCATAGGCATGTATTCGTCCAGGTTGAACGTAACGACATTTTTAAAAGATAATCCTTCTTCTGTATGCATTCTGACTAATTCCTGGTAAAGTTTAATGGGAGACGAGCCCGTAGCTAAACCCAGAACACATTTTTCACTTTTAGCTGCATTCGTGCGGATCAGGTCGGCTATTTCCTGGGCTACTGCCTTGACCGCTTCCGAAGGTTTCTTATAGATTTGTACAGGGACTTTTTCGAATCGATTAGCGCCTTCTCCTTGAGCGATATAATTTTGGTTGATCATAAAGTAAAGGGTTAAATTTATTTTAAGTGTCTGTTTTTTATTGTGTTATATGTTTATTTTCCTACCGTGGAATCCCTTAAGGAGTTGCCGGACGTCCTGCCAGCTGGCCACAGGCCGCGTCGATGTCCTGACCTTTGCTGTGGCGGACATGAACAACCATGTTGCAACCTTCGAGGTATTTTACGAATTCATCCCGGTGTTTGTCAGGGCTATGACGAAATCCGGAACCTTCTACTGGATTATATTCGATGAGATTGATCTTGATGGGAAACTGTCGGCAATAGAGAGCCAGAGCTTTGGCATCTTCCAGGCTGTCGTTTATATCTTTCAGTAAAAGATATTCGAACGTGGGACGGGTACCTGTTTTCCCTACAAAGTATTTCAGGCTTTCGGCAATGTCTTTTAACGGGTAAGCTTTATTTACCGGCATTAAAGCGGTACGGGTTGTCTCCTTCGCGGCATGTAACGAAACGGCCAGGTTGAAACGCACGCCGTCGTCTGCCAGTTGCCGGATTTTGTCCGGAATTCCGGCGGTCGATACGGTGATCCGATAAGGTGACATTGCCAAACCATCTTCGGCGGTCAACCGTTCGATAGCTTGTAAGACATTTTCATAATTCAACAGCGGTTCGCCCATACCCATAAAGACAATATTGGAAAGACTTATTCCCTGAGCTTCGGCAGATTTTCTGGCAGCGATCACCTGTTCGAAGATTTCCCCTGGGCTGAGGTTTCGTTTGAATCCTAAAGTGCCAGTAGCGCAAAATTTGCATCCAAGTTTGCATCCAACCTGTGAGGAGACACAAACCGTGAATTTCTGATTACCTGGAATAAGTACACTTTCGATAATCTCACCATCGTGTAGGCGCCAAGCTGTTTTGGTAGTACCGTCGGTGGCCGTTTGGGTGCGGTGGATTGTCAGGCTGTCAAAATAATAGTGCGCAGCTAACAGTTCACGGGTAGTTTTAGAAAGATTGCTCATTTCTTCGAAAGTAGTCACTCCTCTTTGCCAGATCCATTGCCAGATTTGTTTGGCTCGGAATGCCTTTTCTCCATGAGCGGTTAGAAAAGTGGTGATTTCTGGTAAAGATGCTTCCCTGATATTTTTACCGGTAGTGTCCATTTTTTTTTGTTTTTATGATACAAAGATACATCTTTCTTTGGTTTTTTGCCTTCTTAACAGCAGTATGCATGATATAACCGTTAAAATAAAGTGAAAAATATAATAAAGAAGAGATTTAATTATATATTTGCAGTAATCTTAGCTCGAAAGTTATAATAGCATAGAGAAAAGGTTCTATTTCCTTAAAAAAATAAACTTTGAGCGGCGTGGAACATATTTTTTAAAACTATAATTCAGAATAAAACACATGAAAAAACTATTGATTATCACCATTGCTCTGCTTTCATTGTCTGTGGCCAGGGCGGATGAGGGAATGTGGTTGTTGTCTAAAATTAAGCAACTCAACATTGACAAAATGCAGGAAATGGGTTTCAAATTGACTGCGGAAGATATCTATGATGTAAACAAACCCGGCATTAAAGATGCTATTGTCGGTTTGGGAAATGCAGGACGTCCTTTCCGTCATTTTTGTTCGGGCGAAATTATTTCTCCGAACGGATTGTTGCTCACCAATCACCATTGTGGTTTCGGTGCCATTCAGTCTCATTCATCCGTAGAGCATGACTATCTGGCCGATGGCTTCTGGGCTTATAAGATGGAAGACGAACTGACAAATCCCGGTGTTACTGCTTCTATTCTGGAGCGTATGGAAGATGTCACCGAACGGGTAAATGCCCTTTTGAACGACAATATGAGCGAAATGGACCGGAATATTGTGATCGATAGTATTTCTGCCGTTATTGTCAAAGAAGCTACTCAGGGAACTCAATTGAGTGGACAGGTGCAGGAAATGTTCGAAGGTAATCAGTTTTTCTTGTTTTTGTATACCATTTATAAAGATGTTCGTCTGGTAGGTGCTCCTCCTCAGAGCATGGGAAAATTCGGCGGAGATACCGATAACTGGATGTGGCCGCGTCATACAGCGGATTTCTCGATGTTCCGGATTTATACGGCTCCTGACGGTAGTCCGGCAGAATACTCCAAAGACAATATTCCTTTAAAACCTAAACATTATTTGCCGGTTTCTGCGAAAGGGATCAAAGACGGTGATTTTGCTATGATCATGGGTTTCCCCGGAACAACCGATCGCTATACAACCAGTTATGGCCTTGAAAATACAATGGACGTGACTAACGATATTCGTTACAAAGTGCGTACGGTAAAATTGGAGGTAATGCGCGAAGGTATGGAGAAAGACCAGAAAACCCGGATACAGTATGCTTCCAAATATGCCAGCTGTGCTAACTACTGGAAATATTCTTTCGAGCAGAACAAAGCGTTGAAACAATTAAATACCATGGGCAATAAACAGGCGATCGAAAAACGTTTCACCGAATGGGTAAATGCTGATCCTGCCCGTAAAGCTACGTATGGGAATGTATTGAACGACATCCAGAAAGGGTATGCCGATATGCGGAATTATGCAGTGGCTACAGCATACGTGCAGGAAGCTTTGGCAGGGCCTGAAGCTCATCTCTTTGCTTATCGTGCCGGACGTATGATTCCCGATTTATGCGACAAAACGGTAACGCCGGAAGAAAAAGCCGAAATCAAAGAAGCATTGAAAGAAATGGCAAAAGCTTTCTACAAAGATTTCAATACTGAGGTAGATGCCAAATTATTCGCCAAACTGTTCAAGGTATATAACGACAAGGTAGATGCCGACCTGCATCCCGATATTATCGATTTCATCAATAAAAAATTCAAAGGGGATTATGATAAATTTGCCAATCAGCTGAAAACATCTTCTATTTTTATGAATGAAGAAGCTTTTATGGCTTTTCTGGAAAAACCCGATTGTAAAAAATTGGAGAAAGACCTGGCTTATCGTGCCGGCAAATCTTTCTATGAAATGTGGATCAAACTTTCGGCCTATACCGGAGAAATGCAGGAAAAAATCACCAAAGGTGATCGCCTTTTTGTCCGTGGTTTGATGGAAATGGAACCAGAGAAAGCCTGGGCTCCCAATGCCAATTCTACTATTCGGTTGACATATGGTAAAGTGGGAAGTTATAAACCCCGGGATGCGGTATTTTATGACTACTATACAACTTTAGCCGGAGTGATTGAAAAAGAAGGCCCCAAAGGTGGAGAGTTCGAGGTTCCTGCCCGGTTGAAAGAATTATATGCACAGAAAGATTTTGCTCCCTACGGAAACGAATATCTGAGTGTGAACTTTATTACCGATAACGATATTACCGGAGGAAATAGCGGTTCGGGCGTGATCAATGCCGAGGGCCATTTGATCGGAACAGCCTTTGACGGAAATTCCGAAGCCATGTCCGGGGATATCGATTTCGAGGAAAATCTACAACGTTGTATTAACCTCGACACCCGCTATTTCTTGTGGATTGTCGATAAATACGCTGGAGCTAAAAATCTGATTAACGAGATGACAATCATTAAATAAAACTAATTGCGATGAAAAATCTAGATTGGAGTAAATTATCTTTCGGGTATTTTAAAACCGATTACAATGTACGTTGTTACTATCGCGACGGACAATGGGGCAAACTGGAAATCAGCAGCTCTGAAATGTTGGATATTCACATGGCTTCGACTTGTCTGCATTATGGACAGGAGGCTTTCGAAGGAATGAAGGCTTTCCGCGGGAAAGACGGCCAGATTCGTTTGTTCCGTTGTGAAGAAAATGCAAAACGAATGCTGAGTTCTGCCGAATATGTGATGATGCAGGCTCCTTCGGTGGAATTGTTTACCGAAGCTGTGGTAAAAGCAGTGGAACTGAACAAAGAATATGTACCTCCCTATGAATCAGGAGCCAGTTTGTATATCCGTCCCCTGTTGATTGGTGTAGGACCGCAGATGGGAGTTGCTCCGGCAAAAGAATATTTGTTTGTCGTATTTGTAGCCCCTGTTGGACCTTACTTCAAAGCCGGTTTCAAGCCGACCAAGGTGATGCTGGAACGTCATTATGACCGTGCAGCTCCCAATGGAACCGGGCATATCAAAGTAGGTGGTAATTATGCTGCTGGTATGCGTTCGGGAGAAGTGGCACATCAGAAAGGCTATTCTACTGCTATATTCCTGGATTCAAAAGAGAAAAAATATATCGATGAATGTGGACCGGCTAATTTCTTTGGCATCAAAAACGGTACTTACATCACCCCGTTTTCTCATACCATCCTGCCTTCGATTACCAACGCCAGTTTGATGGTATTGGCCGAAGACATGGGCTTGAAAGTGGAACGTCGTCATATTCCGGTAGAAGAATTGGAAACTTTTGAAGAAGCCGGAGCTTGCGGTACTGCAGCTGTGATCAGCCCTATCGGACAGATCGACGATCTGGAAAACAATAAGAGCATTGTTTTTGGAAAACCGGATGTGCCGGGCGAATGGTGTACGAAACTGTATAATCGTCTGAGAGCAATTCAATACGGTGACGAACCCGATAAATTCGGTTGGGTGAAAGTTCTGAATTTTTAATTCGAAGAATTTGAATCTGATTTTTCTGTAAAAAAACAGTTTTAAATAGAAAAGAACCGATGACCAGTCGGTTCTTTTTCTTTTTAGTGTAATTCCTGACCTTACTTATCCCAGAGGGGTGGGCTTGAATGAATAATTTCTGGTATATAACGGGCTTATTCATAGAATCTCTCGGCAGGCTTTGAAATATCTTCCATATAATCGGGAGTAATCCGGCATATACTCCCTGCCTCTCTGTAGAAACCATTGATACAGAGTGAGGTCTTTTGTTTTTTAATATTGGGTGTTGATCATCACTTCGGCGTTCGGATAATAACCTACTTCTTTTTCGATTTGGCTGATCGGTCGGATTTGAAGGATAGAGGCCGGATCGATATCAAAGGTGTCAGACAGGCGTCCGTCGATTACTAGTAGCGGATGCTGGGCTTTGTCCAGATTATATTTATACTCCTGATTATTATACCGGAAAGTCAGCACCCCGTCCTTGAAATTGGTGAAATCGCCCAGTTTGTCTTTGGAAGTAATAAAGAGATACGATTTTTTGACATCTTCTTTCGAAGGGATAATATTTACATTCAGAATACTTTCCGGCATCTGTACATTGTCTTTAGGCGCTTCTTTTCCGTCGATAATATAGGTCATGTCCGAGTTCTTGGAATCGATTTTTATTTTTGTTTTCCCGTTTTCTTCCGTGATTTGTACAGAATTGCTCATAATGTTTTCGCCATTGCTGAACGATTGGAAGAATTTTTCTATTTTTTGATGGGCACCTCCTCCTTGTCCGAAGAAGTTTTCAAATATATCGGAGGGGGCTGTATCCCCCAAAAAGTCCCTGAACGGATCCATCATACCTCCCATTGCGAATGGGAGGTCCCCTTCGGCAAGACTATCGGGGGGGAAACCAAAAAATTCACCAGCTCTGTTTTGCCCCGACTCCCATTGCTGGCGCAATTTTTGGGCCATTTCACGCATTTGCTTACTTAATGTAGCTCCGTCGAAAGCCAGATTGCGTTTCAGCGATTCGAAGGAATTCGGATTGGCAGAAAGGGCTGCCAGGGAATTCAGACCGTTGATATTCAGGATGCGGGTAAGCAGAGCGATCTTATCCAATTGAATATCTCCCCGCAGCTCGATAATATCCAACTGTTCCGGATTCTGGTTCCATACCACAAGATCCGTTACTTTACCGTTTTGAGTATGGGTATAGATCAACTGTTTCCCATATTCGTCGTTCCGGCTTTTGATCAGTTTGTATTTGTTGGGGTTATCCAATACCTCCCGAAACTGTCCGATCAGTTTGTCAGTTTGTTCGGAACTACTACTAGATAAGGCAACATTCAAGAGATTCACTTCGTCCAGCTTCTGTAACATTTCGGTGGCTTCAGGAGGGAGATTATCCCTTTGGTAAAGAGCATACAGGCTTTTGTCGAGTTGAGTAACAGTAATTCCGTTTTTCTCATGATATTTCGACATGAGTTTGGATAATTGTGCTTTTGCTCCGAATGGCACAACCAAGGCTACCAGTAAAAATAATAGGGTGTGTTTCATGATTTTTATTGTTTAGTTGATTTATTCTATGGCAATAATGAGTTTGTGATCTTCATAAAGTACTTTTTGTACCGGTGGCGTTTTTTCCTGGAGCACATCTCCGATCGTACGCAAAGCATGCTCGAATCTTTCTTTTTTCAGATTGTCGGTGAGTTGTATGCTGGGCTCGAGGGGGTGTCGGTTAAGCCCCCGGAAAGTAAGGATCAGTACCAGCATGGCTGCAATACTGCCTGCGGTAATCCACCAGGAGGAACGATGGTGTAGGGATTGCCGTTGCCGGAGTCCGGCTTCGAGTTTTTCAGATAACCCTGCCGGGAGTTCTACTGTCTCGCATCCGAATGCCAATGCCGGATCGTCGGGGTATTCCCCTCTTTGCCAGGCGGCTTTCAGTTCCTGTTCTTCTTTCAGGGAAGTTTCTCCCCGATAGTATCGTTTTATGAGTTGATCTGAATTTTTCATCCTGTTTAATTTTCATATTTCGAAATCTGGAATTTTTTTACCAGGATTTCTTTTACTTTCGATCTTCCCCGGGATAATAACACCCGGATATTATTGAGCCCCAACCCGGTGATCCGAGATATCTCATCAAACTCAAGTTCTTCCAGTTCCCGCAGGATCATCACTTCCTTCTGGGGGCTTGGGAGGCTGAGAATGATTTGCCTGACTGCTTCCGCAGTATCTTGCATTTCCAGGATATACAGCAAATCGGTGCCCTGCCCTTTGTACCGGAGTATTTCCTGTTCATCGTATACCGGTTTCTGCTTTTTCAGCCAATCGAGACAGAGATTACGGGTCATCGCGAGAGCCCAGGCTTTGGGACTTTTGATCTCTTTTAATTCGCGCCGCGAGTCCCATAATTTAATCATAACGTCCTGGGTAATATCCGCTGCGTCGGCTGAATTTCCGGTCATATTCAGCGCGAAAGAATAGATAGGCCTCGTCAGCGGCAGGACAATATGATTGAATTCTTTTTCTGTCATCGTCAGTAAGACGAATGAAAAGAAATTTTATTACAAATGCAAGAGGATTTTTTGAGTTAAAGAATGTGAAGGAGTAAATAGTTGTGCAATAGATAGGTTGGTTAATGAAAGATTACTTCGTCAAAAGCTATGTGATAGACAATAATCTTGTCGTTCAGAAATCCCAAGAACTTGTCAACTATGCCACTACAAATGACATAGTAAATGTCCTCCTGAGCGCAGCGAAAGATCTTAACATCGGCAAAGAGATGCTTCAATTACTATAAATGATACTGTAAACTCAAAAAATAGAAAGTTCTGAATATCATCGAATAATATCCGGGACTTTACTTTGCTATGGATGAGTCGCTATATGATATGACTAGCGGCCGCAACGAGTTACGGCATGTCTCTCTACTGCTTTTTGTGCCCTGTATTACGTATCGGTATCGTTTTTAAAAAGGAAAGGCTTTGCGGTTTTTGTTATCCTTCGCTGTGCTTAGGAGAACAAATACACGGATAATATAAAGTAAATAATAAGACTTACTTAAATATAGCTACTTTGCATGACGATATACTTGGCATAAAAAGCATGACCCGATAAAAATACTGCTCGGGAATATTATAGAATGTTGGAAATTTCCTTTTTTTTAATAATTTCCTTTTTTTGTTTTTTTAACCTATGGAGGATAGGAAAAAACGATAAATCCACTTTTAATGTAAGGAATTTATTGCTATCCTACACTCCTCAAAAAGAACAAAATGAGGTAATATAATGTTTTTGAATAATTCCGCTGCAAGGCAGAGGGAATTATGAATCCAATCTAAAAAATCTATTAATTTGAAAATTTAATGAATATGAAAAATAAACTTAATAAATTATATTCTAATAATTCGGGATTATGTCAAAATTGTCGAAGTTTTATTTATATTAAAAATATTCTTCAATAGTGAATTTTATAAAGAGACTTTTTTGAATTTTGACATAACCTCTTTTAATAACTTATTATTTCTATACTATCTATAAGCCATGAAAAACATTTACTATATTCTTTTTGTAATCTTTCTATTTTCCTGCCAACCATCCGGCAATCCTCAAGAAGCAAAAAATACATTCTGGATAGACATAAACAGGCGAGATAGTATATCCTGTTTTTTTGATAATTATCAAATAATTCCTTTAGAGACCACCCAAACGAGCTTAATAGGAGATATCAGCAAAATACTGATTAATAACGATAAAATCTATATTTTAGATAAAAGACAGGCAACCATATTTATTTTTAATAGTTATGGAAAATATATTAATAAAATCCATCGCCAGGGAAGGGCTCCAGAAGAATATTTAAGTATTACAGATTTTAATATTTATCAAAATGATGTTTACTGCCTATCTCGTCCAAACAAAAAAATACTTGTATATAACGATAGTGCACAATTTCTGAAATACCTTCCATTAAACGACTGGTATAATAGCTTCCATATCGCAAATGACAGTTTAGTATATTTATTTTCTGATTATTCAAATACTCAATATTATAATTACATAATATATAATTACAAAAAACAAAAAAATGAAAATCAATATGATAAATTTAAAAAAGATCAAGGTTTAATTTTTGACTATTCGCCTTTCCATTCAGCCGAAGATAAGTTGTTAATTACAGAACAATATGATCAAACTTTATATCATTTATCCTCCCAAGGTAAAGAAGCTATTTATCATTTCATTTTTAATACTTCCGATAAAATTCCAGTTCGTTTTAAAACAATGAACAAGGAAAAGCTGTATGATTTTTTAAAAGGAAAAGAAACCCTTAAACGAATTAACAATATCTATTTGAACAATCAACTATTATTTATTGAATATGAAATATTTTGTGAAGGGCTAGGTATAAGACATTTCATCACTAAAATCAATACAAGGACGAATCAAATCTCAACAATCAGATTAGGAGACGAAATTAACCGAAGCTTTCCTTTTCTTATTAATCCTCTGGCTTTCTATAAAGATCAACTCGTTTTCTCTATTCCTTCTGTTCTGGCTATCGATATCAATCAAAGATATAAAATAAATCATCCGGAGCTGGAAAAAGTAAAAGAAACCAATAATCCGATACTTATTTTTCATCATTTAAATCAGCAAAATGACATTGGTCCAATTTAACACACTAATAAAAATAAGTATTCTATTACTTTTATTAGCAGGGTGTAACAAGCAAACGAGGGCGTGGTTATGCTGAAGGCGAAAGCGGTGGTGACCATCTCGTTGTGCTGTGTGTCCATTTCCGCGCGGACGGTTTTGAAATCTTCCATGATATTAGCGATCTGGCTATTGGCGCGGCTTTCGAGCAAGGCCTGATAGCGTGCGTTCACGGTGGCCAGGTTTTCCACTTCTTCCGTCAGGCCGAGGGCGATGTGTGCGTCAAGGTCTGCTTTCGCCAGGTCGTTCAAAAGACCGACCACTTTCTGAACCTGTTGCCTTTGGGGCAGTCGTTGGATGCCGATGTAGGGTTTGGCGGCATTATAGACCGCCGTCCCGGCCTTCCGTTTGGCAGCAACTGGAGAGGATTTCGCTGTGCGGAAAGCGGAGTTCAGATAAATGATGACGTCATCTTCTTCTGCATCGATGGCGGTAATCTCGGCCGTTTCTTCGGAGATGTGGCTTTGTGCCACGAGTTCGACCAGTTTGTCATACCCCCTTGTAAGCCATAAAGATTCCTTCCGGAATGTGGAGTGTTTCAATACCGTCCGCCAGGATGCGGGCAATCATCTGACCTGCAAAGTAGGAGTACTCTGCGTTGTTGTTTTTCATTTCATACCCTTGCAGGGCGGGTTTTACGGTGGTAAAAACCACTTTTACATAGCTGCAAAGCTGTTTTACGATCGTAAATCCTATTTTCCCCCTACTGCAGGGTGGTTTTGTGGGCGCGGATCGGGGGTTGCTGGTGCAAGAACCTTTTATTTTTCAAAAGGAAGTAAATAATTTCTTTGGTGCAATCCATTATTATTTGGTTTGTTTACCCGTATGTATTTGGTTGAAAGGGGTGCATCCAGCATTCCTCGTATGCAGGAAGCTATGAGGGAAGCCGATCTTCCTGAATCGGAATTTCATATGGATGGGATATTTACGGTGGTATTGAAAAGAAAAGCTTATAGTGTCCTAATGGCACTGTAAGTGATACTGTAAACTCAAAAAACAGGAAGTTCTGAACATCATCGAACAATATCCAGAACTTCATTTTGTTACGGGCGGATCGTTTCCTGATCCTCCTGTACGACCGGCAGATGTTCTTCGTAGACGACGGGCAGGTTTTCGTCGGAACGTTCTTTTTTCTTGCGGCTGAACCTTTCATGCAGACTTTCCATCATCAGGTAGAAATTCGGAATAAAGAGTGTACCTACCAGTGAAGTCATCAACATACCGGCAAAGACAGCGATTCCCAGGGATATCCGGCTGGCGGCACCGGCACCGGTAGAGATTACCAGCGGGAAAGTGCCGAGGATAAAGGCAAAAGAGGTCATTAGGATAGGGCGGAGGCGTACCCGTCCTCCTTCGATAGCCGATTCTTCGATGGATTTACCGGCGGCCCGGTAGTCTCGGGCGAATTCGACGATTAGAATGGCATTTTTGGCGGTTAGCCCGATCAGCAATACGATACCGATCTGGGTGTATACGCTGATTGGCAAATCCATGATCATCACGCCCAGCACTACTCCTAGTAAGGCGATGGGTAAACCCATGATTACGGCCATCGGATCGGTCCAGCTTTCGTATTGGGCGGCCAGGATCAGGAAGGCTACCAGGATTGCTAGTACAAAAACCAGCGAAGTGGTCGAACTGGCATTTTCTTCCTGATAAGCCATAGAGGTCCATTCGTAACCGAAAGTATGGCCCGCTTTTTCTTCAATCAAATCAGTCATGATTTTCAAGGCTTCGCCCGAGCTATATCCGGCAGCGGCGTTACCTGAAATCAGAGAGGCGACGTAAGTATTGTATTTCGTCAGACTTTCGGCACCTAGGCGGGTCTCGACGGTGGTAAAAGCTGACATGGGAATCATTTCTCCTTTGGAGTTACGAACGTGCAGTAGTCGAAGATCGCTGATCAGGGCCCGGCTTTCCGGGTCGCCTTCCACTTTCACCTGATAGGTACGGCCGAATTTTACAAAATTGTTGACGTATGTCGAGCCTAGGAAGGTGCCCATGGTACTGAACACTTCGCTTAGCGGAATCTGCATCAGTTCCACTTTGTCGCGGTCAATGTTCAGGTAATATTGCGGGACGCTGGCACTGAACATGGATTGTACGGTTGAAAGTCCCGGTGTCTGATTGCCTGCCAGTATGATTTCGTCGGTCATACGCTGTAGCTCCTGAGGGCCTTTATTGTCGATGTCTTCCAGCATCACTTCGAATCCGCTGCTTTGTCCCAGCCCTGGGATGGCCGGTGGTAAGACGGCGAAGGTCCGGGCTTCCGGGATCTCCCTGTAGGCCATTCTGTTAAATTCGTCTACCAGTGATTGGGCGCTGAGCCGGGCTCCTTTCCGGTCGTCCCAATTTTTCAGCATGACAAAGATGGTGCCGGCATTGGAAGAATTGGCACTACTCATCATCGAAAATCCATTGATGGTAAGATAGGTTTCCACTCCGTCCATCCGATTGAGTATATCCGAAGCTTTTTGCAGGGCGGCCGACGTTTGGCTCGAGGAAGCTCCATCGGTTAATTGCATGAAGGCAATAAAATAACCCTGGTCTTCTTCGGGCAGGAAAGTACGCGGCCATCTCAGAAATCCCCAGAAAGCCAGGGCAGAAAGGATGACAAAGACGATAAATGTCATCAACGATTTGTGCATAAAATGAGTAATCACCCAAGTATAACCGTTATTTGTCCGGTCAAAAAATCGGTTGAAAGCTTTGAATAAGAAAAAACGGGTAGGCTTCTTGGGCTTCAGGAAGAGGGCACAAAGCGCGGGACTTAAGGTCAGGGCGTTGAAACCACTGATTACAGTAGAAATGGCAATGGTTAGGGCGAATTGTTTGTAGAGTTCCCCGGTGATGCCTCCGATAAAAGCTGTCGGGATAAAGACGGCCAGTAAAACTAGGACAATACCGACGACGGCTCCGGAAACTTCTTTCATCGCTTCTTCGACGGCTGCCTTGACAGTCGGATATTTGCCTGTTTCAATTAGGCGGTAACTATTCTCCACAATGATGATGGCGTCGTCCACCACCAGACCGATAGCCAGCACCAAACCGAACAAAGTCAGGGTATTGATCGAAAAGCCCAATAAAGACATAAAGGTAAATGTACCCACCAGCGAAACCGGTATGGTGAGAAGTGGAATCAGCATAGCCCGCCAGTTTTGCAGGAAAATCAGGATAACCAGCAAGACCAGAATGAAAGCGATGATTAGCGTTTCGTAAATACCGGCAATAGAAGCCCGGATAAATTCAGTGGTATTCAGCGTAATCTCGTAATTCACTCCTTCCGGAAAATAGGTAGCCAGGCGATCCATTTCTTTTTCGACCCGTTGGGCAACGTTCAGGGCATTGGCTCCCGGAAGCTGATAGACGGCAATGGCAGCAACCGGCCCTTCTCGCAGGGTGGCGGTGGTGCTGTAACTTTCGCGTCCCAATTCTACCGTGGCCAAGTCTTTGACACGAAGATATTTGCCCTGGGGAAGGGCTTTGACAATAATATTGCCGAATTCTTCTTCATCAACCAGCAGCCCTTTAGTTTCCAGCGTATACTGATAAGCTTCCGGACGGGTGAGTGGTTCCGATCCTACACTTCCCGCTGTCACCTGAATATTCTGGCCTTCTATGGCTGCCACGACGTCCGAGGGTGTAATGCCTCGGATAGCCATTTTATCAGGGTCCAGCCAGACGCGCATACTGTACTTACCCATACCGAACAAACCGACATTTCCTACTCCTTTGACACGTCCTAATTCATTGGTGATATTGAGAGCTGCATAATTAGATAGAAATAAGGCATCGTATTGGGGGGAGTCGGAAATCAGGGAAAGAAACATCACCACGTTCGTCGATTCTTTGGTGGTAGTTACTCCGATTTGAGTAACTTCCTGCGGTAAGGTACTCAGGGCCATACTTACGCGGTTCTCTACCAGCACTGTGGCCATATCCAGGTCTGTCCCCACTTCGAAAGTGATGGTCAATTGGTAACTACCTGTACTGGAGGAAGACGAAGACATATAAAGCATGCCTTCCACGCCGTTGATTTGCTGCTCAATAGGAGTGCCTACCATATCGGCTATGGTCGTGGCGTTGGCTCCGGGATAAGAGGCTCGGACTACAACGGTTGGCGGAGTGATGGTGGGGTATTCTTCGATAGGTAGACTCCGGAGGGAGACGAGACCCGCAATCACGATCAGGATAGAAAGGACAGTAGCGAATATCGGACGATTAATGAAAAATGTACTGAACATAGAACAGACGATAAACGGTTAATGCTAAATTTATGGACGGTCTGAGTTACGGCTGCGAAAGACAGGTTTTACTTTCATATTCGGTCGGACATTGATCATCGCATTCACGACGTACCAGTCTTTAGGGGTTACTCCACTCAGGATTTCACGCATACCGTCAGGCTCGAGAGCGCCGACTTTTACCGTCTGGAGTACCACTTGGTCATTATGGTCCACCAGATATACATAACGGCCTGCCTGATTGGTACCGATAGACGTTTCGGGAATCAGCAAGGCTTCATCGACTTTTCTATAAGGCACCTGGATTTTGACGTACATACCGCTCAGTAGTTCTTCCTTCGGGTTGTCGACGAGGGCGCGGACTGTGACTGTTCCGGTTTCCAAATCTACATTCGGCGAAGTATAATCGAGGCGACCTTCCCAACGGCGTCCGGGATCGGCAGCATCGGTAATCGCCAGTTTTACTGTGGAGTCGGTGACGACAGTGGGATTTCCTACCGGTGGCAGGTTCTGAAACTCACTATAGGCCATATTGAAATAGGCGAACATCTCCTTGTCTTTGTACATTGTAGCTAGGGTGACAGGGGAAACTGATCCCCCGACAAAGTTTTGCACGTCCACTAAATTGCGGGAGACACGGCCGTCGAACGGGGCTTTGATATAGCAATAATTGAGATTCGTGCGGGCTGTATTGAGTTGTGCCCGGGCATCCTGAAGGTTCGCCAAGGCTGTATTGTAATTGGATTCCGATTGAATGAAGTCGATTTCACTGATAGCCTTACCGGGCAATGCCTCTTTCATTTTTTGGTATTGTGCTTCGGCGTAGTTTAAACGGGCCTGGGCGCTATTCAATTGCGCTTCGGCAGCTTTGACCTGATCCAGGTAAGGCTGGGGTTCGATGACGAACAGCAATTGCCCGGCCTTCACCGGTACACCCGGGATATAATTCATCTTTTGAAGGAAACCCGATACCCGGGCTACCAGGTTTACCGTTTGAATCGCTTCCAGATAAGCCGGATATTCGTACGTATAAGTGATCCCTCTTGTTATCGGCGTATTCACCAATATTTCCGCCACCTGACCGGCGGCTGTGGCTTTTTCCTTATCTTTCTTCCGGCATCCTCCGGCCAGAATAATTACTCCGGCCATCAAAAACATCATCCCTTTCATCTTCCTGATTTTCCTTATTCAATTTTCACTTTTTATTTCTTACCTGACCATATCTTCGCCATGATATCCTCCTCCTAAAGCTTTGTAAAGTTGTATCATATATAACAAAGCATTACTCTCAGCTTCTACCAGGATGTTTTCATAATCAAACACATTACGTTGTGAATCGAGTACACTCTGATAATCTGCTAAGCCTTTCTGATAGAGATCCATCGCATATTCCAGCGTCAGTTGGATTTGTTCCAGGGCTTGACGGTTTGCTTCCAGCTGTTGAAGAGATTTGTTATATGAACGGATGGCATCGTCGATTTCCTGAAGGGCGGTGAGTAACGTTTGGTTGTAATTGTTGATGCCTTCATCCAACTGGATTTGGGCGATTCGTTTGGCTTCCGTAATTTGCCGGCCGCTGAAAATTGTCCATTTGACGGAAGGACTGATTTGCCAGGTCATATTTTCTTTACGGAAAAAGTGTTTGTAATATTCATTACCGAATCCGAAAGCTCCCGTTACATAGAATTTCGGCCACCAATCGGCCCGGGAGGCTCCGACTGCTGCTGCCAGTGCATCCATCGTTCGTTCGGCCGAACGGATATCGGGCCGGCGGCGAACTAGTTCGGCTGGTATACCGTTCATCACAATACCCCTGTTTTGGGGGAGGTTGTGAGAAACCAGCAGGTAATTCCGCAAGGTATCGGAGTATTCGCCGGTGAGTACCGTCAGGATATTCGCCTGAGAGTAGATGGAAGCTTCCAGGCCCGGTATTGTCGCCCGGGTTTGCAACAAAAGACCTTTCGATTGGGCGACTGCCAGGGGAGAAGCCAGGCCAACCTCCAGTTTGGCTTCGTTGATGCGGAGGATTTCTTCCTGTGATTGTACATTCCGCTGAGCCACTTCCAGTTGTTGCTGGTAACTGCGCAGCTGAATATAATTCGTTGCGATTTCCGCGGCCAGGGAGATCATCACACTCCGGTAGTCTTCTTGGGAAGCCAGAAAATACTGTTTTTGGGCTTCTGCTTGTTTGCGTATGCTTCCGAATACATCAATCTCCCAGTTCATTTCCAGACCGGCTTGGCCCACCCGGCTGTACAATTCCGTATGGTTGATGCCCAGACTACTTTTTTCCGGTGCATATTGGGTAGAGGCTACGATCGAAGGAAAAAAAGCTCCTTTCTGAGAGCGCCAGCGTGCCCGGGCCAGTTCGATGTTCCAGATGGCATTTTGTAGATTGTAATTGTTCAACTGTGCCTTTTTTATTAGCAAATTGAGCGTGTCGTCTCCGAAAAGTTGCCACCAGACATCGTTAGTGGGAAGCTCCTGGGTGAGGTTCAGGAGGGTATCCTGAGGATTGGGCGGAAAAGATCGGTATCCCTCAAATGTATCCTCTTGAGCAAAAATCCGTAAAGAGATACACGCGACTATAAGAAGCGTAAAGAAACAATATTTCATGCAAGTATCAATTTATATTTAATAGCTATCTGGAATGAAAACTTGGCATTACCTCTCCACTCCATCATCATTTTTAGGATGTTATTCGGATATGAAGAGTTCATAATATCTTGTTTTTTTTATAGATAGCTATACGAAACCGAAGAGGGGAATGTTGTAGAATAATTCTACTGAAGTGGGGAAAAATTCCGCTGAATGAGCGAAATATCAAAAAATAGATAATTTGTTAATATGTTGATTTTTAAATAGATGTTCCTTTCGTTTGAAATTGGTATATGATTTTCAATAGAAAGAGTAGCAAGAATGGTATAAACTGATAAAAATGCATAAAAGACATGTCATCTGGCCGGTATGCGTATTGATGATCGCCTTAACCGGATGTAAACGAGAAAAAGTGCCGGTGGGTATTCCGGTTGTAGTAGAAAAAGTAAATGTAGACGATGTAGAGATCTTCGGAGAATATGTAGGGCGTGTCCGGGCCCGGCAATTTGTAGAGGTACATGCCCGGGTCGAGGGTTATCTCGAAAAGATGCTGTTCGAAGAAGGGAAACGGGTAAAACGAAATCAACCTTTATTCATCATCAATCAGGATCTTTATAAAGCGCGGGCCGATAAAGCGGCTGCCCAGTTGAAAAAAGATCTGGCTCAGGAATTGAAGACCGAACGGGATGTTGAACGCTTACGGCCTTTATACGAGCAGAATGCGGCCAGCCAGTTAGACTTGGATAATGCCGTAGCCGCTTACGAAAGTGCCAAAGCAAATGTAGCGATGAGTCGTGCCGATCTGGCACAGGCACAATTGGAACTGGGGTATACCACTGTTCGTTCTCCCATTTCGGGATATATCAGCGAACGGCATGCCGATGTTGGTACACTGGTTGGACCCGGAGCCAACTCCTTGCTGGCCACAGTGGTAGCCAGCGACACAGTACTGGTCGATTTTAACCTGACGGCTTTGGATTATCTGAGAAGTCAACAGCGAAATGTCAGGTTGGGCGAACAGGATGCCAATCGTTCGTGGCAACCTTTTGTAACGGTGACATTAGCCGATAATTCCGTTTATCCTGAAAAAGGATTGGTGGATTTCGCAGAGCCTCAGGTCGATCCCAAAACTGGTACTTTCGGTGTGCGTGCCGAGTTACCTAATCCTGAAAGGAAATTGTTACCAGGACAATTTACCAAAGTGAAACTATTACTCGATGTACGCGAAAAAGCGGTGGTCGTACCGGTGAAAGCCGTAGCTATAGAAAAAGGAGGTGCTCATGTTTATGTGATGCGACGGGATAGCACAGCAGAAAAACGTTTAATCGAAACCGGACCGGAAGTTGGAAACTGGGTGGTTGTGGAACGTGGACTGGGGCCCGACGAAATGGTTGTGACTGAAGGATATCATAAACTCACGCCTGGCGATCTGCTGGCACCGCGAAAAGAAATGGAGGAAGATACTAAATAAATGGCTATGAAAGTTGAGTTTTTTATTGACCGGCCGATTTTCTCGGCTGTCCTGTCTATATTGATTGTCGTGGTGGGGTGTATCGGACTTTATTTGTTACCGGTGGACCAATATCCTCAGATTACGCCGCCGGTAGTGAAAATATCGGCCTCCTATCCCGGGGCGAGTGCCAGCACCGTATCGCAGGCAGTGGCCACTCCGATAGAGCAGGAATTGAATGGTACTCCCGGTATGTTATATATGGAGTCGAGCAGTTCCAATTCCGGAGGGTTATCGATAACAGTAACTTTCGACATTGCTACGAATCCCGAATTGGCCGCTGTCGAAATTCAGAACCGGGTAAAATTGGCAGAATCCCGTTTGCCGGCAGAGGTAGTCCAGAACGGAATCTCTGTGGAGAAACAGTCTTCCAATCAGTTAATGACCATTACTTTAACATCGGACGATCCCCGTTTCGATGAAATTTACCTGAGTAATTTTGCCACCATTAACGTGCTTGATATCCTTAAACGTATTCCCGGTGTAGGGCGGGTATCAAATATCGGTAGCCGTTATTATGGTATGATTGTTTGGGTCATGCCTGACCGTATGGCTAATTTCGGCCTCACCATCAAAGATGTGCAGGATGCCTTGAAAGATCAAAACCGGGAATCGGCAGCTGGTGAATTAGGAAAACAGCCTGTTTCCGGGCAGGACATTACCATCCCCATCATTGCTCAGGGACGTTTATCCACAGTCAATGAGTTCGAGGAAATTGTGATCCGGGCAAATGCCGATGGGTCAATAATCCGGCTGCGGGATGTCGCCCGCGTGTCGCTGGAAGCTTCTTCTTATTCCACCGAGAGCGGTATGAACGGCAAGAATGCTGCTGTCCTGGGAATTTATACCGTTCCGGGGGCGAATGCCGTCGAGGTGGCGGGAAAAGTACGGGAGGCAATGAAGGAAATCAGTAAGAATTTCCCGGAAGGATTGGATTATGAGATTCCGTTCGATATCACTTCCTATATTTCCCAGTCTATCCATGAGGTGTATAAAACTTTGTTCGAAGCATTGATCCTGGTGATTCTGGTGGTATTCCTTTCGTTGCAAAACTGGCGGGCTTCCTTGGTACCTTTGGTGGCCGTTCCTATTTCTTTAATCGGAACCTTCGGGGTGATGCTAGTGATGGGATTCTCTTTGAATCTGCTCACTTTACTGGGATTGATCCTATCGATTGGGATTGTCGTAGACGATGCAATCGTCGTTGTAGAAGCAGTGGAAAGTCATATGGAAAAAGAAGGGCTGTCTCCTTATTAAGCAACCCGGAAAGCCATTCGGGGACTTACCGGGGCCCTGATCGCTACTTCCCTTGTATTGGCAGCTGTATTTGTACCCGTCAGTTTCCTGGGGGGGATTACCGGTTTGTTGTATCGGCAGTTTGCTATTACCATCGTGGTGTCGGTGTTGATCTCGGCTGTAGTTGCCTTGACATTGAGTCCTGCGATGTGTGCCTTGCTCTTACGGCCTTCTTCCGGCAAGAAAAACATTGTTTTCCGCAGAATCAACGGCTGGCTGGCCAACGGAAATCGTAAATATGTCGGCTGGATCACTAAAGCAGTCCGGAATCCCCGGCGGGTAATGGCAGGATTCGGTATGGTGCTGATCCTGATTTTTGTGTTAAACCGCTTGATTCCGACAAGTTTTATCCCGGAAGAAGATCAGGGATATTTTAAAGTAGAGCTGGAATTACCTGAAGGAGCTACACTCGAGCGTGCCCGTATCGTCACCGACCGCGCTGTGTCATATCTGAAAACTCATCCGGCTGTGGATTATGTACAGAACGTAACCGGTTCCAGTCCGCGGGTAGGCACGAGCCAGGCCCGGTCAGAACTGACTGTTATCCTGAAATCCTGGGAAGACCGGAAAGGCAAAGGCTTAGGTATAGACGAAGTGATGGAGGATGTACGGCAAGAATTAAAAAACTATCCCGAGTCCAAAGTATATTTATCCAAACCTCCTGTCATTCCGGGCTTGGGTACTTCCGGTGGTTTTGAACTACAGGTTGAAGCCCGGGGAGGAGCATCCTTCGACAATCTGGTTGATGCGGTGGATACTCTGATGAAATATGCTTCCGGAAACAAGGCCATTACCGGTTTATCGTCTTCTTTACAAGCAGAAATTCCGCAATTGTATTTCGATGTAGACCGCGACAAGGCCAAATTTTTGGGTATTCCGATGGCCGACATTTTTTCGACCATGAAAGCTTATACCGGTTCGGTATATGTGAACGATTTCAATATGTTCAATCGCGTATATAAGGTATATGTGCAGGCCGAAGCGCCCTATCGGTCGCGGAAAGACAACATAGGCATGTTCTTTGTCCGTACATCGGCCGGTGATATGGTTCCTCTGACAGCCTTGGGAGATGCCCAGTATACCACGGGACCTGGCAGCATTCGTCGTTTTAATATGTTTACGACGGCCGTTATCCGGGGGAATGCAGCGCCTGGCTATAGTTCCGGAGAAGTGATGCAGGAAATGGAACGAATTGCCAAAGAACATCTGCCCGAAAATATCGGTTTGGAATGGAGTGGTTTATCTTATCAGGAAAAACAGGCAGAAGGACAAATGGGATTGGTATTGGCGCTGGTATTTTTATTTGTCTTCCTCTTTCTGGCTGCTTTGTATGAAAGCTGGCTGGTCCCTGTCTCCGTATTGTTATCTTTGCCGGTGGCTGCTTTAGGTGCCTATCTGGGTATTCTTTTGTTTGGGCTGGAAAATGACGTATATTTTCAGATCGGTTTAGTGACTTTGGTGGGACTTGCCGCTAAAAATGCAATTCTGATTGTCGAATTTGCAAAAATGGAAGTAGACAAAGGCGTGGATGTGGTAACAGCGGCTGAAAATGCAGCGGCCTTACGCTTTCGCCCGATCTTAATGACTTCCCTGGCTTTTGTGTTAGGTATGCTGCCTTTAGTGTTGGCTTCCGGTCCCGGTTCGGCTAGCCGTCATTCTATCGGTACAGGCGTATTTTTCGGCATGATAGCTGCTATTACGTTGGGAATAGTATTGGTTCCTTTCTTTTTTGTAATGATCCATAAATTAAAAGCCCGAATGTCCGGATTCAAACGGCATGCTGCCCGATAAATGCAGATATTCGTTTTTTACTGGTTGACTTTAGATGATTGATTGAAGATGATGAAAAGAAATTATATATTAAGCTTAGCCTTATTGGCCATACTGACGGCTTCCTGTAAACTGGGAAAAGATTATACCCGGCCGCAATTGAATTTGCCGTCACAAATCAGGGGAGTGACGACTGATTCTTTGTCCTCTGAACTGATGAGCTGGAATGAGTTATATCGGGACACAGTATTGCAAAATCTGATCATTCGTACCTTACAATACAACAAAGATATGCTGATTGCTGCAGCCCGGGTAAAAGAGGTCATGGAAAACCGCCGGATCAGCCGGGCGGATTTATTCCCCAAGATAGATGCTAAAGTTTCTGGGCAGCGTGAATATGATGCGAGTCCTGACAATACATACGAAGCGAAAGGACTTTTATCCTGGGAATTGGACTTATGGGGAAAACTGCGTTGGGGGAATCAGGCAGCCCTTGCCGATTACCTGGGTACGGTTGAAGGACAAAAAGCATTGCAGTTAACCTTGATAGCCGAAGTTGCCCAGGCTTATTTTGTCCTGATTGCGATGGATCAGGAATTGGCTATCGTCCGGCAGACGCTTACTGCCCGTGAAGAAGGAGTCCGTTTGGCCAAACTGCGTTTCGAAGGTGGATTGACTTCCGAAACTTCGTTGAAACAGGCACAAGTGGAATTAGCAAGGACGCAAACCTTGACTCCCGAGCTGGAAAAGAAAATCCGTATCCAGGAAAATAAGATCGCTTTATTGGCGGGTGAATATCCGGGACCGGCCGAACGTGGCCGAAGCCTTGACCAACAACAACTGCCCGCCCTTTTACCGGTGGGATTGCCTTCCCAAATACTCGAACGTCGGCCAGATATCCGGGAAGCCGAATACAAACTACGGGCCGCTCATGCAAAAGTAGGTATCGCTTTTACCTCAATGTTTCCCAAAATTACGCTAACCGGACATTATGGATTGGAGAGCGGAGATTTAAGTGACTTTCTGAAATCGCCCTACTTCTTTTTGGGAGGCGAATTATTGACACCCTTGGTAAATATGGGGAAGAACCGCGCCAAACTCAGAGCCGCCAAAGCTGTAGAGGAACAGGAAATACAGGCCTATCAAAAAGTAGTATTGAACGCTTTTTCCGAAGTAAGTAATGCCTTGATCACTTCCGAAAAGAGCCGTGAAATCCGGCGGTCCCGACAAAATCTGGAAGAAGCTGCCCGTTCGGCTCTCGATCTGGCTCGTTTGCAATATATCAACGGTATTATCAACTATCTCGACGTGTTGGATGCTCAGCGTGGATATTTCGATGCTCAGATTGGTTTGAACAATGCTATCCGGGATGAATTATTGGCTAAAGTGGAATTATATAAAGTATTAGGTGGAGGTGCATAAAATTTACTGGAAAAACGGACATTTAATTTTGACGGATTTTTATTAATATGAAGGCAAATATACAAAATAATATTTCACACAAAATATTCTGTATCAAAATAATATACCACCCCTGTTTTAGATTCTGTTTTTCAATTTATTAGCCAAATTAAATGTCCGTTTTTATTTTGGTTTAAAGATCGAGAAACATGTCATCAAGCTTTTCTTTTCCTGTGGAATCCGAACAAATGCTTCACGCTTTACGCGAGAGACAGGAAAGTGCTTTTGTTTCTCTTTTTAAAACCTATTATCCTCTGTTGCTGAATTATGCCGGACGGATCATAAAGGATGAAGAACAAGCCAATGATATTGTGCAGGAAACCTTTTGCCGTTTGTTTGAAAATAGTGAAAAACTTTCAGTAAATGTTTCTTTAAAATCCTATCTCTATAAATCCGTTTATCATCATTGTGTCGATCTGCTCCGTCATCAGAAAATTGCGGCGAGTTGCATTGAGACGGAAATGATGGATTTTTATCTTTCCAAAGTTATCCAGTTGCCGGAGACAGAACTGGCATTGTATGACCGGGAATTGGGAGAAGCAATAGAAGAGGCCATTGCACATTTGCCGCAACGTTGCCAGGAAGTTTTTCGTCTCAGTAAAATAGGTGAACTGTCAAATAAACAAATTGCCGAACAATTAGGTATATCCGTAAAAACAGTGGAAAACCAGATGACAACTGCCTATATTCGCGTGAGAGAAGAGTTGAAATGGTTATTACTGATTATTATTTTCCAAAATTTTTAAAATTCATATAGGGGATATTTTTTTTTCATCCGTCATAGGCATATAAAGTAGAAAACTATGAATTCGGATGAGGAAAGAATAGAAGAATTGATGCTGCGGGTGATAAACCGGGAGGCAACAGCAGATGAGCTGCACTATTTTTCAGATTGGTTGAAAATACCGGAAAATGCAGCTTGTTTTGAGCAGTTCAAAAAACTCTGGAATCTGACATCGGGTCCGCGTGCGACGCCTGACAAGACAAAGACTGAACTTCATCAGTTTGTCCAATTTATGCATGAGCACAGAAATTTGACATCCCGTTACCGTATGCGTAAAATTTACCGGGTGGCTGCTTGGGTGGCAGCCTGTATGCTGCCTTTAATGATTGCAGTATGGGGGTGGAATCGGTGGCGACAACAGGAATTGCGGACTTTTGCTCCGGTAACGAATGTTATTCCCGGTTCTTCTAAAGCTGTTCTTACATTAGCATCGGGAGAACAGATCCTGTTGAAACCCGGGGAAGTTGCAAAAAACAGCTTAGGAACAAATGTGGAGTTGGATGAAAGAAATAACATTCTCCACTATCTGAATAAGAAACCGCAGAAAACAGCTTTGAAATATGACCGTTTGGATATTCCAAGGGGAGGAGAGTTTACGGTAACCCTGGCGGATAGTACTGTGGTTTACCTGAACTCTGCTTCCACCTTGACATATCCTCCTGTTTTTCACGAAAAAGAAAGGAAAGTATTCTTATCCGGAGAAGCTTACTTCGAAGTAAAAAAAGAAGATTCCCGTCCCTTTTATGTTGTGACAGACGCAGTTACCATCCGGGTATACGGTACTGCTTTTAACGTGTCCACCCGTTGTCACGGAAATACTCAAACAGTATTGATAACGGGCTGTATCGGAATTTTCGGAAATCAGGAAAATGCTCCTGAATTTCGTTTAAAACCTTTACAAATGGCAGATTACTCTCCTGATGGCGTGTTAAACCGGATTGTTAATGTCGATCCTCGCTCCGCTGTAGCTTGGAAGGAAGGTCTGTTTGTGTTCGAAGATGAAAACCTGGAACATATCATGGACTTATTGTCTTTGTGGTATGATGTGGATGTAATCTTTCAATCCGAACGGGTAAAGAACTATCATTTTACAGGACATATGGAACGCTATGAACAGATCGATGTCATTTTAAAGGCAATCAGCAAAATGGTGGGTGTACATTTTTCTATAGCTAATAAAACAATTATTGTCAGTGAATAAAAATAACCGGGGAATGCTGCAACATCCCCCGGCCTTAGAACGCGGTAAACGGATAGGCTATGCGTCTACCGTATTAGTAATCATCTAACCACAAAATTATGAAAAAAAAACGATTGTGTTTGCAAATTTCCGGATGCAGGCTACAAAAAGTCTTGCTATTGATGAAGTTATCTTTTTTACTGGTAATCCTTTTTACGTTTACATTGTCGGCTAATGTCAGGGCTCAGCAGGAGAAAGTAAGCCTGGCACTTCACAATGTTCCCGTGAAAAGCTTGTTTGATGAAATCCGGAAACAGACGGGATTGAATTTTGTTTTCAATACGGAACAGGCTGGCCGGATTGGAAAAATCAGTATAAATGCCCGGCAGGAATCGGTGGAAAATGTGCTGAGAAAAGTGTTAACCGATACCGGAATGACTTTTGAAATAGAGAACAAACTCGTGATTGTGCGTCCTGTACAGCAAACCGGGCAGACTGAAACTGTAAAGATCTCGGGAAAAGTGACAGATCCGCAGGGAAGTTCTCTGCCGGGGGTAACTGTCGTGATCAAAGGTACCAGCCTGGGTACCTCTACAGATGTCGATGGAAAATATGTAATCTCGCTTCCGAAGGGAACAAAACCGGTATTGGTATTTACCTTCGTTGGAATGCAGAGCGTAGAAGAGCCGTATACCGGCAAAAACGTGATCGATGTGACTATGCATGAAAATGCTGAAAGCCTCGATGAAGTAGTCGTTACAGGGATGTTTAACCGGAAGAAAGAGGGATTTACAGGTTCGGCAAATAAGGTCAGCGGAGAGGAAATCAAGCGGATGACCTCCGGGAACGTGCTGAGGGCTTTGGAAATGCTTGATCCGGGGTTTCGGATGAATACCAGTAATATCGCAGGTTCGAATCCCAATGCATTGCCCGACTTTGAAATGCGCGGACAGGCCAACATGGGCAACTACGCGGCGGATGATGCTGTCATCATGCGGGGAGATATCGACACCCGTCCCAATCAGCCTTTGTTTGTGCTGGATGGGATTATAGACGTAGGGGTAACTAAAATTATAGATCTGGATCCGGAGCAAATCGAGAGCATTACCTTGCTGAAAGACGCTGCGGCCATGGTTATTTACGGATCAAAAGCTTCCAATGGAGTGGTAGTTGTAGAAACCAAGGCCCCTCAGGAAGGATCGTTGCGTTTTACTTATAACGGAAATTATAAAATTCAATATCCCGACCTGAGCGACTATGATCTGTTAAATGCCGCCGATAAGCTGGAGTTGGAAAGAAGAGCCGGATATTACGATGAATATTATACCCCGGAAATGTCTAAAATCCGGTTTGATTCTTACAACCGCCGTTTACTGGAAGTAAGGAGAGGAGTAGACACATATTGGTTGTCACAGCCTTTGAAGACAGCCTTTATACACCGTCACGGATTTAATTTGGAAGGTGGTGACCAGACATTGCGATATAAAATTTATGTCGGACTGAATCAGGCTCCCGGAGTCATGAAAGAAACCGGGGTTTACTCAAAATCCGGGAGCATTGATATCCGTTACCGGAAATCCGGATTATTGATTTCAAATCAATTGTATGTTGATTATACGGTAGGTGACCGTACCTCCCCCTATGGGGTTTTCAGTACTTATGGTACGTTGAATCCCTATTACCGGGCTAAAGACGAACAGGGGAATTTGTTGCGGGTACTGGATTACAATTACGATATGGATGGAAATCCTGTCAGCGAGACTTTGTTGAACCCCATGTACGACAAAATGTATAATCAAAAAGATAAAAGTACATCTTTTGAAATACGGGATGCTTTCCGGCTGGAATATATGGCTTTTGAAAGCCTGCGTTTATCCCTGGATGTCAATATCAGTCGGATGAATCAGGAATTGGACCAATTTAAACCGGCCGCTCATTCTTCTTTTGTGAATAAACCCGTGGAAGAAAAGGGATCTTATAAATGGAACCGGACCAATACAACCAATTGGAATGTCAGCCTGACAGCAAGCTATAATAAAGTGTTTGCCAATAAACATCTGGTTTCGCTATTTGCCCGCTATGGTGTGGACGAACGCGCCAGCCATATGGCGGGAATTGATGTCACCGGTTTTCCGAACGACCAGATGGATGAAATGTTTTTGGGAGCTGTAATGAAAGATAAAGAAGGTAATGAAGCGAAGGCACGTTCCATAGGCTTCGTCGGTACGGTAAACTATTCTTACGATCAGCGTTATGCCCTGGATTTCAGTGCCCGTATCGATGCCTCTTCCGAATTTGGAAAGAACAACCGCTTTGCTCCTTTCTGGTCTGCCGGTTTGCGATGGAATCTCGACAAAGAGCCGTTTATCAAAAACCTGAATTTTTTCGATGAACTGGTATTGCGTGGTACATATGGCGTGACAGGTTCGCAAGGATTCTCTCCTTATCAGTCTTTACAAATGTATACTTACGAGGGAATGTTATGGTCTTATCTCAGTTCTGATGTAATCGGTACAAAAATTCAATCCATGGGCAATCCGGATTTGAAATGGCAAAAAACGGATAGCTGGAATATCGGATTCGACTTTAATATGCTGAAACAGATTGTGAGCGGACGTTTGGAATATTATCATAAATACACACGCCATACTTTGCTGGATTATTCTTTGGCTCCTTCGGTCGGATTTTCTACAATTCCTGATAATATGGGAAATATTTCCAATAAGGGTATTGAAGCCACATTGCGTATTATGCCTTATAATAATCCGGACAAGAGATTAAATTGCAGTGTTGTACTGAATGGCAGCCATAACAAGAACCGGATTGAAAAGATTTCCAATGCATTAAAAAAACGGAATGAAGAATCGGCGGGTAAAGTAGAATCACGTCCATTGCCGCAGTACAAAGAAGGCTATTCCCAGTCGATTATATGGGCTGTCCGTTCATTAGGAATCGATCCTCAGACCGGCCGTGAAATTTTGTTGAACCGGAGCGGTGAACGCGTTAGCGTATGGGATGGGATCGATCTGGTACCCGTAGGAGATACGGAACCCAAATTGCGCGGTTCGGTTTCGGCTAATGTAAACTGGAAGGGCTGGAGTTTCAGTATTGTCGGACAATACCATTTTGGCGGTCAGATATACAACCGTACTTTGATTGAGAAAATTGAAAATGCAAATTTGCGGTATAATGTCGATAAACGTGCTTTTACGGATAGGTGGCAGCAGGCCGGAGACCATACCTTCTTCAAAGGGATTACCAGGGAGGTAAACGGACAGTCAACCAAGGCAAGTTCGAGATTTGTCATGGACGACAATCAGTTTGCAATCAATACCATCACACTCCAATACCGCTTTGAACAGCGTTACAACAAATTCTTAAAGAATATGGGGATCAGTTCGGCTTCTGTCGGCCTGTATCTCGAGGATGTATTCCGCTGCTCGACAGTGAAAATGGAGAGGGGAATCGACTATCCGTTTGCCCGGCAGGTATCTTTATCCTTAAATCTTGCTTTTTAAAATACAAAAAGAGAATGAATATGAAAAATCAGATATTTATTTGGGTCTTACTTACTACGATCGGCATGTCTGCCTGTAGCAACTGGCTGGATGTACAACCCAAGACTTCCGTCAATGAGGAAAAATTGTTCAGCCGTGAAATGGGATTTAAAGAGGCTTTAACCGGATTGTATGCACAACTATCCGATACCAATCTGTACGGACGTACGATGACTTATGGATTTATCGATCGTTTGGCACAGCGCTACAACGATCAGGAAAATAAAGAATTATATACCTTCCCTTCAAATCTCAACGAGGATTACATCAACACAATCTGGGCCCGCAGTTATAATGTCATTGCTAATATCAATAATTTTTTATCCTGGCTGGATAAACGTCCGGAAGTCATTACGACAAAAGGATATCCTGAAATAATGAAGGGGGAAGCACTGGGTTTACGTGCATTTGTTTATTTTGATCTGCTGCGCCTATGGGGGCCTGTTTATAAAAATAATCCATCCATGAGGTGCTTACCCTACCGTTCCCAGTTTAACCGGGAGGATAAAATGCTTTTACCGGCCAGTGAAATTATCGGTTATATCGAACAGGATCTGAAACAGGCAGAAAAATTGCTGATTAATGACCCCATGCATATAGAATTTCCTGTTTATGATATAGTGCTTGCAGGCGATCCTTTCTTGCACTATCGGCTGAAACGAATGAATCTTTATGCGGTGAAGGCTATGCTGGCGAGAGTTTACCTGTGGAAAGGAGAAACCTCGAAAACAGAGGCAGCGCGTTATGCCCGGGAGGTGATAGATGCGGTGGATGAAAATCACAATCTCCGCTTCCGTTTAGTGACAGATAATTCCACTGATCCAACCTACTCTACAGAAATTATCTTTTCATTGAACGTAAATAAATTCAGTGATCAGGTGAAGAAGGATTTTGCTTTTGACGGGCCTTATGCAGTGGCAGAGAAAAATCGGGTATATAAGATGTTCAATACCGAAGAAGATGGGTTCAACGATATGCGTATCCGGGAAGGGCAGGGATTTAATTTTTCAGCGAAAGCCGGTTATTGCCGGAAATATGACCAGAACAATTTATATTCTTTTGTTATTGGAAATGCTGTGCCTCTGATCCGTCTGTCTGAAATGTACTACATCCTGAGTGAATGCGAAACCGACCTGAACAAAGCTGCCGATTGGGTATCCCAGATCAGGACTGCTCGCGGAGGTGAAGAGTTGATATTCAGAGATAATGACGATCGCATTTCAAAACTAGAACTGGAATACCGGAAAGAATTTTATGGGGAAGGGCAATTGTGGTATTTCCTGAAGCGGAATTTCCGCCCCACTTTCCTGGATTGTCCGTTGGACTATAATATGACAGATGCAAACTATTGTTTTTCAACCCCGGATGACGAAGTAATTCTTGGAACCATTAATTAAGATAAGACTATGCAAAAAAATCTATTATATGTGATCGTTTTATGGGCTGTTTCATATAGTCTGGTAGGGTGTAGCGAAATTGATCCGGAAAAGTTCTCGGAGGCACCCGGAGTAAATTTTATGAGTAAAGGGTCTACGGGCTGGTCCGACGGAGTGGATGGCTTGAAAATCGCCTACAATTTCGGGGTTAACTTCAAAGAATGGAATGCTCCCCAGGATACAGTTGTCTTACAGGTGAAACTGGAAGGGCTCACGAGCATACAACCGCTCAAAATACGATTGAAAGCAGAGAAAGTTGAAAAATTCAGATTGGCGGATGTGGTTTTTGCTGACGACTATGTTTTGGCTCCCGGTGAGAATGTGGCACAGTTGTCGGTTATCCTGAAACGTCCCCAACTGACCGATACCGTATATCAGGCCCATGCTATGGTGGATTATGCAGCATCGGATGTGGTGGCCGGTACCAAAGAACGGCAAAAATTCCTCTTGGAAATAAAAGATGAATTAACCTTAAAAATGGTACAGATTACAGAAGGAGATTGGGCAGCTTCTATAGCATGGGCTTTGGGACCTTATTCAAAAACCCGTTTGCGTTTTGTGGCTTATGCATTACAATTGACTGATTTCCGGATGATGGGATGGTATGGACCCAGCCCGGCACAAATTACTAAAATACGTGAAAAATTGAATGAGTATAACGGTACTCATTCCGGTGATCCAATATTGGATGATGACGGAACTCCTCTTGAGTTTTAATCTATAATGATAAATTCTACTGTTATGAAAAATATGAAATGGCTCGCTATATGTTTTCTGGTCGTCCTGGCTGCCTGCTACGATGACTTGGGCAATTACAATTATGATAACTCTGTCAACGAAATAGAGATAGACTTGGCGAAAGTTTATGGAGTAAGGAAAATGGATACGACACTGGTAATCCGCCCTCTTATTCGGCAGACTGCAGGAAAAAGTCTGGAAAATCTGCGTTTTATGTGGCGGATGAGTACAAAAGGCGAACAGGCATTGAGTTCTCCCGGGGGAGATACATTGAGTTATGCAGACACTGTCGCATTGGTGATAGATACCAAAGAAAGTCCTTTTCATTATACTTATTGGCTGCGTTTTTATGTAGAGGATCTTACAACCGGAACCCGGACGATGATCCCCACTACGGTTTCGATTGTAAAACCCTATGAAGGATGTTGGATGGTACTACACGAACAGGATGGATACACGAAATTAGGATCTATTGAGTATGTAGGGGACAATATGCTTGTTACGGATGATGCTTATTATAAAGAACGGGGACAACATTTAACAGGGAAACCGGTCCATCTGGATGCTATTACCAATATTGCGGCTCCTTCGTATTGGGGATATGATGCGGCGGCGGCCTTTTATTGCTTTACCGATAACCCCGAAGAATCCGGCCTCTTACGTCAGGATGACGGCTTTAGTTTGTATGGGTCTATGGAAAAATGTATTTATCCCGATCATTATCGACAAGCATGGAAACCAGATGACGTGATCATGATCGGAGGGAATGGAAACGGAAGCATGGCCATCAGCGGAGGAAAAGTATTTCAAGGATCTTTGTATATTCCCCGGATGTATGGTATGTTCCCCGGTGCTACTCTCGGTCAGGATTATTATATCAGTCATGGCACATCCGCAGGACCTACGAATATTGTATACGATAAGCTGAACCGGCGTTTCCTGAATTGCTATACGGGACAAAACTGGTGGTGGACCCCTATGTGGGGATGGGATAATAGTGCTGATGAAGGGGGTGGAGAAATGGATCCTATTTTTAAACATCCCTCCAATGCCTCCAATGAAATTCTGGATGATATAGGAGAAGACAAAGAAATGGTATACATTGGCACTGGCTTCTGGTATGGTTCCTCCCTCATGGCAGGGTGGGCGCGTATCTGTATTTATGCGGTTGCTAACAGTAAAGTAAACAATAAAACCTATATATACGAATTTCATTCTTATCCATTGTATAGTCCGGGTGAGGCTGAAGATCCGGCTCCGTTTACAGGATACTATATAATCAATACCCCGTCTGGTTTTACGGCAGAAACTCCTTGTGCCAGCAGTGCCGATTATAACCGTATTCTTTTCTATGCGGTAGACAACCGGGTTTATCGTTTGGATTTCGGACAGACGGATGGTAAATCGCAATTAATTTGGCAGCATCCGGATGGCGGAGCAAAGGCTAAAGCAATGAAGATGGCACGTAAAGATGTCCCCGAGGATGATAAATACCACGAATATGGACATTTGCCCAACCGGAGCTTGGGTATTGCATTTGAAACTTCAGATGGGAAAGGGGATGTTGTTATTCTCAATCTGAATAATTCGGGAAAAGTGGATAGTGATGGAAAATATCCTTCCACCCAGATCCATTCCGGATTCGGAAAGATAAAAGACATTCTGTTTTTGTAAAAAAAATTGATTATGTGGAAATTAAATAGGATTTTTTGTCTTTGTCTCTTGTTGGCTGCTTGCCATTCCGGGAAAACTGTCATTGAAGGTAACCTTAAAGATGCAAATGTCGGCCGGGTATACCTTTGTGAGGTGCTCAGCGAATATTATGGAAATTTGAAACCGATAGATTCGGTTGTCGTTGTGGATGCAAAGTTCAGGATGGTGTTCGATAACCTTAATCCTCAGCTTTATTATTTGAAGGTTGGAGATAAAGCGGGAGGTCTTTTTGTTGAACCGGGAAAGATGCAGGTAGTGCAGGGAGAAAGTATAAACGATAAAATCGACTGGAAAGTCCGGGGATCTGCATCCGACGCTTTATACCGGAAATATTTGAAAGAAGAGAATGTGGCAACCTATAAAAAGATTTGTGATTCTTTGGATCAGCTTTTTTATACAGCCCGGGCTGCTGACAATCGGGAAGAGATGGCACGGATTAAAGCGGAATCGATACCTTATTATGAGAAAGGAGAGCAGAATAAACAGAAATTGGCTCAAAAGTGGGCGGATACTCATAAAAATTCCCTGTTCGGAATTTACGTCTACTACACCCGGATTTTCAACCGCTCTTCTTTTCCAACACTAGAAAAGGTGGAACAGGAGCGGCAATATATTTCAACTTTTGCTCCGGAAGTACAAAACTGTGTCTATGCAAATAAGATAAAGCAGAAACTGAATGATTACGCCGGTTGTGCCATCGGAACCATTGCCCCTGAAATACAAGGATTGGATACGCTGGACCAACCCTTAAAGCTGAGTGATCTGCGCGGACAATACGTCATTTTGGATTTTTGGAATTCCTATTGCCATTGGTGTCGTGAAGAGACTCCTTGGTTAAAGACTGCTGTGGAACATTTCGGAAAAGAGAAACTGACGGTATTGGGTATCTCCTCCGATCGTTTTAAGAAGAATTGGATAGATGCCATCCATGAAGATCAGAGCTACTGGTACCACTTGATGCTTCAAAAGGGAGACGACGTGATGGATCGCTACTGTATCAAGGGAATTCCGCATACCGTATTGGTTGATCCGGATGGAAAAATCCTGGCCAAAGATTTCCGGCAAAAAGAGGTCATTCCTGAGTTGGAAAAATGGATTCGATAACCTGATAAAGTAAGGGAGTGCCTAAAACGTGTTAGCCACTCCCTTTTTACTCGTATCCCTATTCGGGAATGAAAGCAAATGTTTGATTCCCGAAAGGATATTTTTAGGATGATTTAATATACTAACTCTGGATAAAGGTGGGTATAACTTTTTGAATTAATCAAATTCTATACAGATTTTCTTCTGCTTTCTTAGAAGAGGATTAGGAGAGGATTAGGAGAAAACCCCTTGTATACCCAGAAATAACCCTTAGTTATCACCTCATGTTTTACGTCAAATACAATAGGTCCTATCGGAAACAAAAAGGCAGGGATAAGAGAAACACTTTCCGGGTATAACATCTGTTCTGTAACCCGACAGGAAATTACTACGTCTGTCCTATGGGCCGACATTTATCTTTCATCCGGAAAGAAAAACGGAAATCCGATGCAGGATATTATCGTCAGACAGTTCTTTTGCTGCTTTCGATTTCCCGGAGAGTTTCCATTTTTTTCTTTTGCAGGAAACCGTTGATATCTTCCAGGTGTTCAGTTACTTTCCGGTTTCCGAATTCATATACTTTCTGAACCAGACCGTTCAGGAAATCCCGATCGTGTGAAACGACAATCAGGGTACCATCGAAATCCAGGAGGGCGTTTTTCAGAATATCCTTGGTTTTCAGGTCCAGGTGGTTGGTCGGTTCGTCCAGGATCAACAGATTTACCGGTTGTAAAAGCAAACGGATCATTGCCAGGCGGGTACGTTCTCCTCCGGAAAGGACTTTTACTTTTTTGTCGATATCGTCACCACTGAACATAAAAGCTCCCAATAAATTTTTCGTATTGCTTTTCAGTTCCAATGGGGTTACATCATCGATGGTTTGAAATACGGTCAGGTTTTCATCCAGCAAGGACGCCTGATTCTGGGCAAAATACCCGATTTGTACATTATGACCCAAAGTCAGGGTTCCGGTATAGTCCTTAATTTCTCCCATGATACATTTTACCAGCGTGGACTTTCCTTCACCATTCCGTCCGACAAAGGCCACTTTTTCACCTCTGTGGATAGTAAAGCCGGCATCGTTGAATACTTCGTGTTCTCCGTAACGTTTGGATAACTCGTGTGCGATGACGGGGTAATTTCCGGAGCGGGGAGAAGGGGGAAATTTCAACCGCAAAGCCGAAGTATCTTCTTCGTCTACTTCTACCAGTTCCAGTTTTTCCAGCATTTTCACCCGCGATTGTACCTGTAAGGTCTTGGAATAGGTACCTTTAAAGCGTTCGATAAACTCTTTGGTTTCAGCAATCATTTTTTGTTGTTCATCGTAGGCTTTCTGTTGTTGGGCACGTCGTTCTTTACGCAATTCCAGATATTTGGAGTAATTCACCTTATAATCATAGATACGTCCCATCGTGACTTCTATGGTTCGGGTAGTGATGTTGTCGATAAAGGTTTTGTCATGTGAGATCACCACCACAGCTTTTCCGTTGCTGATTAGAAAATCTTCCAGCCATTGGATAGAATCAATATCCAGATGATTGGTCGGCTCGTCCAGCAAAAGTACATCCGGGTTTTTCAACAGCATCTTGGCCAGTTCGATACGCATCCGCCATCCCCCGCTGAAATCACTGGTCGGGCGATGTAGTTCTTCCCGCTTGAATCCCAGACCGAGCAGAATCTTTTCAACGTCTGCTTCAAAATGGGTCAGGTCGATGCTGTAATACTTTTCACTTAAAGTAGAAACATCTTCTATCAGTTTGAAATATTCCGGAGAATCATAATCGGTACGTTCGGTCAATTGGCGGTTCAGATCTTCGATCTGTTTTTCCATGGCAAACAGGTGCGCAAAAGCTTGAGAAGCCTCTTCAAAGACAGTTCGTCCGTCTTCTGTCATCAGATGTTGAGGAAGATAAGCGACAACCGTATCTTTAGGGACAGTTACGCTTCCCCGGGTCGGTTTTCGTTGGCCGGCAAGAATTTTGAGCAAAGTAGATTTACCTGCACCGTTCTTGCCCATGAGGGCGATACGGTCCTTCTCATTGATCTGGAAAGAAATATCTTTAAAAAGTGCTCTGTCTCCGAACTCTACTGTAAGTGCATCTGCTGAAATCATGGGCTATAACACATTTATCATTTGGCCAGCAAAGATAATTATTTCATCGTGCAGAGCAAAATACCCCTATCCGTTTCCGGATCAGCATTCGTAGGTAATCTTTTTCATAATACCCTATTTTAGTTTATACTGTAAAATAAAAGATTTTTTATAAATATTAAGAGAAATATAATATATTTGCCCTTAGGAATATGAGATGTTATCTGAATTTATGATTAAGGGCACAGCTTTATACAAGGATAATTCGTTTGAAGAGGTTTTCCGGAGATACTATCCCGTGCTTTTACCTTTTGTGGAACGGCATGTGGGAGATCGGGAGCTGGCCAAAGATTTAGTTCAGGATGTCTTCTTTAAATTATACGAGAATTTGCCTGATTTCTCTTCCGAGGGCAGTATTAAATCCTGGTTATATACTTCCTCCCGGAATGCAGCTCTGGATTATTTACGGCATTTGAAAGTACGGGATAACAACAAGTTACTGATGGCCGAGGCGATGATGTATGCTGCCGATGTAGATGAGATGATCAGTGAAGAACTGGCTCAAAAAATCAATGAAGCCATCAATTCTTTACCTGCGCAATGCTGTCAGATTGTGCGGATGCATATTATCGATGGCAAGAAATATACTGAAATCTCCGCAGAACTGGAGTTGTCTATGAACACAGTAAAAACCCAGATTTTCCGTGGGTATAAAAAATTACGCGAACTACTTTCGGATGACTTTAATGCTTTGGTATTATTTTATTTCCATTTTCATATCCTCAAAAAAGGAAATCCTGATTTGTACTCAAAATCAAAAAAATCCGGTTGTTGATTTAACTATTCGGATTATTTTTTTATAAAAATGTCAAATGCTTGTCATACAAAATATGAATAAGATCGTTTTAAAAACATATAACTGAAAATTATTGTTCAATTATTATTTATTTTAATTGCTTTTTGTGCAATGATCTGAATTGAACATTGATTTTAGTATTATTGTTTTTATTATACTTGTAAAAATACAAGTTTATGGAAAAAGTATCCTGCCAAAATAAATGGAACGAAGTTACTCATATTATAAGACAAAATGAGTATATTTTTATATATTATATTAATGCGCAGAGGGAAATATTAGAAGTAGAGCAAGATTCCTTAAATTCTTTATTACTTTATAATGAAAATTTTGTTAAGGTAAATTACAATACGATTGTCAATAAAAAATTTATTAATTCGATCCGTAGAGTTAGAAGAAAAATAGTCTTGATTATTGATAAGACAGAAGTTGTAGTATCAAGAAGAAAATCATATTATTTCAAATAGAGCGGTAAAAGTGATATGGGTGATGCCACTATAAATGCAGCCTGACTATCTAATTCATTATTATTATGAAAAAACTTGTTTTAAAAATTGAAGCTGTAGAGGATCGTACAGCTCCGATTATGTTTACTGAGAGAAATCTTCCCGGTTCTTGTTGCTGTACATGTTGTTGTTGCTGCTGCGGGAGCCAAGAGGCTCAAGAGATACATAATTCTTTAGAGATGTCTCTGGTTACGGCTACAAATGCTGTCGCAGGTGGTCCTTCTGTTATTAATTTTACTCCCTATAAGGAAGCAGGTATGTTTGATTTTATTGTAGGGCTTGATTATGGATATGACTATACTATCACATTTAACAGACAATGGGATGCAATATTCGATGACTATATGAACAAAGAATATTAATCTCTTGAGTAATGTCCTGAAAATCATTTTTTGACTTTCGGGACATCCTCTTAAAATGACAATTTATGAAATTGAATAATTGCGAAATATGGGAATCTTCGGGATGTTTATATATAAAAAACTCCAAAGGCATTATAGTAAAATTGACGGGAGAATCAGTGTATAAGGTAAAGATAGTTATTAAAAGCCTTGTGGTAAAGGAACCGTTGTCCGATAATGTTCAGATTGTTGATTCAGAAGTGAAAGAAGTGTTGATGCTATTAGCAAATTTGGGAGTTATACAAGAAGACGAAAAAAAAGATATTTTTCATTCAAAAATAGGAGTTTATGCAGATGGGAATATCCTGGAAGCGATGAAATCCCATTTGCCCGGTTTTGATATAGAATTGATACAAGATATTGCTGATATCAAGAACTATAACTTATTAGTAGTTATTTTGTCTTGTCATCTGGATTATATAATGATGGCTGAAATAGGGGATAGATCGTATCGGGAACAAGTACCTCTTTTATTTTGCGAATTTTCAGCAGTGAGTTTTACTATAGGTCCTTTGATTCTACCCAAACAACATACTCCATCACTGAATTGTTATTTAAAAAGAAGAACCGTAAATGCAAAATCGCCTGAATTATTTGCAGAAATGATTTCTAGGCATTCGGTGACTCTACTGAAATCTGAATTTGAAGATTATCATTATTACAAAATATATTTGACTTTATTATGTGAAGAGATTTCCAAGTTTATGAAATTCGATGGAAACTGTTCAAAGCATCTTGTGGGGATGTCTGTTACCATCAATTTTATAACTTATGAAATTGAAAAATCAAGAGTATTGAAAGATCCCATGTCAAAATTGTTTACAAGAACGCCATTTATTCCTTTTAACGGATAGGATATGATGAATGATATATTTAATACTGTAGCTGGTTTTTTGACAGATCCAGTGATTAAAATACCAAATCGCAGGTTTATTCCAGACTGTCTTACACAAGTGGTATGTACTGGAAAAAATTTATCTTACCTGGGGTGTAAAACGGATTATATTGTCGGTGGGTCAATAAATTTTAATTATGAACAAAGTCTGGCCGGAGCTTTGGGTGAGTTTGTTGAAAGATATGCGGCAGGATTATATCATGAAGAGGAATTCGTTACTGCAACATATGATGAATTGAAAAATTGTGGCGAGCCTGTTATAGATATCAAACTTTTGAAATATTACTCAAATGAACAATATCAGGATTTGCGTCATAAAGGTATATATTTATTATCTGGTAAAGACCGGATAGATTGGACTTTGGCTTGGGACCATATCAACGGTTGCTATTCATATATTCCTGCATTTTGTGTATATCTGCCTATTAAAAATAATTATTTGTTGCATACATCTACCGGTTTAGCTGCTGGTAAAACATTGAAAGATGCTGTAATAAGTGGTTTTTTAGAATGTGTGGAACGGGATGCGTTTGCGAACTTTTGGTATAGACAAAATGAAATTAAAGTTCCACAATATACAGTAGATAAAATATTGACTTACTACGGGAATCAGGCTGAGATCACAAATTTAATAGACAATCGGTTTGTAAAATTTAAATTTTTTGATTTGGTTGAATTGGCAGGAATCGAAACTATAATTACATTTTTATATTTTGAATATAAAGGTAAATTATATCAGTCATTAGGGGCTGCCTCGAGATTCTCTAAGGAAGAAGCAATTGTGAAGGCGACACTGGAAGCTTGGCAGGGTGTTGAATATGCATTAAGTCTTGAATCCAAGGTTGTGCTTCCGGATATTGTAGATCTGGATTTAATAAATGATTTTGATAAGCATTTTCATTTTTACAATAAATATCTTCACCTTAGGAATGAATGCCCTATTCTAAAGCAGGCAATCAGTTGGGATTCCGGAAATGATAATATATATATACAGGATGAAAATTATCTGTGTAAGAATATCTCATTGGATGAATTAAAAAAAGTCGGAATTTCCAATTTCTTTTATAAAGACATAACACCTGTCGATGTTGAAGAATTGGGATATAAGGTGGTAAGAGTGGTTGTCCCTCAACTAAACCATCTAACGGGAGTTCATAGTTATCCTTTTCTGGGTGGAAAGTTTGAAAGAATGAGTGATTTGTTTACAAGCTTCCCTCATCCATTTCCGTAAAGTAAGGGATGAAATTGAGTATTTTATTCTATATAATTGCTAAAAATAAAATTATAATCAAATGAAAACAATGAGAAGTATACTTGTCTTATCTCTGTGTTTTTTCACAAATTTCCTACCAGCTCAGGATTTCCAACATCGTATCGATTCAAATATAAGTACGGTAAGAATAGATTCTATAAGAAAAATAATAAGTGAATTGAGGAATTATAATCCTAAGGGTAATAATCGGTATTTATCATATTGGGAGGCTTATGCTCTTTATAAATGTTCAATACTTTCCAGTATAATGGAAAAAAAGGAAGATGCTGAAAAATTTACTGTAAAAGCAATTGAAATATTGGAATCGATAAAAGGAAAAACTACAGAAGATTATGCTTTACTAGGTATGTTGAAAAATTATCAAATTAATTTTTCAGGATGGTTAGCAACAATAAAACTGAGTAATCAGGCAAAATCAATGGCACAGAAGGCTATTGAACTAAATGGTAATAATTTGCGTGCCTATCTGGTGCTGGGTATAAATAATTACTATACTCCGGAACTTTATGGCGGAAAAAGTAAATGTGAAGAATATTTCAAAAAAGCAATATCCCTTCCGGATAGCACATCAGATAATGAATTTGACCCAACCTGGGGGAGAGAGGATGCTTTCTATTTTTTGTTGGCATACTATAAGGGACGAAAAAACGTCGGGGACAAAGAACTTTTTGAAAAATTGAAACTGGAAGCACTGGATAAATTTCCTAATGATAAAAGATTTAACCGTTTTAATTATTAGCCATGGATATGCAAAATATTTTTTATGATCAGGCGCTTAGCCCGGAAGCTCTTGATTTTTTAGAAAGCTCCAAAATGACTTCGTGGAATTGTCACGATTTAGGAATGAGAATTTCTACGGTGATGAAAACACCATATTATGCGAATCAGATAATAAATCATACGACAGAATTAGGTTTTTGTAAATATGTCAAATTATCATCAAATTTCAATCAGGATTCCGAGTTCTTGCGGAAGTTGCAGTTGAGGCGTAAAAGTACCCGTGAGTTCAAAGATTATATAGATATTCAGGATTTGTCGAATGTGTTATTAAACTCTTATTTTATCACTGAGTATTTTGAAACACATACTCATCATCTGAGAAGACGCAGTATTCCATCCGGTGGAGCTTTGTATCCGATTGATTTATATTATATAAATATTAATACAAAAAATTTGCAACAGGGTATTTATTATTACAGCCCGCATCAAAGTCATCTGGTTTGTTATAAAGAATACAGGGATATTGAGTCAACGATGGATGCATTGAAGATTGTATATCCCGCTGAAGTACTTGGTAATTGGGACCTCTCCTCTGTTTCCGGAATTATTGTGTTTGCTGGAATTTTAAATAGGATGAGTTGTAAATATGGGGATCGGGGAATTCGCTTTGCAATTACAGATGTGGGGGCTATACTGCAAAATATTCATTTGGCGGCAGCAGCAGAAGAGGTAGCGTGTTGTGCTATTGGAGGATACCTTGATGATGAAATTGATGCACTGATGGAATTACAGAATCCCAATGAAACCGTGTTGTTAACTCTTTTTATCGGACGAAATTGAAAGATATAGAATATATAATTAATCCGTCAATGACAGTTATTGAGACTGTTGATAACGCTTTATTGTTGAAAAATAATAAAGATGATGGTTTGGTATCTCTTTCTGAAATCGAATATGAAATCTTACAAATATGGTCAAGGAGCAATGATTCTAAAGAAGTTATTGAAAGATTTGAAAAAGAGTATGAGATTGATGAAAACATAATAAATACGCTGATTGATAAGGCTATAAAATTGAAAGTATTATGCAGAAAAGATAATGTCTTTAATAAAAAATATAAAACAGGTAGTCCGTTACAATATTTGTTTGTAAAGATAATTTTTTTTCTTAACGCAATATTCAGAGTCAATATAGTCCCTGTTTTTGATGGTGGTTTCAGGTTCTTTAAATTGTTTTATTATGACTTTTCGTGTAGTTGGCTGAAAAATTTTCTAACCAATAAAGGTGTTCAGATATTCATAAAATGGACTGTTCCGTTATTAATAATAGCGGAAGTTTTAATTATTTTCCTGAGTAATGCAAAATTAATTGTTCCGGTTTCTGCTTTCATTGTTATCCACCCATTTTTTCAAATCATTATTGTAATGTTTTTGATTTTTTTGTGTCTGACTGTTCATGAATTGGCACATTATTTTGTTTATAAACTGTATGGAGGAACTTCCAATGAAATAGGAGCAGGGTTGATGTATGTCATATTTCCCGTGATGTATGTAAATACAATCAACGTATATTATTGGAAAAATAAAGCACAGAAAATTCTTCTCTCATCGGCTGGCATTATTGCAGATATTATTATTTGCATGTCGATTATTATTTTGCTGAAATATTACCATGTTCCCAATGTTTGTACTGTTTCCTTGTCATATATATTGTTTTACTATATATTTTTTACACTTATAAATATAAATTTTTTTATTCCAGGTACTGACGGATACTATATTTTTTCTGACTTAATAGGTAAGAACCGTTTATATGGAGATAGTTATGAGGAAGTGAGAAGATTGATAGGAGAGATTATTATACATAGAGTAAAAAAGAAAAATAATGCACAAATAATATGTTATTTATATTTTATTATTTGTGTTATGAATATAACTATTTATTGGGGAGCGTTTGTGTTATTATTTACTTTGCCGATATGGATAAATTATATTTAATATGTGTATTAGTATTCGTAAATTTTTTTAGCGTGTCTGCGCAGACGGGCTTATTAAGAGGAAGTGTACATGATCGTGATGGAACGCCGCTGGCTGCCGCCGTCGTGATGCTGATGCGCGATAGTGTGCGGGTGGCAGCTACTACTTGCCATATAGACGGAACTTTTGAAATAGCAGCCCAAATCCGGCGTACTGACTTTTTGGATGTATCATTTATCGGATTCCGTACCCGGCAAATTCCTGTTTCTGCGTTAACTGACCGGAATGAAATTCATATTGTTTTGCAGGAATCCAATATTCAGCTTGATGATGTTACCGTCATGGGGCCGAGTATATCGGAGGATTTTGCTGTAGAACGTTTGGAGAGTATCGATATTTATCTTTCTCCAGCTTCAGCTGCCGATCCTTTGAAAGCAGTATCTGTGATGGCGGCGTCTACCAATGTATCGGAAAGTGCGAATGCGGAATTACGGGGATCTTCGGGCAACCATTCCGTTGTGGTGCTGAATGGGGTGCCTGTCTGGAAGCCGGTACGCAATACCCAATTGAACGGTATCGGGAATTTTTCTGTTTTCAATACTGAACTTATCGGCCAGATGAAAGTTTATGCAGGTAATCCTCCGTTGACAATAGGTAATTCGATTGCAGGTGCGATAGAGATTGAAACGCCTGAACACATCACTCGTAATGATTTGAAATTGTCTTTATCGCTTGCGAATGCCGGTGTCCTGATCAGTAAAAAGATATCGGATAAAAATTTCCTGCAATTATATGCTAATCACCAATTTTCAGCTCCATACCTCTGGCTGAATCATACTAATACAGATTTTTTGAAGCGTTTCAATACGACAGATGGAGGGATGAACCTACATTTACAGTTAACTCCTCGGTTCAAATTCAATCTTTATGAATATGCTATCGACGAGTATTACCGGGCAGATACTGAGCAATATAATTATAAGGACGAAAGCAAGGCAACAAGCCGGCGTTGGTTTCAGGTTGCAGGCCTTACTTTTGCGGCCTTGCAAAGTGGTGTAATGGTTGAATTGAATAATGGCATAGATCTCTGTAAAGGTGGCTATCAATTTGGCGTCATGGATGGTTCAACACGGGAGAACCGCTTGTATACCTCGTTGGCCGCAAAGTATTTTGTTAGAAATCTGGGGTTTCAGGCTGGACTCACACATCAATATACACAAGTTAAATTTTATGGTACTTTTCCCAAATATTTTTATAATTATTCGAATGAAGCAGAGAGTGTAACGGCCGATGATAAACTCTATAACCGTGTCTGGGAGGGTTATTTTTATTGTAAGTATACACCTATGCGTAATTTACTTTTCAGCGGTGCAGTCAGAAAAAATATTCCTGAAGCTAGTCAACCAAATTATACATCCTGGCAAGTTTCGGGGCGATGGAATATGAATGAAAAATTTTCATTGTTATTGTCAGCCGGAAAGTATCATACTTATAATGTTCCGGCATACAACAGCCAAAATTTTGCTTTACATTCCTCCCGTCAATATTCTGTTGACCTGACAAGTCATATTTATGACTTTGATTTAAAACTTTCTTCTTACCTAAAAGATGAAAATACCCGGGACTATTTTGCTGAGAATGGTAAAGAGGCTGTTGTGGAGCGAAGACTGAAAGGTTTGGAATTTTCTGTTACCCGTTCAATAGGGCAATTTTCATTTGCAGGTTCCTATGCTTTTATCGATTCCCGTGTTCGGTTGGGAGGAAAGAGTTATCGTTCAGCAAATGATATGGATTATATCATCCGTACCTCCATTGTTTGGCGTACAGCAAATCAGTGGAATATGGGGATAAATTTTTCTGCACGCCCGGGTTTATATTATACCCCTGTTGAGTATGCTTTAAATATTAGTGATAATGTATGGTTTCCTCTTTATGGAGACTATAATTCGGAACAAGTGACGGCTTATAATTCATTGGATTTAACCATCAATAAGATATTTCCGTTGAAGAAAGGTCACTTACTTGCATTTTTCACAGTTACAAATATTTTGGATAAATCAAATAGAAATTATCCTGTGTATAGTACTGACTATAAATCTATCCTTGGTTGGGAAGAATATCAGAGGAGATTGGTGTATGTAGGATTACAGTTTAATTTTTAAATGATTTTTTATAAAAAAATCAAATTCTTGTCATACAAAATAAAGGTAAGGCCGTTTTAAAGGCGAATCATTAAAATAGACTGTCATTATAATTTAGTACAGCAATTTAAAGGTTCGATTTTTTTGGCGGGAATCTGCCAGAAGGGAATGGTTAGGCGAAAATGGATAAATGGTAATGATTCAGAAGTTTCACTTCCAGAAAAGGTAGAAAAATAAAGAGACAAATAATGGAATAAAATTCTTATTATAAATCACATAGGATGAATTTGCAAGATATGGTATTTTATTATGAATAAATAAGGCACTCGCAGGGTCTATGAACTTTAAAAACTTTATGAACTTTAAAAACTTTCAACTAAATTAATCGAACCTTTTCATTTGAAATAGCGGATCAAGCTCAATAAAATGTAATGGAAAAAGAAGAAATAACGATAGAATTACTTTATAAAAAACTGGAAAATCGTTTGACAGAAGAGGAAGTCAAACGATTTGACATATGGATTCAGGATAGCAATCATCGGAGGTATTATCAGAATCTCAAATCTTTTTATGAATTGCAGGAGGTTAGACGGCCGGATCATGCAGAAGTAAGTCGTGCGTGGGTTGATTTACAGAGCCGGATAAACAAACAAAAGCCAAAAACCGGACGTGTCCGCTTGTTATGGGGTAGTATGGTAGCAGCTTCAATTGTTATTTTGTTGGGGGTAATACCTTTAATCACGCAGCAAGATGTAAAAACCGTTTCTCCGGAAGCGGAGATACGGATCCATCATGGACGGCCGAATGCTATTCTGGAACTGGCTGATGGTCAGATTTACAATCTGACAAGATTGGAACACCGCGGCAATAACAGGATTTCTGAAAATATTATTGTGGATAGTTGCTGTTTGGATTATCTCCGGCCGGATACGCAGACTTCGGTAGCGTTGACCTATCATAAAGTAATTGTTCCCCGAGGCGGGGAATTTCAGATTTCTCTGGAAGATGGGACAAGAGTTTGGCTGAATTCAGAATCTACCCTGAAATATCCGGAGGTATTTACCGGAACTACCCGGGAGGTATTTCTGGAAGGGGAAGCCTATTTTGAGGTGGCTAAAAATACAGATTGTCCTTTTATTGTGCATTCGGGAATACAAAATGTCAGAGTGCTGGGGACCAGTTTTGGAATAACAAATTATGCAGATGACCAGAACCTGACAACCACTTTGGTAAGCGGAAAGGTACAAGTGGAATTTCCGGGCTTTTCGGATGAAGTCTTTTTCCTGGAACCAGGTTTTCAGCTTGCTTGCGACCGGCAAAACCGGCAAATCGGAAAGCGGGCTGTCAATGTCTATGAATATATTGCCTGGAAAGATGGAAAATATGTTTTTACCCGGAAACGTCTTGAAGATATATTGGCTACTCTTTCCCGGTGGTATGATTTTCATGTGTTTTTCCAAAATCCGGAAGTAAAAGAGGTGCTCTTTTCCGGTGAACTGAGGCGTTTCGATAGTTTCAGTGATATTCTTCGTCTGATTGAGAAAACAAGCGATGTAAAATTTTCTACGACAGGAAACACCGTTTTGGTAAGCAAATAATAATAACGACTAAAATAATGTTGAACTAAAGAGTGCTAACTTATGAGAAAACAGAGATGTAAAAAATGGGCATTGTATGTCCCACAGTTGGTAGCCTTGCTTTTAGTATTCAATTTGAATCTGAATGCAACTGCATTTTCCCAGCGTCAGCGATTAAATCTGAATTTGAAGGATGCTACGCTAGAAGAGTTTATATCAGCCATAAAAAGTCAGTGTGATGTCGGTTTTATTTATGATTATAATAAAACAAAAGATTTGAAAGGCATTACTATCAATGCTGTGAATGAAGAAATTTCTGCAGTTTTGGAACAGGCTTTAAAGGGGACGGGTTTTACGGCAGAAATGGACAACAATACGATTATTCTGCGTAAATTGACAGTTCCGCAGACGGTACAAGCAGCCAAACGGATTAGCGGTCAGGTGATGGATAAAAGCGGGAATCCCTTACCGGGTGTAACCGTTGTGATTAAAGGAACAACCTTGGGTACAACAACAGGTGTAAGCGGAGATTTTGAAATCAGCTTACCGAATCCTGTGGGGCAGACTTTGGTATTTTCATTTATCGGAATGACCTCGGTTGAAGTAACACTGAAAAATACAGACCCTTTGACAGTGGTATTAAAAGAAGAAGCGACGGAGATGGAAGAGGTGGTCATCACCGGTATTTATTCCAGGAAAAAAGAAAGTTTCACCGGTTCTTCCCAGACATATACCCACAAAGAATTGAAGATGATCGGGAATACCAATGTATTGCAAAGCCTGAAAACCATTGATCCTTCTTTTGCAATCATTGAAAATAATCAGTTCGGTTCTGACCCCAATACCTTGCCCGATATTAATGTACGTGGTAAAACGAGTGTTGTCGGATTAACACAGGAATATGATACTGACCCGAACCAACCTTTGTTTATTCTGGATGGATTCGAATCAACCTTGAAGGCAATCAGCAATCTGAGTATGGACCGGGTTGCTAGTATCACTGTTTTGAAAGATGCTGCTGCAACCGCTATTTATGGTTCCAAGGCTGCAAACGGTGTTATTGTCGTTGAAACAAAAGCCCCTGAAGCCGGAAAACTGCAAGTGAATTACAATGGAAACCTGAGTTTTTCATTTGCCGATCTTTCAGATTATAATTTGATGAATGCCCGTGAAAAATTGACATTTGAAAAATTAGCCGGCCGCTATGGTCCTTTGGATGCAAATGGGGAAATTATCAGTGAGGGGTTTCAATCTACTTACTACAAACGTTTGACAGAAGTGGAGAAAGGTGTAGATTCGTATTGGCTGAACGAACCCTTACGTTTTGCCACTTCCCACAGTCATGATCTTTTTATTGAAGGGGGAGATTCCCGTATGCGTTATGGATTAGGGGTGAATTACAACCGGACAGCCGGTGTCATGAAAGGGTCTGACAATAATGTCCTGAACGGAAACGTACGTTTGATTTACCGTTATAAAAATCTGGCATTTACCG
>JAETOX010000014.1 GCA_021771575.1 Bacteroides sp. | reverse complement strand
GGTATCCACTCCCTGCCCACCAAATTCCTCGTCGACCGCGAAGGAGTCATCGTGGGACGGTACGTTGGTGGAAGCAAGGCAGAAAAGGAGATGGATGCCAAACTGAAAGAGGTATTCGGAGAATGATCCGATACCTTGCCTTTCGGTAAGATGAGCTCGGAGGAATTTACGGCTAAACCGGTGGAAATCTTTTCAGTTTCCAGATAAACGTCAGTACATTCGTTTCCTTTATGGTTCCTCTCATCCGGCAATGCGTGTTGGGTGGGAGAAACTATATCCGTATTTCCGGTGTTCTTCTACATGTTGGTCTGTTCATCCTTATATACAACTTTATTATAACCTATTAAGGATGAGGGATAAAATGAAAGTGTTTGGTAGACCTACATAAGATGGCATATAGGCCTACCTTTTCATTTCAAACAAATTTCTCCTTAATGTTTTTTTACACCCCTGATCCTTTTTCTGCTTTGCCGGTTCAACCGCTCCAGATAACGCATTTGCATTTTGGCTTTATACGCTTTTGCCAATTGCGGAAAATTAGATACATCTTCTTTCATCATCTTGCGAAACGTGTTCATACACACCGGAATTTCTTCCACCACATGGTTAAAATAAATATTGCTCAATGATATCCCGCCCTGCTTGACATATCGATTGGCAATTTGTTGCACATCATAGGCTAATTTCAAATAACTCAATTGTTTTTCTGTTGTTTTATTCTCATTCATGATTTTATATTTTAAGTTTATAAAATGATTGAATGACAATAAAATATTTTAATTAACTTTACTTTTGTATATGTATTATTAATAGTTTTGTTTTTTATATTTTATATCTAAATTATATTTAAATAAGCAGATAGATAAAGCAAAATGACAGTATATTTAAATTGAATTTTACAAATCATTTTGTTGTTATTATTTTTTGCAAAAGTTGTGATTTATGTGGAAAGTATTAAACATCTACCCACTAGATGGTACATAAAAGAACATTTTACCGTTCTTTTCTTTGAAAAGCTTTTGGGACTGGTTTTGTTTTTTTATTTTTCAACACAACCGTTCCTATTCAACCCAATGCTCATAACAATATCATCGAAAGGGAATTTACTTCCTGGTACAATGCCTTGTATTTCTTTGTTTACCATTATGTCGCATTAATCTTTCGTATGAGACCTCTGATCTGATTTTTCGCAATAGCCTTACCATTAGTTTGAATAAATTGCTGGAGTTACCTATGGTACCTTGGCTGGGAGTGTAAAACTTCCCCCTGCAGGGCTCCGATTATTTTTTTGTACTAAAATTCAGAGTGATATTGGGGTGTGATTTTTTTTATATATTTGCGCTTGTTTGTAACTTCTGTGGAAAGTCGGGGAAATCTCTCGGAGATATATAATGCTTATACTTGTCAGCATGGATGGTGTAAAAATAGTAGGTAAGGAACAGATATTCAAATCTTTTTATTTGAGGCATTTCAGGGCTGTCGTGGGTTTTTGCTATTCTTATACTAAAAGCCAGCCTCAAGCCTTGGATATGGCCCAAGAGGCTTTTTGCCGTCTTTGGCAGAATTGGTCGCCTGACTACACCGTCCGGAATGCACAGGCCTTTATATACATCACGGCGAAAAATTTGTGCCTGAATCATCTCAGGCATTCGAAATTCAAATTAGAGGAGTCCGAAACTGTCGAAGAGGAATTAATATCCGAACAAACCCTGTTGGAAGAAATTATTCGCCAGGAGGCGATAGAGGCTGTTCGTCAGGCTGTCGCTTCTCTTTCCGGCAGAAAATTACAAATCGTCCGGCTGGCATTGGAAGGCCATACAAATCCTGAAATTGCAGAAAAACTGGGGATTTCCTTAAATACAGTGAAATCTGCTAAAAAAGAAGCCTATGCCATACTAGGAAAATATTTAGGAAATGAATATTTGATGCTGCTTGTTTTGGAAGTATTGGAAAAATATTCCCATTTTTAATTCTGTTTATCCGGATTTTTTAAATTATTTTCAATAGCTATTTAGTTGTTTAAAAGTATCTTATCATGCACCATGTCTGTCTGGTGCATAAAAAACATACCTTGTTTACCCACCCGCTTTTTCTCTTCATGTGTAATATTATTGAAGGTATTTTTCGATAAAGTTGCAAACAGTGCGTATGGAAGAGAAAATTATTTCAGGGATAGAATTTGCCCGTTTGATGGCCGCGCGAAAAACAGGGGTCATTTCAGAAGACGACAATCACCGTTTAGAGCGGTGGTTGCTCTATCACGCTGAATATCGTGCCGTATATGAGGAATTTATGACCAGGGATACAGAGATAGAAAGGATCGCTGTTTCGGAAAAAAAAGCTTGGGACGATTTTTGTAAATCGAATGGTATCCGGGGAAAAAACCACCTTGCTTTATCTTTTCGGATATGGCTTTCCGCTGCTTGCATCATAGCCTGGTGTGTAGGAATCGGAATATGGTATATGTCGGAAAGGCAACAAACGAAATCTCCGTCGGTCGTAAAAGTAGAAAAGTCTGATAATGTACGTTTGGAAATGCCGGATGGTTCGGTTGTGTATCTGAATGATGAAAAATGTGTGTCTCTTTTAGCCGGTAGTGCGGCTGTTGACAGGAAAAAATCGGAAATCGATTACCGTATAGGCAGAAATTATAGGGAAGAATCACCGGAGTACTGTACCATATCCGTACCGAAATATGCAGAATATAGTATACGCCTTTGTGACGGTAGCCTGGTAAAAATAAACTCTGGAAGTCGCTTACGCTATCCCGTACATTTCGGGAAAAATAGCCGGGAAGTATGGCTGGAAGGAGAAGCTTATTTTGAGGTAGCCCACAATTCGGATGCCCATTTTATTGTGCATACCCGTCAAATGGATGTCCGGGTGTTGGGAACCGTATTTAATGTAGAGGCTCGTTCTGAAGCCGACTATACAAAAGCAACCTTATTGAGTGGGAGTGTCGAAGTTGCCTGTGGGATGAATACAGAGCGTTTATTGCCCGGACAGCAAGCCCGGATTGAAAGACTGACGGATAACTTTTATGTGCAGCAAGTCGATACCGAAGTGGTGACAGCCTGGGTACGTGGCATGTTTTATTTTAACAGGGAACGTCTGGAGGATATTCTGGCATTTTTGTCGGAATGGTATGTTTTTCAGGTAGATTTTCGGGATGAGGGAGCCAAAGACAAAAAATTTTCAGTGGAATTGAAAAGGTATGGAGATATTAACGACATCCTGCAACTAATAGAAGAAACAGGTGCTGTGGAATTCAAACAGATTGGGAGAACAATTCAAGTGTATCAGAGATAAAAACAAATCAGACAAAATTATGGAGAACATTCAAACTTCCCGCATCGGGCCGGGGAAAAAACGATTCAAATCTTGTTTGCTGATGAGATTAAGTGTGTTATTCTCATTATTGCTTACTTTTCAATTATCTGGGATGGCGTGGTCTCAGGAAACTTTAGTTTGCATCCGGGCAAAAGAAGCAACGATGGGTGAAGTGATCGGAATGATCAGAGCGCAAAGTGGTTATACATTCGTATATAATGTAGAAGAATTAGGGCAATTGCCTAAAATTTCTTTAGAAGCAGAACAAATAACAATTGACGAAGTATTACGCCGTTGTCTGGAACACACCGACTATACTTATAGAATTAAAGATCAGATTATTATCATCAAACGCGCTCCCCGGCAACAAAACCAGAAAAGCGTCATCACCGGGCGCGTACTCGATGAAGAGGGCTTGCCTTTGCCGGGAGTGACGGTTCGGTTAAAAGGAGCCTATTACGGTACCACCACAGACGAAAAAGGCCGTTTCTCATTAGCTGTTCCGGAAGGCAAAGAACATCCGCTCCTGTTTTCCTTTGTCGGCATGGTTACCCGTGAAGTAATATGCGAACCGGGCGAAAACGAAATCGTATTGGTAGAAAATGTCACTATGCTCGAAGAAGCGACTGTTACTACCGGTTATCAGACCATTAACAAGACGCGTATGACCGGGGCTGTAGAAACCGTCAATGCCCGTGATATTTCCAACAAAGGATTCGCTTCTGTCGGAGATATCCTGCGTGGGGCAATGTCGGGAGTAAGTTCCCGACTCACTTCCGGTAAGCCGGGTGCTCTGCCGGAGATACGCATACGGGGATTAAATTCCTTGTATGGTGATATGAATCCCACCTGGATTGTCGACGGAGTACTATTCACCGGCAACGTTAATGATTTAGTGCCCGAAGATATTGAAAGTATCACTGTTCTCAAAGATGCCGCTGCAACCGCAATTTACGGTTCACAGGCTGCCAACGGCGTAATTGTCGTTACCCGCAAACGCGGGCGTACCGGTGTGCCCTCCATTCATGTTACTTCCAGTTTTGAATTTCAGACTGCCCCTCGGCTGAAACTCAAGATGATGAATACCCAAGAGAAAATCGCATTCGAACGTAGTGTCTTTGAAGATTTTCCCAATTATAGTGGGGGCGGACGGATAACCACTTTATTAAGGGATGCGAATTTGGGCAAAATATCCCAGGAAGAAGCAGAAGCCGAAATCCAGCGGTTAAGCCAAATCGACACCGATTGGTACGACGAAGTATTACGAAAACCTTTTTCCCACAATCACAACATTTCTTTCTCCGGAGGATCCGAAAAAACGGTATATTATGCCAGTTTGGGTATCCGCCAGAGCAAAGGATTGATACCGACCAACAATTACCGCAACTGGAGCGCGATGCTACGCCTGTCGCATGATTTCAACAAACGTTTTTCCCTTGCTTTCGATTTATCCACCAATATCCGCCGCGACAAAGATTCGGATGCCGGAGTAAATGTGTTCAATTATGTCACATTTGCCAATCCCTACGAACGGCCTTTCGATGAAGAAGGGAATATGGAGTACGATCGCTCTTATGCCTCAGCTTTGAGCACTTTAAAAGACGGCTATCGGGATGATTTCAATATATTCCACGAACTCTTTAACAATACCTCTACTACTAACACTCAAAGTAACCGGGTGGCCTTGGAACTCGATATTAAATTGCTGGAAAACCTCAAATTCAAAACTATCGGGGCCCTTCACACCAGCTACAGTAATATTGAAAGCGTACTGGGCGAAGGCACCTATACCGCCAAGTCGCGTGCGTGGATTGCCGCCATTTACCGGGAATTGCCTGATTATCTCAATAACGGTTCGTTGTCTGAAAGAGATAGCCGTTCCGAAACTTACACTTGGCAAAACCGTTTGGAATATGCCCGGGATTTTAAAGATACTCATTTCCTGAATCTCTTTTTCGGGCATGAAATGTCTGAAACAGCCTTGTGGAACAATTACTCCCGTTTCCCGGAATATAACGATGAGAAAGGTCTGTTTGCCGTGCCCGAAATCGGCGCCGAACAGATTAATCGAGTCCAGGCCATGATTACTAATTTGTTGGGACGTACCGAAATTCGCAACCGGAGTGTTTCTTTCTTTGTGTCGGGTAGTTACAGTTTTCGCGACCGATATGTTTTCTCTGCCAGCGCACGGCTGGATGGTGCAGATGTTATCGGTAGCGCAAACCGTTTTTCTCCCTTGTGGAATGCCAGTTTCAAATACAACCTCCATCGCGAGTCTTTTATCCGAAAAGCTTCCTGGCTCAACGAATTGGCATTTCGTGTGTCTTACGGCTACACCGGAAGCATCGACAAACGGGCTTTGCCTTTCAATGTGATGTCTTACCAAATATCTTCCACCTTTTTCAATACTTTGATACCCTCACACATTGCTCCCAAAAACCCTTCCGTGAAATGGCAACAGAAAGAAGACCGCAGTTTCGGTTTAGATCTGGCTCTTTTCAAAGGACGTATCCGGACAAATGTGAATTATTACAATAACATCACCCGGAATCTGTTAGACCAAAAAACCTTGCCTATTTCCGTTGGTATCAACAACATTAAACACAATAGCTCTTCCCTGCGTAACAGTGGTTGGGAGGTGAATTTTTATTCAGCCAATATACGGACGCCGGATTTCACTTGGGTGATGAACTTGAATTTTGCTGTGAACCGGAGTAAAGTGCTGAAATCTTATTATAAAAGTATTCAGGATATTCCTAAAGGATACGAACGCACAGAACCTGTGGAAGGCTCTTCTACGAACTCCTGGTTAGGATATCGTTTTGCCGGAATCGACCTGCTGACTGGACATACACTTGCTTTAGTGGACAACACCGGCCGGGAAACTCCCATCGGCTTTCAACGTGCAGACGGCACCTGGGTGCTCGATATGGACGAGGCGAACGAAACGGAAAAATTGAAAATCAAAGAGACCATCGGCAATAGCTACCCGCCTATTTCAGGAGGTTGGGGAATGACCTTCAACTATAAGCGACTCGTATTGAACACCCGTTTCCTGTTTATGGCGGGACATAAAATTACTTCGGCTTATTATTCTGTGGCAGGAGCAGGCAGTATCGCTGCTGTTTCCGGAAATGCCGTGTGCAAAGAGATGGAACGCTGGCGTAAACCCGGTGATATTACCGATATTCCGGGCTATAATGTAACCGGGCAAGTTTCTTCCTTACAAGTCGATTGGTACGACCGGAAATTGGAAACCGGCAATTACCTCAAGTGTTCCGAAATATCACTTGGATACAATTTGCCGCCCAACGTGTGTAAAAAGCTGTTGTTGGAATCCTGCCGGGTCAACCTGAATATGCGTGATATCTTCACCTTATCACGTTACAAGGGAACGGATCCGGAAAACTTCGGAGCTTTCCAATATCCCATTCCCCGCAAATATATGCTTTCGCTGAGTATAGGAATTTAAAACAGAGATTATGAAACTAAAAACATACCTTCCGCTTTTGCTGATATTCATATCCTGCAAAGACTATTTGAACCTGGTGCCCAAAAACGAACAGGTGGTGTCGAATGTCGAGGATGTGCGAACCGAACTTCTAGCCTATTGGGCTGCCCATGTTTATAACACGCTGCCTCTGCCGAGCTACGGCCTTTTACCCCTTTCGTTGCCCCTATACAACGATATCAACAGTCAGTTAGCTTTATATGAGGATAATTTAGACCTGCTGCATTTCAAAGACCATTCCACCATCAATAATGACTGCATGAACCGCTATTGGGAGTGTGTCGACTGGAAAGGACGCGGAATGGCCGAAACCATCTGGCAAAACGGGTTTGCCTCCATCGGCTTCATGAATGCTATTTTAGACGATTTGGCCAAAGTGGACCGCACCCGGGAGCAGGCCGAAACCATTGGTGGCGAAGCGAAAGTCATCCGGGCATGGAACATCTTCAAATTATTGCAATTTTTTGCTCCTTACGGTAACGATCGTTTGGGCATTCCGCTGAATCTCGATTCCGAAAATGTATCCCCCGGCGACCGCCGTACACAGACAGAAATTTACGATATTATCGAACGTGAATTATTGGAAGTGCTCACTTATACCACGCCCTCTAAAGAATGGAATTTCTTTTACTCTCCTGCTTTCGTACAATCCCTGCTGGCGGAAATGTATCTATTCCGGGCCGGCTCGGCGGCAAGCAAGTCCACCGACTGGGAAGCCGCCGAAAAATATTCGGGTGCCCTCATTGCTTCTTATAGTTTTGAAGAGCAGGCCGAAGTCCTGCGGGAAATCTTCGCGGCCGACCGGAGTGTTTATTCGGTTAACAATCCTTTATATGCGTTGAAATTAGCTACTGAACGACCTTTCCGTGTTGGAGGGGATTACACGGGAATTTGGGGCCTCAATAATGCCCAGCAACCTACAGCGGAATTATGGGAACTTTACGAACCCGAAGATATCCGGAGAGAAGCTTGGTTCAGAGCTACAGATAATGAAGATAAAACGGTGTATTACATCACCAAGCCCGTAACTTACTCTTGGGGACCGGTCGGTGACATTCTCGTATTCTACCGGAAAGCAGACCTCTATTTGATGAACATAGAAGCCAAGTGCCATACCGGCAAGGAAAAAGAAGCAGCAGAAATGCTGGTCGCTTTCCGGAAATCGAGAATACCAGGTACAGTGCAGTCGGTGGAAGGCGACATACTCATGGAATTGCAGAAAGAACGACGGAGAGAATTGTGTTTCGAATACGGTTCGCGCTGGCTCGACATGAAACGCTGGGGACTTCCCTGCAACCGCCTGGCTTACGAGAAAGAGTCCGGTGCGGCCAAAAATTACACCCTGCAATCCGACGACTATCGGTATGCCCTCCCCATTCCTTATTCCATTGAATTGGATTATAACAATATCAGCCAAAATCCCGGATGGACGAATTTTAACTGATAACTATTTAAAAACAGATAGGATATGAAAAGAATATTGATATACATCACCCTCTGCCTGGCCATAGCCGCTTGTCAGCCGGAAGACGATATTTTCACGGAAAAACCGGTAACTCTCGGAGACATCAAGTTAATCCGCTTGCGCGCCGACCACCAAACCCTGTTACCCGACGGCAAAGCCACCATGAAATTCTATGCAGAAGCCTATAATATCCTCGAATTTCCGGGATATACCCCGGAATATGAAGGCGACAGCGCTATTTATACTCCCAAAATGGTGAGAGATACTTCGCTGATTCCTGCCGGTTTGCTGCCGGAGGGATTATTTCATTTGGTGGATGAAACGGGAAAAGAATATCCGGATTTCACTTTTTCCACCACTGATGCTACTCCCCGTACCATTCGTTTCTATTTAAAAGCCGGCGAATTGACGAGCGATGGTTTGGAAATCCGGGTACGTGAATTACCGGTAATCAGATACGAACCGATAGAAATTCCTGTTATATTCCATGTCTTGAATTATGTCAACAAACCCGGAGTCGCTACCATCACGATTACTTCCGAGACTGTACGTAAGAATATTGCCCGCATGAACGATGTGTTCAATGGCAAGGTAACTACCGACCCCAATGGTGGGGATGCCCGGATAACCTTTCGTGCTGCGGAATACAATGACAACGGAGTATTGCTGGAAGTGCCCGGATTGCACATTTATCAAATGCCTTCGGATGTCACTTTTACCAAAGACGAAGAATTTCGCGCATTCGTTTTCGGAAAAAGTTCCCTTATGTATGATTATAAAAATTTTCTGAATATATGGCTCATCAACAACCCCAACGGAGCTTCGAGTATTGTAACTTTGCCTACTGTTATCGACGATCTTGAAAATCCTATTCCGGGTTTGAATGCCGGGGCATTGACGAACGATTTTCCGAAACAGGCTACCGACATCGGTTTTTTTGTCAACATTTCCAATTTTCTGAACCCTTTTCAAAGTACTGATTACTTTGAAATATCCACTGTCATGGCGCGCTACCTCGGACTTTTGTCCACTCAGGCTACGGCATTCCAGGGGGGTAACCTTGTTGATGGCGATACCGATTATTGTCCCGATACCCCTTACTATTGGAATGATGACCTTTCCGTCTTCAAAACTGATAGTACACACCTGTTTACTTCCTATAATGTCATAGATGCCTACAGCTATAAAAATTCCGTATCAGTAGATCAGGCCGCCCGTATCCGTCTTCATCTCGATCGCTGCCCCTCACGCTGGATGTGGAAATCCCGCTTTGCTTTCACCGGGAAAAGAGAAGATAGAAAATAAACAATCCAATATTAATTTAATAAAAAAACGAATAATGAACAAACATGTATTAATCAGTGTGATATTGACGGTTTTCACAACCTTTCAAGTGATGGCCCAAGAAAAAAAAGCATTCCTGACAGTAGATTTGGGAGACTTTCGGTTGGCTAAAGATGTAACATTGTCAGGGGCCACTTTTCAGGGCAACTACGTTTGTGAGGACTCCCAGATGGCTAAATTCGAATTTCCTTTAGAGGAAGCAGACTACTTTACCTTAAACATCGGATTGAGCCATAATCCGTTATATCTGGAACCCGGAAAGCCGTTGGCTGTAAAGGTAATGGCGAACGATAAAGGGGGATATGCTTTGCAGCATCTTGATCTTCAGTATGAAGGTGAGAATGCGGATAAAAATATCTATCTCAACGAACGACAGTTACAGGAAATGAATGACAGTGATTTCCTGCTCGACGAAAAGTCCTATCTGAAAAAATTGAAGCAATATGAGCAGCAAAACGAGAAAACGATACGTAAAAGCCGCCTCGATAAAGAGTTTGAACGTCAGGAACTACTTACTGCCCGCTATCGCTTGTATGAACCGCTCACCTCTTATCCGATGCAACATTTCTGGAAAAATGGTAACCAAACATACGGTTTTTGGAAACAGGACGACACGCCTCTTGTCAAAGAACACATCGTCCGTATGCTGAAAGATGATATTGTTTTGTGGAAAAATGCGGCCTACCGGAAATATGTGAGAGGAGCGATAGCCATTCTTGCTTTGGAAGATTTTGATCTCAATTGGGAAGAGATTATTCAGAAACGCGTGGAGGTGTTGGAAAAATATTTCAAAACACCAGCCATATTGGAAGATATGATGCAAAATTATGCAACTATTTATGTAGAAAGCACCCAAGGAGTATCCTTGAAAAGCATACAGGCAATATACGACCGTTATGTGAAGCGGGAAGATTACAAAAAAGAATTGAGAAAACTCTATGCCGTGTACGAAAAATTGCAAAGCGGAGAACAAATGCTTTCGGATAACGCTGCTTATTTTGACATAGAGGGTAACGCCGTGAATTTAGGGGATTTAAAAGGCAAATACCTCTACGTCGATGTATGGGCTACCTGGTGTGGCCCCTGTCGGCAGGAAATTCCCCATTTGAAAAAATTAGAGGCGCAATTCCACGGTAAGAACATCCATTTTGTCAGCATCTCTTTAGATGCGCGGCGGAAAGATTGGGTGGCTATGGTGGAGAAAGAACAACTGGGCGGTATTCAACTAATCGGCGGGCCTGAAGCACAAATCGCCCTGGATTATAAAATAACGGGCATTCCCCGTTTCCTTCTTTTCGACCCCGAAGGCAAACTCATTGACAACAACATGACGCGCCCCTCAGACCCGGAAACGGCGAAAACATTAGAAAAATTAGCAGGCATTTAATTCCTGATCCATCTTAAATATTATATTATGAATATCAGACGATTATTAATTCCAGGCGTCCTGCTGCTATTCGGTGCTTGCGTGCAAGACCACTCAGCCGAATATCCGGAACCGTCGTCCAGTGCGAAAGAAGTGAATTTCCGGATTCACTCATCGTTATCCACTCGTGCCGGAAAAAGTGATTTTGAAATTGGCGATTCCATTGGTATTTATGCCGTTAAACGAACCACTTCCGCCACTGTTGCTGTACCGGCAATCCAAGGCAATCAGGCACACAATGCTAAATGGGTGAAAACTGAGGACGGCTGGAAACCCGCTACCCCGATCGATAAAGTCGTATGGTCGCAAGATAGCTCGCCGCTTGATTTTTATGCTTATTGGCCCTATTCCCGCGAAGCTTCGCGTCCCGACTCCATACTTTTTGCGGTAAATGTCATGCCTGACGCTGATGTTTTGCGTGCTGCCAACATTCAGGGATTAACTGATGGAGAAGTAGAATTGGTGTTTCAACATGCTTTCTCCTTGGTTGAAGTGGAAATCTTGGGCGAAAATATCGACTTTCTGCCCGAATTAGCAGTAAAAGCCATTAACGTAAATACTAAAACGGCCTGGAATATCGGTACAGAAACATTCATCCATTCGGAAGACGGTGCCACAATGGTAGATTTTTCGGTTGAAGATGTGGAAAAACGGATATTTCGCGTGGTTCTGCCACCACAACAAATTGCTGCGGAAACGCCTTTCCTGCAATGCGATAACGGCGATATTGCTTACATCTATACGCCTGCCGAAAGCATCGATTTGCGTGTCGGTAGCTTGCAAAAAATAAGAGTCACACTTAAATAACAGAAAGCATGAAATTACAATCTTACCTATGGGGGACTATCCTTTTGACCATTCTTTTGTTGACAGGGTGCAAAAAAGACGATAACGATGTAACCGGAGGTACGGGAGAACTTCACCTTTCCGCACTGGTCGACGGTATGGCTCCCGATGAAGCGGCCTACCGTTTCCGTGCCGGTCAAGGAGTTGGTGTATGGTTATCGGCGACAAAGGTAGATGCTGACCTCAATCGTGCAGAAGTAGCGAAAAATATCCGTTTCATGCAAAGTGCCGGTGGATTGGTGTCTGATCCGCGCATATCCTGGGATCGTCAACCTTCACTGGAACTGTATGCCTACGCTCCCTATGATGCAAAAGCCGCGGAAAATCCGGCAGCTTACGCTTTTGCTATCGAACCTCGTCAGGACAGTCTCGCTCTGCGGGAAGAGGGAAATGAAAGAAACGACTTGCTTTATGCCCGGCAAACGCTCAAATATAGTGATGAGGCCACTACGCTGTCTTTCCATCATTTGATGAGCAAGGTGGTATTGCATATCCATAGCAATTCGTCCACCCCTGGCGCTTTGGTGGGTAGTAAAGTGACGGTAGACAATATCTTACTGAACGCTTCTGTCGATTTAGCTTCCGGTACGGTAATGCCCAAAGGGGAAACCGCCCATGTCGTGAGTGCCGAACTCAAAGAATTGCCGGCAGGAATCGAGGTGGTACGCGAAGCAATTATTGTGCCTCAAAAAATTACGGTAGGGACGCAATTGTTGGAAATCCTCACACCGGGTAATTATACCTACACCTGGAATACGGAACAAGAATTGAATTTCGAATCCGGCAAACAAATTATTTTAGATGTTTTGGTTAAAGAAACGGAATGTGTGGTCCGCATCAAAGAAATTGCTCCTTGGCGGGATAATGAAACGCTTATGGGAGAAGCGCTGGAAAATCTGCCGACATATAAAGTCTTCGATTATTATAATCGGCACGGCATTCAGGGAATTGTCATCAGCGTAGACGAAACCGAAAAACACGGTTGGGTGGTGTCGCTGGATGAGACGGAATTACCATGGGCAACGGAAGATCCTTTCCAATCAGGAATTATGCCCGCGGCAAATAGTAGGGATGATGCTGTTGCCAATTTAAATGCTGTGTTACTTTGCGATCAGACATTGGAGCGTTTTCCGGCTATGAAATGGTGTAATGATAAGAATGTAGACGGAGTGACGGGTTGGGTTTTACCAGCGCACAATGTTTTGAAGATATTTGGTAAATTAATTATTGAGGGGAATCGTTGGGATGAATTTAATGCAGCTATCAAGCAAGCGCCGGGAGAGAAAAAGAACGAAATGAAGAAAGTGGATTGTAGATATCATTCTTCCAGTATTGGTGCTGGGGAAAATGTAAGGATGGTCAGTTATTCTTCTTTTTATGAAGCAATGGGTTGGGGGTCCGGGTATCAAGAAGAGCTATTGGGGCAAGATTTTCTCAATCGTGTCCGTGCTTTCCACGAATTTTAAATGTTCTTACGATTAGCAACAAAGGCTGGCAGACGGTAAAAAGTTGGCCGGCCTTTGTTGCTATACATGATTATATCTGCCCCAGTATTTTTCTGCTACTACAAAGGGAAATTTACCTTTTGAGATACGTTTGCCATAGGATTCGCTATGGTTTCCCTGCTTTTGCTCCGTTTCAGAAACGTTACGGAAGCGTTGCAACTGTATCCCCGACCGCTTTTGAACCGCTTCGGCATTGCTATTGAGACGGTGCAGAGGTAGCGAATCCCCGGCGCAATCCCAGGGCAACCTTTGTGTCTGTCAGTTTTACAGGGACATCAGATATGTTGAGCCGTTGGATTGCGGATTTGAGAGAGAATGTGACGGTGGCGATGGTGCGTTCGCTTTCTATGGTAGGGCGCGTACCGGTTAAGGTTTTCCAACTCGCGAGTTCCTTCATACCGTAACCGGCATTTTCAGCAATGCCAACATAGCGGAAAATCTCCTGTTTTCCTTGTATTTGAGGTAAAATGAAAAAAGAGTTACTTTCGTAACTCTCTCATTTTTGGTGTGGTAGCACCTGGAATCGAACCAGGGACACAAGGATTTTCAGTCCTTTGCTCTACCGACTGAGCTATGCCACCATTGCTGAATTGCGAGTGCAAATGTAGGGGTTTTATTTGAATTTGCAAATAAAAAACAAAGAAAAAAAAGAATATTTTTTAGATGGAAAAAATATCGGTTTATTTTATTTCTGATTATTAATAAATTAATATATATTTGCCAGCGATAGAAGAACCTTGGTTCTGCGTTTTTTTTTGTAACTAAAAAAAGCACACAACGTATTCTTCTGCATGTTTAATTATTTTTTTTAATTTTTTTTTATTGTGAATATTTTTGTAGCAAAAATGAGTTCTGCCACTACAGGTGAAGATCTCGCAGCTCTTTTCGGCGAACATGGTACTGTCTCTTCAGCAAAAGTGATCATGGACAAAGAAACCGGTAATTCAAAATGTTTTGGTTTTGTTGAAATGGAAGACGAAACTGAAGGAATGAATGCTATCAATGCTCTTAATGAAACTGAATTTCAGGGAAGGAAAATCGTTGTAAAAAAAGCACGCCCGAGAGAGGAAGGGGAAAACAGAGGCCATCGGTCATTCGCTCCTCGCAATGGTGAAAGAAGATTCAACCCGAATCATTGATTCGAAAAAAGAAAGTACTGAGAGCTGAAAAGCTCTCAGTTTTTATATTTGGCTTTTAGGTAAGCATACAACACCCTATGGAGTAGCAGGGATTCTTCTCTTTCGGCATCCGATAAATTCGGATTGGTTTCAATGGCGTTACAAGCATCCGATAACTGCTCGTCGCCATCCAGAAAATCCGGGGCATGATCCTCCAGATAAAACATATCCGATAACTGCATTTTTTCCAGACATTCGAGCGCCAGGTTCCGGGCCAACAGCATATTGTCGGTTCTGTATTTTGACAGAAAAACTTCGATGATTGAATCGGTGAAATAATCGCAGAAATAATGTAAAAGCAGTAACCTGCGTTTATAATGCTCTGCGGTGACGGATTCCGGATGATGGAAACTGGCGCATAGACTGAGGTAAGCCAATTCGGCGATTTCTATACTATCTTCTTCTTCCTCATCCATTTCTAACAACAATACTTTATATAGAGCGTCAGCGAATTCTTCCTCCAGCTTCTCGGCGATACTTTCCCGGTAATAAGCTCTGCGGTTTGTCGTTACCCGACGGAGTATGGCAGTCAGGGCTTTCCGGTTTCCCGTCTGTCGGTGCTTCTCCGCCTCCTGCAATATTTCTCTTAAAGAATCTTCCATCTTGGTTCAGTTAATCGTTTGCATTTTTTTCTACCGGCTTCGGTGAAGAAAAATTTGTCCATCCCTGGGCTTTCAGTTCGAAAGTGTTACCGTCCCGGGTGGTCATGTAGCAACCTTGTTCGGCTTTACAGGTGTGTCCGATAACCGTGATGCCGGGCATGGCGGTTAATTGGTCGTAAGCGTTCAGGGGAGCTGTAAAGAGCAATTCATAATCTTCACCGCCCGATAAAGCACAGACAGTGGCATTCATATTGAGCTCTTCGGCCATCTTGAACGTCTGATAATCGATCGGAATTTTTTCTTCGTAGATATTGCAACCTATCCCCGAATCTTTGCAGATATGCATGATCTCCGAGGCCAGGCCGTCCGAAATATCGATCATGGCTGTCGGCTTGAATCCTTTTTCCCGGAATTGACGGATAATGTCTTGCCGGGCTTCCGGCTTCAACTGACGTTCCAATATATATTCGTAGCCGGCAAAATCGGGTTGAGTCTGTTCGTTGTCCTCGAACACCAGTTTCTCCCGTTCCAGTAATTGCAATCCCATATAGGCTGCTCCCAGATCACCTGTCACGCAGATCAATTCGTTCTCTTTGGCTGTATTGCGATAAACAATATCTTCTTCTGCAGCCTCTCCCAATACGGTGATACTGATGCACATCCCGGTTTTAGAAGAAGTGGTGTCTCCACCCACCAGATCGATGCCGTAATGCTCACACGCCAGATACATTCCGGCATAAAATTCTTCCAGACTTTCTACCGAAAAATGATTCGAGATCGCCAGGGCTACCGTGATTTGTCGGGGGATGCCGTTCATGGCGCAGATATCGCTGGCATTTACAGCCACCGATTTATACCCCAGGTGTTTCAATGGAGTATAAGTCAGGTCGAAATGAATACCTTGAATCAACATATCTGTGCTTACCAATATTTTCTTGTCCCCATAGTCCAGTACTGCAGCGTCATCGCCGACCCCTTTCCGGGAAGAAGGATTTTTCAATTGGATCGTTCGGGTCAGGTGGTCGATCAAACCGAATTCCCCGAGGGTTGATAGTTCTGTATATTTTGCCATACTTGAAAATTCTAAATTTACACAAAGGTAGCGAAAATTAGAAATGCAGCAATAGGACATCAGTTTTGCTGATGGGGTAATAGAGAGAATTGACGAGATGACAGTATGTTTTCAATTGGAGTGTTAAATATATTTTGTACTTTTGTGTACTATTCGGAGAGGAGATAATTAACGTTGTAGTTATGGCTAAAGAACAAGAAAATATTATACAGGAAGTTACCGGAAGCGAATATAAATATGGCTTTGTAACGAATGTGGAAACGGAAACCATAGGCAAAGGACTCAATGAAGAGGTGATCCGGATGATTTCGGCCAAAAAAGAAGAACCGGAATGGTTGCTGGAGTTCCGTCTGAATGCTTACCGGCATTGGTTGACGATGAAAATGCCCCGTTGGGCGAAATTGGATATTCCGGAAATCGATTATCAGGATATTGTTTACTATGCTGCTCCCAAACAAAAGGAATCCAAACAATGGGAGGATGTCGACCCGGAGTTAAAAGCAACTTTCGATAAATTAGGGATTCCGTTGAGCGAGCAAATGGCCTTGTCGGGAATTGCAGTAGATGCAGTGATGGATAGTGTTTCCGTGAAAACTACCTTTAAAGATACCCTGGCAGAACGGGGAGTCATTTTTTGTTCATTCTCGGAAGCAGTCAGAAACCATCCCGACTTGGTACGGAAATACTTGGGTTCCGTGGTTCCTTACCGGGATAATTATTTTGCAGCTTTGAATTCAGCTGTATTCAGCGACGGCTCGTTTGTATATATACCCAAAGGTGTGCGTTGCCCCATGGAGTTATCCACTTATTTCCGCATCAATGCCCGCAATACCGGGCAGTTTGAGCGGACTCTGATTGTTGCCGAAGACGATGCCTATGTCAGCTACCTGGAAGGATGTACTGCACCACAACGCGATGAAAACCAATTGCATGCGGCTATTGTAGAAATTGTCGTTGAAAAAAATGCTGAGGTGAAGTATAGTACAGTACAGAATTGGTATCCCGGCGACAAAGAAGGAAAGGGAGGTATTTATAATTTTGTAACGAAGCGGGGAATTTGTCGGGGAGAGAATGCAAAACTCATTTGGGCGCAGGTAGAGACCGGATCGGCTATTACCTGGAAATATCCTAGTACGATTTTGAAAGGCGACGGATCGGTCAGCGAATTTTATTCGGTGGCGGTGACCAACAATTACCAACAGGCAGATACAGGAACGAAAATGATTCATATCGGTAACAACACCCGGAGCCGGATAGTTTCCAAAGGTATTTCTGCCGGCTACAGCAGTAATTCTTACCGGGGCAAAGTAAAGGTCGTAAAGACTTGTCGGAATGCCCGGAATTATTCGCAGTGCGATTCCCTCTTATTGGGCGATAAGTGCGGGGCTCATACTTTCCCTTATCTGGAAATTGAGAATTCTACGGCTCAGGTAGAGCACGAAGCCACCACCTCGAAAATTGGAGAAGATCAGATTTTCTACTGCAACCAGCGGGGCATCTCCACAGAAGATGCTGTTGGATTGATTATTAAAGGATATGCAGGGGATGTATTGAATAAAATGCCGATGGAATTTGCTGTAGAAGCGCAAAAATTGTTGCAGATCAGTTTGGAAGGTTCTGTAGGATAAAGGTTAAATTTCGTAGATCATAAATATAGGTACGATGTTAAAAATAAAAAATTTACATGCCGCAGTTGACGGTAAAGAGATATTGAAAGGGATAAACCTGGAAATCAGGGAAGGAGAGGTCCACGCTATCATGGGTCCTAACGGGGCCGGAAAAAGCACGTTATCGTCTGTATTGACCGGTCGCGAACGTTTCGAGGTGACAGAAGGAGAAATCGAGTTCAACGGGAAAGACCTGTTGCAGTTACCGGCTGAAGATCGTGCCCGGGAAGGGATCTTCATGAGTTTTCAATATCCGGTCGAAATTCCGGGGGTAAGTACCGTGAATTTTTTGAAAACTGCGGTAAATGAGATTCGCAAGTATCGCGGACAACCTCCTTTTCCGGCAGGGGATTTCCTGAAAATGATCCGGCAAAAAATGGAGCTGGTTGGCATCGATAATAAATTGTTAAACCGTTCGTTAAACGAAGGATTTTCCGGAGGGGAAAAGAAAAAGAACGAAATTTTCCAGATGGCGGTACTCGAGCCTAAACTGGCCATTCTCGACGAGACCGATTCGGGGTTGGATATCGATGCGCTCCGCATAGTGGCCAATGGGGTGAATAAATTGAAACGTCCGGACAATGCAACGATCGTGATCACTCATTATCAGCGCTTGCTGGATTATATCGTTCCCGATGTTGTGCACGTACTCTATGATGGCCGTATCGTCAAAACAGCCGGTAAAGAATTAGTGGCCGAGTTGGAAGAGAAGGGATATGACTGGATTAAGGAAGAAGTGGGGAGATAATGGAAAATGATAAGCGGGTAGAAATTTGAAACTGAAATGGGATGGATAGTCTAGAGAAAATAAATGCTGATTTTGCGACACTTTTCAGGGATGGACGGACTTTGCTCGATAAAGGATGTGGAGCCGTTATAAACGGGTGTCGTGAAGAAGCTTTCCGGAAATTTGTGGATTTAGGGGGTATACCCTTCAAAAAGGAGGAATATAGCTACCTCAATCTGTTGCCTTTATTCAGCAGGGATTATAACGTGGTATTGAAATATATCCGGCAGGAAGTGGATATGAACGAAACTTTTCGTTGTGCTGTCACCAATCTGCAGACCAATCCGGTCTTGACGGTCAACGGTTGGTGGTTCGATGAAAATATCGAGCCGGAAATACCCGAGGAAGTCGTGATTTGCAGTTTGCGGGAGGCCAGCGTGAAATATCCGGATTTGTTGGCCCGGCATTACAATCATTATGCTTCGGCAGCCCGGAACGACGGCTTGGTTGCCTTGAATACAGCTTTTGCCCAGGATGGTATATTCGTATATGTGCCCGATGATGTTGTGATGGAACGTCCATTGCAGATTATCAATTTACTTCGGGCAAATACCGGGTTGATGGCCTTCCAGCGCAACCTGATTATTCTGGGCAAAAATGCCCGGGCTTCTGTATTGGTGTGCGACCATACGCTTTCGGAACAGGAATTTTTGGTGAATAATACCACGGAGGTGTATCTGGGACCGCGGGCTCGCATGGAATATTATCAGGTGCAGAATCAGCATCTCGGGGCTTCACAAATAAATTCGCTGTTTGTTTCGGAACACCGGAACTCGGTGTTTGAAAGTAATCTGGTCACCCTGTATGGTGGAACGATCCGTAATAATATGTATGTCGCCATGAATGAAGAAGGAGGAGAATGTCACTTATACGGCATGTATATTCTGGATAAAAATCAGATCGTAGACAATTTTTCCTATATCGATCATATCGCACCGCATTGTATAAGCAATGAGCATTTCAAGGGGGTAATGGACGATGCCTCGCTGGCCAATTTCAGCGGTTGCATCCGGGTGAGACCCGATGCTCAGAAAACCGAGGCTTATCAGGCGAATAACAATTTGTTGTTGACCGATACGGCGCGGGTAAATACCAAACCACAGTTAGTGATCGATGCCGACGATGTAAAATGTAGTCACGGGGCTACAGTTGGGCAGTTGGACGAAGAGGCCATGTTCTATCTGCGGTCGCGCGGAATCGGGCTGGAAGAAGCCCGTATGATGATGATGTTCGGGTTTGCTCACGATATTATTCAGCGTGTGAAGCTGGAACCGTTGCGGGTAGAGATCGACAATCTGATCGATAAACGATTGAGGGGGGAACTCTCCAAATGTCATCATTGTGTGATGAAATGCAAGAAATAATCCATCGGTAAATCGTTTTGAGAGATGTTAGATATAGAAAAAATCAGAAGTGATTTTCCGATTCTGCAGGAAAAAGTTTATGGTAAACGGTTGGTTTACCTGGATAATGGGGCGACTACCCAACGGCCTTTGCCAGTGGTAGAAAAGATGACGGAGTATTATTTAAAATATAACTCCAATGTACATCGGGGAATACATTTTCTGAGTAATAAATGCACGGATGCCAACGAAGAGGCCCGGGAAGATGTCCGCCGCTTCCTCCATGCCGCTTCTGGCAAAGAGATCATCTTTACCCGTGGAACTACCGAAAGTATCAATCTGGTTGCTCAGACCTTCGGAGAAGCCTTCATCCGGGAAGGGGACGAAATTTTGGTAACTGAGATGGAACACCATGCCAACATCGTGCCTTGGCAAATGTTGTGTGAGAGAAAGGGGGCCGTACTGAAAGTGATCCCTTTCCGCGATAACGGAGAATTAGAATTGTCGCATTTGGACACTTTGCTTACTGAAAAAGTAAAATTAGTTGGAATCGCTTATGTTTCAAATGTATTAGGGACAGTAAATCCTGTCCGGTCCATCATTGCCCGCGCGCATGCTGTCGGTGCGAAAGTATTGGTGGATGGGGCGCAGGCTATTCAACATATGCCGATAGATGTTCAGGAACTCGATTGTGATTTTTTTGCTTTTTCGGGACATAAGATTTACGGGCCTACGGGAGTCGGGGTATTGTATGGTAAAGAAGATTTGCTCGACCGCATGCCCCCCTGGCAAGGCGGAGGAGAAATGATCAGGGAAGTACGTTTCGAGAAAACCACTTATAATGAATTACCCTTTAAGTTCGAGGCCGGAACGCCGGATTTTATCGGTATTATCGGATTAGGGGAAGCCATCCGCTATGTAGAAGCATTGGGACAGGAAAATATTGCGGCTTACGAGCAGGAATTGTTGGCATATGCGATGGATAAAATGAAGGAGGTGGCGGGTATACGCTTATTCGGTGAGGCTGCTTGTAAATCTTCGGTTATTTCCTTTGCTTTGGGGGATATCCATCATTCGGATACCGGGGTATTGCTGGATAAAATGGGAATTGCCATCCGTACCGGGCAGTTATGTGCCGAACCGGTGATGCAGCATTACGGGGTTACCGGTATGGTCCGGGCTTCGCTGGCCATGTACAATACCCGCGAGGAAATCGACCTCTTCTGTAAAGGGTTGGCAAAGGTGGCACAAATATTCGGAATTAAACAGGGATAATATATGACAATAGAAGAAATAGAAAAAGACATTGTAGCTGAATTTTCAGTTTTTGACGACTGGATGGATAAATATGCTTATCTCATTGAGCTCGGTTCGGGACTCGAAGGGATGGACGAAGCATATAAGACCGAGGATAACCTCATCAAAGGTTGCCAGTCCAGGGTATGGTTTCATGCTGAAATGAAAGACGGACTTCTTTATTTCACGGCTGATAGCGATGCGATTATCACCAAAGGAATCGCCGGATTATTGATCCGGGTATTCTCGGGACAGACGCCGGCAGATATTGCTAAAGCAGATTTACATTTTATTGATGAAATCCGTTTGGCCCAACATCTGTCGCCAACCCGTTCCAATGGTCTTTTGGCCATGGTGAAACAGATAAAAATGTATGCCATTGCTGCGGCAGCGACAAAATAACCGATCGTCGGCCGGTTTTGGTTTAAAAGAAATAAATTTATGACAACAAATATATTAAAAGACCTCGTTATTGAAAAATTGTGTACCGTTTATGATCCCGAAATTCCGGTGAATATCTGGGAACTGGGGTTGGTATACGACATCGAATTCCCCAAACCTTCGGAAGTACTGGTTCACATGACCCTGACCGCTCCGGGATGCCCCATTGCAGATGAAATCGTACAACAGGTGCATGATACGATAATGGAAATCGAAGGCATAGACAGTGTTACGGTGAATCTGGTATTCGAGCCTGCCTGGACTCCCGATCGGATGAGTGAGGTGGCCAAACTGGAATTGGGATATGACATTTAAACGAAAATAAAAATAAGGACTATTTATTGAATATCTTGAATATTTAACATACATTTACATCGCGATTAATGGTGTTTGAAATTTTTAATGTATGAAGCGAATTGGGTTGATTGTGTTGACAATCATTTCTTTAGTAGGTGGTGTTAAAGCTCAGGATGGAAACAATACTTCTTATTTTTTGTCTAATCTTCCTCAGCAGTATCGTCTGAATCCGGCTTATCAGCCGGAGTACAATGTGTTTATCGGGCTGCCCGGCTTGAGTGGAATTTTCGTGAATTACCTGAACTCCTCCTTTACAGTGGAAGATCTGTTGTATAAGCGCGCGGATTCGGTATATATGGATATCGATAAATTCTACAAATCTTTACATAAACGCAATTACATTTTATTCAACAATGAGAATTCTATTCTCTCCGTCGGCGTAAAAGCCAGGAGTTGGTACGGGACTTTGGATATTACTCAGAAAAACGATTTCCTTTTTCGTTATAACAAAGATCTTTTTACTTTCCTGAAATATGGGAATACCACCCATCCGGATATGGATTTCGGTAAACTCGGTGTAAATGTCAATTCTTATCTGGAAATCGCTTTAGGGCTCTCCAGGCAAGTGAATCAAAAACTGACAGTAGGAGCAAGGGTAAAATTCCTGGCCGGCGTAGCCAATGTGCATACAACCGATTCTGAATTGGACATAGAGACAAAAGCCGATGGGACGATGAAGTTGCATTCCCGGCAAAATATCCGCATAACTGCACCGGTCAATATCCGCAACGAACAAACCGGACTACCCTTCGAACCGAACCAACCTATCGATTGGGACGATTTTGATTTGAATACCGACGATTTGAAAGTGGCAGATTTCCTGAATACCCGGAATCCCGGATTTGCCATTGAATTGGGCGGAGAGTACCAGCTAAACGATAAAGTGAAATTATTCGCCAGCTTGACAGATTTGGGTTTTATCCATTGGGGGAATAAGGATTTTACTTATAACTTTTATCAGGATGCCGATTTCTTGTGGGAGGGAGCCGATATTTCGCACAGTATAAATAAAAACAACGAGAACCATATTTCCATCGACAGCGCTTTTCAGAAAATAGCTGACGATTTGAAGGATAATTTCCGTTTGAAGAATAAAGGAGAAACTTATACCACCCTGTTGAGTCCTAAACTTTATTTAGGGGCGACTTACGAATTGAATAAGATGTTCCATGTAGGCGGTTTGTTTCGCGCTTCTGTCATCAATAGCATGTTTATTCCTTCATTGACAGCCTCCATGAACGCTCGTTTTCTGAGAAATGTGAGTGCTTCTGTTTCCTATAGCATGACACGCGGGAGCTATGTGAACGTGGGCGCGGGGATCACGGCTAAACTGGGACCTTTCCAGCTTTACGCCGCTTCCGACAATTTACTGGCCGCCAATTATACCAATATTCAATCTGCAAATGCACGTTTCGGTATCAACTTGTTGTTCGGACATAAAGACCGTCAGAAAAGAAAAAGAATAGTGGAACTACCCAACGAAGTATCGGTGACTCCTATCACTGTTAAGAAAAATACCGTACAGCCGGAAACTTTTTCCGAACCCGAGCCTCAACCCGCCGGGATGGAAGAGAAGGTGATCGATACGGAAAGTAATACCCTCCAGGCTTATTACGTCATCGTCGGAAGCTTTAAAAGCAAACAGAGGGCCATTAATCTAAGAAATCGCCTGGTAAGTATGAATTTCAAAGACAGTACGATTTTGCAGAATGAGAACGGAATGTTTCGGGTGAGTATTGCTGCTTTTGCTACCTATGCCGACTGTTGGAAAGAAGTATACCGAATTCGTGAAAAGTATCCTCGCTATGCCGATGTTTGGGGATTGACCGTAAAATGACGGGGGAAAATCCGATGGGATTGATTTTGCTTTTTATTTTTATATGTGGAAAATATTTCCGTATTTTGAGAATTCAATCGAACTGAAATAACTATGAATGTAAGAGAATGGTCTCAGCAGGTGATTAAACCGGCTGAAATTGAAAAATATTTGGTCAACGGTAAAGATTTTATCGATGAAACTTCCATTTTCAATAACTTGGAAAAACAGCGGAATCCGGATGCAGGCCGGGTGCGGGATATATTACAAAAATCTTTGGATATAAAGCTTTTGTCGCCCGAAGAAACAGCCGTATTGTTGAATGTCGAAGATCCGGATTTGCTGGAAGAAATGCGGGAAACCGCTTTGGAAGTGAAAAAGCGGGTGTACGATAACCGGATCGTTTTCTTCGCTCCTTTGTATTGTTCGAATCTTTGCGTGAATAGTTGTGTATATTGCGGTTTCCGGAGTGATAATTGCGAGGAAAAGCGGCATGTGCTGACAATGGAAGAGATTCGCCGGGAAACGGAGGCAATCATCGATGAAGGACATAAACGTTTGATTGCCGTCTATGGGGAACATCCTCATAGCGATGCCGATTATATCGCCGACTCTATGGCTGCGATCTATGCCACTAAACGAACTACCCCCACCGGTAGTGGGTTCAACAATATCCGCCGTATCAATATCAATGCGGCGCCGATGAGTATCGAAAATCTTCGTAAATTGTGGAGGGCAGGAATCGGAACTTATCAGGTATTCCAGGAAACCTATCATCCGGGACGGTATGCCGAATTGCATCCGGCAAATACCATAAAAGGAAATTTCCGTTGGCGTTTGTATGCCATGCACCGGGCTATGGATGCCGGAATCGACGATGTGGCGATCGGTGCTTTATTCGGCTTGTACGATTGGCGCTTCGAAGTGATGGGATTGGTTCACCATGCCCACGATCTGGAACGGCAATTCGGTATCGGTCCGCATACCATTTCTTTCCCGCGTATGCAACCGGCTTTGGGATCGTTTGTCAGCGAGAATTCCCCGTATCTGGTGAAAGACGATGCGTTCAAACGGCTGGTCATGGTATTGCGCCTCGCCGTTCCTTATACGGGATTGATCGTTACAGCCCGTGAACGAGCCGATCTGAGACGGGAGATTATCCATTACGGTTGTACACAGACCGACGCTTCGTCTAAAATCGGTATCGGTGCCTACTCTGAGAAAAAAGTGCAGCAAGAGAATCCCGATAAGGTACAGTTTATGCTTGGTGACGAGCGTAGCCTGGACGAAGTAATCCGGGAACTGGCTGAGGACGGGAACATCACTTCCTTCTGTACAGCCGGGTATCGTTGTGGCCGGACAGGCGATAAGATCATGAATCTTTTGGAAAAAGGTGTGGAAGGTAAGTTTTGTAAACTCAATGCTGTGTTGACTTTCCGTGAATACCTGAATGATTATGCTTCTGCAGAAACACGCCGCATCGGTGAGCAACTGATCGAAAAAGAATTGCAGGAAATCGAACGGATGCCTTTCTTTACAGAGAAAAAATTATTACCCACTTTCCTCACTTATTACAAACGAATCGCCTCCGGAGAGCGGGATTTGTATATGTAGGGAGATAAATCCCCTGTGTCCTGTTGAGCGGTGCGAAACATCTTTGCAATAGCGCTTCGTGGTTGGAGATGCTTCGTTTCGCTCAGGATGACAGAGACCGCTCAGCGGCTAATTACCCCACACAATTTCATCAAAAACGCTACCCCATTCAATAGATTGCCATTCCTGGGTATCCCAGTGAAATTCATTGGTTAAGAATCCTGCGCGGTAGGCTATAAAATGCACCGTGAACGCTCCTGGTCGTTCAGGTGTGGAGCTAACCGAAGCAACACGATTGGGGGCTGTGGTAAAAGGCTCCTCAAGCTGCATACTCTTTTCGTCCAAAAGACAGAAACGGCTGCCTTCCTTTTCTGAGCTAATGATATAGCCTGCTTGTCGGTATAAGCTTTTAGCAGAAGATCGGCCTTGTTGAGGAATAGCGAAACAAAAAGGAATCAGGGCTTCAGTTTCTACTTCTTCCAGCTCATGAAAGCCGCTATACGCATTAAACACCACAGGAACCCACTTCCCGTTCCCTTTATCAGCCGAGAATAATAAGTTTTCGGCGGAATGTGTGAAGACGCCGGGATAATCACCGAAATATTCCGGTTGCAGATCGTCTGGCAACGCAAATTGCTTTTCAGAAACAGAGGGGCTCTTCGTCTGGTAATCTTCGCTCCGATCGAGACCTGCACTCACGTTGAAAACACCGTATTGTCGGGTGCCGGTTTCTAAAAGGGCAAAAACCGAATTCCCGTTTCCTGCCAACGCCAGTGCGCGGTATTCACTCAGCTTTTTCCATTCGCCTGTACAAAAGTCCACAAAGAATGGTTTTGGCACACCGCTTTCTCCTGCTAGTCCGCAAAGTCCATAAGTTCGCCACGCGTTCACCACCGAATGGAAATCCGGATATTCCTCAAGCGGCCATTGTGTCCTGTCGGCCACATTAGGTGCCATCCATTCGATTTGGGTTACGTCTGTGAAAAGGATTTTCTGGTGGAGATTATTGTTAATGCCATACAGCCGGTATTCTTTCGGGGTTTGACCATCCGTCAGGCGGACTTCGCCCAATTTCATAAAATATCCTCCCCGTTTCAACAGGACTTCCACCCGGGATTCCGGTAGACGGTAAGGCAGCTTAATCTGAATCCCATTAGCCGATTTTTCGACCATTTGGGCAAAATAACCTCTGACCGAACCTTCCGGATAAGAGGGTTCGCCCGTCTCCCAGTAAAAGTTCAGCATAATTTCGTCCCCCTCCTCATAACCTTCGCCGACAGCATGGATCACATCTCCCGGATCGACCTGCTTTCCTGCTTCCGTCAATCCCCCTTGGTCCACCAATTTTTTCCACATGGTATCTTCTTTGTCCTTACTGCAGGCAAAAACTGAAAAAAGTAAAGCAAGTATACCGATGATTTTCAAATGGTTCATATTTACCGATTATTCATTGTTTTTATTACACGAGGTCTCCCGGAAAATGCTTTCCAGCTGTCATATAATCCAATTCGTTTATTTCTTCACTTTCCCCGCAATAGCTTTCCACACCATAGCCGAGAGGGCTGCACCCACGAGAGGAGCGACAATAAACAGCCACAACTGCGACAGGGCCCGACCGCCTTCGAATAAAGCTGGAGCGATGCTGCGGGCCGGATTAACAGACGTACCGGTAATCGGGATACATACGATGTGCACCAGGACAAGTGTCAGGCCGATAGTCAACCCGCACATGACAGGGGTTCCTTTTTCTTCGTCCGTTACGCCGAGAACAACCAGCACAAAAATGAAAGTGAAAATAGCTTCCGCTAAAAAGGCGGTCAGCGTGGAAGTACTCTCGGCATATGAATTAGCACCGGTCAGCGTACCCGCCGGATCGACGGCATAGCCTTGGACGAGCAGGTAGAGGATCGAAGAACCGATCAAAGCTCCGATCACCTGAAAAACCATATACATAACGGCTTCTCCGCCTTTCATCCGCCCCGACAGCCAGCACCCCAGCGTAATCGCCGGATTAATGTGACAGCCGGAAATTTCGCTGATGGCATAGGCCATCGCTACCACCGACAAACCGAAAGCAAAAGCTACCGTCAACACTTGGGCCGTTGTTCCACATCCGCCGTTGAATATGGCACTTCCGCATCCCATGAGTACCAATACCATGGTACCGATCATTTCAGAGATGTACTTTTTCATACTTTTGAAGATTTTGATTTTAGCACGTAGATTAATAATGTTTAAAGATACGATTTTTGTTGGAAAATGAAAGAGATAAAGAAGTCAAAAAGGACAGAGAGCCGGGACGGGGAGGGGATAGGAGGAGACCTTTATTGATTATGATGAACCGACCTCAGGTAAATATATGAAAGAGGAAACGGGGATTTTTATTTGTTTCCTCTTTCATGTTTTTTATTAGAAATCACAACGTTATGATACGTTTTTTACGGGTGACGAAATAGCAGCTGGCGTATTACCTGATCTCCGCGCCGTTCTTGACAGTCAGACACAGCGTATCGCCTTGGATGTATACTCCCTTATTTATCCGTTTAACGGATTGATTATAAATCCGGTAGTTTACTCGGCCAGTACCGTAATTTCCGCTCCCGAAGCATAGTCCTGGCCGTTTTGTTCGCTTAAGGCCGTAAAGCGGATGTAACGGGCTTTTACCGGACGGTCGAAGAGCACTTGTTTCTCTTGTCGATTGTTGGCAAAAGTTCCTTTACTGACCGGTTGGCTCCAATTTTTGCCGTCCAGGCTGACCTGAATCGAATATTCTTTAATATTCCCATTATGACCGTTCTGACGGGGCAGGTACGTAAGCCCCTTGATGGTTTTCACTTCGCCGGCGTCGAGGTCCACCCAATGTGGATAGCGGGCAACGGTGACCGAATACATCGTATGCCAGATCGTGTTCGGATCGCCGTCGGTGAGATGGGAAGCGTTACCTTCGCCTGCTTCCTGACTGCTAGCTTGTGAAACAACGGTTTGGATGCTTTCGATCTTCCCAAACGACATTTCGGTGGCGATGGCCGGATGCTGTTTGTACCAGGCCCTGACCTTGCCCCCATTCCGTAGCGGAATGGGCTGCGTATATTGCCGGGGCTTATCCTTGTCTACGGAATAACAGATTACGGCATCTTTGACCGGAGAAACGATTTCCAGCTGTCCTGTCTCATTGCGGAGAATAGAAAGCGGTCTTTCTCCGGCTGGGGACACATTGGCTGTGGCCGATAGGTTGTTACCAGCGGGGCGGATGATAAAACCAAGGGTGTGGTGTCCTGCGGATACCCGGTCGTGTTCGAGCGGACCGCCTTGGCCGCAGCTGTTCCCGCCCAGACCGGTGACAGCTGCATCCAGATGGAGATAAGTATCTCCGGTTTCAGGCAGTTGGTAAGGATGGGAAGCCAGGGTCAGATCGAGAGCGCTGTAGGGTAGGGCAGATACCGACAGGCGGTCGGTGGCGATGAATACAGCTCCGTCACCTGCATCGTTGGTCAGGGCACACCAGCGTACATCTTCATGGTTACCCATATCCTGAGGTTTGGGAAAAGCAACAAATTCTCCGGCTACCGTATTTTGATGTAATTCAATCAACTGTCCGCTTTTCCGGTCGGGATAATTGTCCGCTGGGCCGCGGCCGTAGTAAGTGAAGCGGGAATAGGTCGCCGGTACCTGCATGACGTAGCCCAGGCGCGGCAGTACGAGACTGGGACGATTGGAAATGATAGAAGCTTGCAATTCTATAGAACCGTCGGGATATACCGTCCAAATCTGGTTGGTGGTGAATTTGAAATCCTGATCGCTGAACGGTTTATCTGTCAGTTCTTCGATTTTGTTTTTACCGGAGCTTGTTCCACCATGAATACGGGCTGCCTGGGGAGCTTGCGATTCGACGGTGAAGGCCAGTACCACTCTGTCGTCTTGTCGGGTGACGATACGACTGTCGGTGACGCAGTGGTGCAGGTTATGCAGGCCGTTTTCAAACCATTGGGCATAACACCAATTATCATTGTTGGTGAAGGCGCGCAGAGCCTCCAGTTTCGGGCCCTTGCCCTCGGCTATGATAGTTTTCCCCTTGTATGAGAGATGGTGGATGCTGCCGTTGCGGGTGTCGAAGCCAACTTCGAACCCTTCTCCTGTGATGGTTTGGATGGGAGAGGGGCTATCGATACAGGCCAAAGGTGTGTTAGCTGTGATGTTGGCGAGCGATGGCCGGGCTGTAGCTGCTTTGATCCGGATTTGTTCTTCTGCTTCTACGAAATGACGGTCGGCCCACGGTTGGGGCTCCTGCAGGCGGAATTGAACCTTTACGAAATATTCTGCATCGTTTTTCAGTTGGTGGTAATCATAAGGGATAGCGGTAATCGTTTTGGCACGGGGGCCGACGGCCCCGATAGATAATGTGCCCGAACGGACGGGAAGGCCGTTTTCGTATAAAGACCACAGAACTTCGTAAGCCGAGAGGTCTTTGAAGTAATATTTATTGAATATTTCGAATTTCCCTTCCGGTATATTGAGTGCTTCTACCGCTATGTTTTGGTAAACTTTTTTCACTTCGTAGTACTGGGGTTTCGGGGTGCGGTCGGCAAAGACGATACCGTTCATCACAAACTGCCCGTCGTTGGGCGTATCGCCGAAATCACCTCCATAAGCCAGATAACGTTCGCCGTTTGCCGGGGCATAGTGGTATAAAGCCTGATCCACCCAATCCCAGATGGCTCCGCCGCAGAAAAAGTCCGTGGATTCGATGGCTTCCCAGTAGTCGGTGAGGTTGCCGCAGGCATTGCCCATCGAGTGGGCATACTCGGAAATGTGAAAAGGATATTTGATGTTGTATTTGCCTTTCACGGCTTCGCGCACCCAACCGATCGAAGGGTATTGATTCGATCCCATATCCACGATATCGTTGTTGCGCTCATATTGGACGGGGCGGGAACGATCTGCTTGTTTCAGGACATTGTAAGCTGCCACAAAGTTCTGTCCGGGGCCGGCTTCATTGCCCAATGACCAAATCACAATGGAAGGATGGTTGATGTGACTGTTTACCATTTCCATCACCCGCGCGATGTGGGCATTTTTCCATTCTGCCGGATGGGAAAGTGAGGCTGCTCCGTAGTAATATTCGTGAGATTCGATATTCGCTTCATCCTCCAGGTAAAGGCCATATTTGTTGCACAGGTAATACCAATAGGGATCGTCGGGATAGTGGGAATTGCGCACATGGTTGATGTTGGCCCGTTTCATCAGCATTACTTCCGCTTCCATCATTTCCCGGGTGAGGGCATGGCCGGTGGCCGGATGGGTTTCGTGACGGTTTACTCCCTTGAGTTTGACGGTTTTTCCGTTCACGTAATAATAACGTCCGGCCAGTCCGAATTCATTGGCTTGGGCAGGTGTGTCCTTGATTTCCACTTTCCGGAAACCGGTGGATACCGATACGGTCTCCGTCGTTTTGTTTTTGCCGTTTTTCAGTTCTGCTACAAGGGTGTAACGATAAGGTGTTTCGGCCGACCATTTCCGGGGTGCCCGGACTTTCAGTTCCACTTCCCGCGATTCGCTGGTTTCACCCGGAAGAACCGGTTCGACGATTGTCTGCGCAATGGCCCCGGCTACCGGAGAATTATCGTCGTCGTATAATTTATTTTCGTACAGGGTATAAACGATTCGGTAACCTTTGGCTGCTTTAGCACTTAAATTACGGATGTCTGCGCTGATTTTCAGGGTGCCATCGGTGTAAGTATCGTCGAGGTCGGGAATAACCCTCAAATCCCGGATTTGTACCTTCGGGGTGGAGTAGAGAGCTACTGTCCGGAAGATGCCCGGCAGACGGAACATATCCTGAGCTTCGAGGAAAGAGCCGTCGGAGCTGCGGTAAACTTCGGCTGCTATCGTATTTTTTCCTTTCTGCAAATAGCGGGTGATGTTGAAACTGGCCGTATTACGGGAATTCTTGGAAAAGCCCACATATTCACCGTTAATCCAGAGGTAGAAAAAAGAATCTATCCCATCGAAGCTGATAAACACTTCGCGTCCGTCCCAATCCCGGGGAATTTCGAAGTCCCGGCGATAGGACCCTACTTCGTTCCGGTGGTTGTAGGTGGTCCAGTGAACCGGGGGGGTACGCATGACTCCTCCCCGCCAATCGTCCACCTTCACCTGGTGCTGGAAAATGACCGGTTGATTGACGTAAATGGGGACACCATATTTCAGGCTGCCGTCCTGCTGAATGCCGTAGACATTCCAACTGGAGGGTACCGGGATACGATCCCAGGTGGAAACATCGAAATCCGGTCGGTAAAAATCTTTCGGACGTGAATCGGGGTCCGGAGCCCAATGGAATTGCCAATCTCCGTTCAGGGATTGCCAGAATGTACTGTTTTCGGGTAATACTTTTCGGGCACTTTCGGTATTTTGAAAAGAAAAGAACCAGGCCCGGGGCTGTTCCTTATTTAACGCTAAGTCGCTGGGCGACTCCCATTCACAACCACTCGGCGCAGGGATTGCTGAATAACTGAATCCTGCTAAAGGGGGCTGTTCGGCGAAACTAGCTAACGCCAAACAGCCCATCAAACATATCAATATCGTTTTACTCATAGTCGAAAAAGTCGAAAGGGTCGAAGAAGTCGAAAGAGTCCGGACTTTTTCGACCTTTTTGACCCTTGGACCTCTTCGGCTTTTAATTATTCTATTACCTTTTTGATTTGGCGTTTAGCCAAGGTCAGGGGAGCGAGAGAACAGGGGCCGTTTATACAACCACCGTCGCAAGCCATCACTTCTACAAATTGGGATTCCGGTTTTTTGGCCATAGCTTTCAATAAGCCCTGATTCTTTTTGTCCAGTCCCTCGATGTGCGTGTTGGTATATTTGTCACCGATGGCATTGACCACAGCTGCCCGTACACCACCGGCCTGAGCGAATCCCCGGCCGTATTTGGTCACTTCATTGTTCAGTTCTTTCTCGCTACAATTGGTGACGTCGATATCGTAAGCCACCATAAAAGCACCCAGTTCTTCGAAACTCATCACATAGTCCACTTCATCCACTGAATCTGCTTCATGCCGTTTGGCCAGGCACGGGCCGATGAATACTACTTCGGCATCCGGATATTTTTCTTTGGCATAGCGGGCTGCATATACCATCGGGCTCCGGGTTTCCGACACATACGGCTTAAGCATGGGAGCATGTTTTTCCACCCAGCCGGTATACGCCGGGCAGCAAGAGGTAGTCATAAAAGCCTGTCCTTCCTGCATTTTTTCTTCCAGCTCTTTCGCTTCGTTGGCTGCGGTGATTTCGGCACCCAAGGCTACCTCGATCACATCGTCGAAGCCGATTTGTTTAATAGCTGCCAATACCTGACCGGGGGTTGCGTTGAACTGTCCGTATATGGCCGGTGCCGGGATGGCTATAATTTTTTTCTTGGGATTGCTCAGGGTCTTGTAAATGTCGATAATTTTCGAGCGTTCCATGATCGCTCCATACGGACACGCCTGCATACATTTCCCGCAATAAATACATTTTTCCTTATCAATATGTTCCACGCCTTCGGCATCTTTGCTGATCGCTTTTACGGGACATACATCTTCGCAAGGAACAGGAGTATAGACAATCGCATGATAGGGACACACTTTTTGGCATAGTCCGCAGTTGACGCAGTCTTCGCGGCTGATACTGGCTTTCCCTCCGATAAAGGAAATCGCAGCCTTCGGGCAATTCATCACACAGGGACGGCCTTCGCAACCCCGGCAAAGGTTGGTCACTGCATATTGCGACTGTATACAGGCACTACAAGCTTCGTGTACGACGGAAAGAATATTCTCCTTCGTATTCTTGTTAGCCATAGCCATCCGTGCAAAATCAGAAAGATGGATCAGGTCAATCTCTTCATCGGTAATCTCATATCCCAATATAGAAATAATCTTGTGTTTGAGAATGTAACGGTCTTTGTGAATACAACACCGCACCGGACGTTTGTTACGGGGACGCATTTCTACTGGCAGATACTTCAATCCAGTGATTAACTCGTCTTTCTTTAAAAGTTTGACAATCCGTATCAACAACTCCCGTTTGGTGAGCATTGCAAAATTATCGTACAACATTTTTCAATTCTTCTTTTATAATTTGTAATAAAGTTTGTTTACTTACACCACTAATGATTTCCCCGTTCAGCTCTGCAAACGGAGGATTGGCTGTGCCATTGCATTGTTGCAGGCACGGAGAAAGACTGATCTCAACGTATTGTTTTTCTTCTTCGGACAATAAATCTTCGATTTCCATCCACTGGGCACCACCCATGACATAACACATGGTTCCCATGCATAATTTTAGTCTTATTTTTTCCATAGGGGTCAAAGATAGCTAATTTCTACATCTTTAAGATATTTGGTTTCCAATAAATATTTAATTTTCTTCACAACGTTCCGGCGGATTTCCAGCTCTATCGGCAGGTTAGGATCCTGGTGGGCCACATTGATACGGGTACCGACGATAAATGTGATCTTGTCACTGTTTTGCAGTAAACCGATCAGATCGTTGGCCGGTCCCTGCGACTTTTCGGGTACCCCTTCCGTCAACAGCCTTTCTACTTTGCTGAGTGTCAGTATCCCTTCCGTGATCAGGTCGATCCCTTCCATGTACGATAAAGGGGGGAGAGTTTTGTCCGTAATTTCCAAACTCACCTTCAGGGGAAGATCCAGTTCCCGCGATACGATGGTGGCCGTAGTACCCCCGCAAAGGATTTTTTTCCCTTTGAAATCTTTCACTTTTTCTGCCAGGTAGCGGTCTTTTTTTTCGTCGTACGGTGGGCCTGTACAGATCAGCAGATTTCGGGGGGTACGCCGGTAGACGACGCAACAGCTGGTATCGTCCAGCAGCCGGTAATTATCATTTCGTTCGGCACGCAATACAATTTTTCGCGCCAGTTCTTTAGCTGAAATGTCCGGATGTTGTGCCAGGTTTTCTGTAATAAATGTTTTTACCCCTTCGTCCCAGCCGAAAGGCATTGTGGGATTCCCCATGCCGGATTGATTGACACCATCGGAAAAACAAATCAAACGGTCTTCTTTTTCCAGTTTGAATTCCGATACCCAAAGAAAGGTATTTTCCAGGTCTTCGCGTTCTACAGGAATTTTCTGTTTCTGGATTTCGGCTACTTCGCCACGTCGGAACAGATAGACGGCCGGGCTTTCATACTCGATGACCTTTGTATTGCCGAAACAATCGATATCGAAAATACAGAACGTAGAATAACTGATTTTTCTTACCATATCCTGCGGAAGGGTGTTGATGATCGACAGGGCTGTTTGTAGGATGCTTTCGTTCATCGCTGTGTAATTCATAGCCATGGTGGCGGTCATCGTCGAAAGCACACTGGCTTTGATACCGCTGCCCAGACCGTCCGATAATACGCTGATAATGCGGTCTTCGCCTTGCAGTCGTTGCGACATAAAACTATCTCCGCAAACGATATTGCCGGCTTTGTTTTTCTGGAAGCAATCTACCTCTATGAATACGTCGTTTTCTTTCATCGTTTCTCCTTCTCGTTCATAGACTGCATAACTGCCCGTAAAGTAGCGTCGGTATAGGCTGCATTTTCTCCTAGCAGGCAGGCTACCTGTTGCACGGTGGCCATGTGTTTGCGGATCACTTCGCGGGTTTGCTCCACCATCCACTCCTGGCGTACATATGGCTCTCTCAGGTCTTGCAGAATGCCGAACACCAACCGGTGAGGCTGAATGTTATAAATGGAGAGCAACCAGATACTATCCTGGTCATGGATCTGGCGTTCCGAGATTTCTTTGCCGGTACTCAGGACGGCGCGGAAAAGGTCGGCAAACGAACAAATCCGGTCCAGCTCGACTCCCGGTAATCCCGGCGAAGCTTCGTAAACCATCGAGACATCTTCTCCAAGAAGATTGGCACAAAACCGGTTCATGTCGGAAATTTTCAATTCATTATCCACCAACAAAACGCCGGCAGGGATTTTTTGTAACAGGACAGTTGCTTTGTCGTGCGCTACTTTACGCATATAGGATACACACATATTTTCTTCTGCACGTCCTTCAAGCATCGCCAGGGCAAAGTCGCGACACGAATCGTAACCGCAACCGCTACAATTGAGTTCGTCTTCAGGACAGGTTTTACCGACAGCTGCCAAAGCCTGTTTGATTTCTTCTTCGGTATGGGAGGCGGTGGCACAACTGGCAGTTTCAAAATGATTCCCGATATCGATATGGCTTAGATCGTCCCGGACACCTTCGGGAGTTACCGGACAGCGATTCTGAATATTGTAACGCTTAATCGCCAGGGAAGTCTGACTTAATTTTGCCGGTCCGTTAATACAACCTCCTTTACAGGCCAACAATTCCAGAAAGATCGAATCTTTTTGCCGGTGTGTAGGCAGATTTTTGATGACATCTTTGATATTACCCAGATCGGAAAATGCCATTTTGATGATTTTTTTTTCTTCTTCCTCCACGCCGGGCAACATGCCTCCTTCGATTGGATACAAGGCCCCCAATCCCGATGTCCAGGGAACAAAATGATCTTCTGCGCAGGCCGGGATTTGTGCCGGCCGGATATTTTCCTTTTCGAGCCAGCCTTTCAGGTCTTTGAATGTAATGGCCACTTCTATCAGGTCCCGGAAGTTGTCGGCTTCCAGCTTTTTACAGATACAAGGGCCGGCAAAAATAATTTTTATATCGTTGCCGTAATGTTGCTTTAAGATTTTAGCGTGTGCCAGCATCGGAGAAAGGATGGGGGTGACAGAACTAAGATGTTCTGTTGAATATTTGCGGATATATTCCACCACTACTGGGCAGGCCGAAGAAATATATACGCTCGGAGGCGATGTCTGTAAATAACGGCTTACTCTTTCTGAAACCAATTCAGCTCCGATTGCGGTTTCGGATACAGCCATAAAGCCTAATTTCCGGATCGCAGCGATTAATTGTGTTGCTTCCAGATCCTCGAATTCACTCACCCAAGAGGGGGCGAGGGACAGGATCACTTTGGAATGATGTGCGAGCGCCAGTTTCACCCGGCTGACCCCATCCCGGATTTTTTTGGCTCCGGTTGGGCAAACCTGAGTGCAATGCCCGCAATAGATACATCTTTTTTCAATGATGTAGGCTTTGTTATCTTCAATCCGAATGGCCTTTACCGGACATTCGCGCACACATTTATAGCAATCCTGACAATTGTCGGGCTCTGTATAAATGGGTTTCAGATCTAGTGCTTTGTTCATAAGAAAAAAGTAAGTAAGGGTAAAGTAGAAAGTTAATGTTTGTTGGAAAATTCTTCTTCCAGGATGCGAAACAAACCGGAAAAGGTGACTCCCTTGTATATTTTATCGTCGATACGAAGCACGGGACCTTCACTACAAAGTTCCTCGCAGAGATGACCTGAAAAAGTAATTTCAGCATCCAGGTGATTTTCGGCGATGTATTTCCGGATGACTTCCAGGTGAACATTGTTTCCCCGGGAATAGCACGAACTACCTAAACATATTCTGATCTGACGCATAACAAATCTTTTTTGATTGTACAAATTTAATTGAAAAATAAATATACTGCTCTGAAAAATAGAGAATAAAAAAGAAACCGATTGAAAAGCTAAATTTTCGGTTGGCTTCATGAAAAACGGATTGCCAACTCTCTGCTTAGGAAGAGAATAAAGCTCTCAGCCATGACGGTGTGGCGTGTGTTAAAAAATCATCAGGTCAAAGCTGTTGTGAAACGGCGTAAAAAGTCAGACTATATTCGATATGGTAAAGAAATTCCCGGGGAAAGGGTTCAGCTGGATGTAATGAAAGTACGAAACAGAGCATACCAGTTCACGGCCATAGATGATTGTACCTGTTTGAGAACCATTCGTGTATCCCAATAAAAAAGCGGAAAGTACAATTCGTTTTTTAGGAGAGATTTTATAGATTTGTCGGACAAGACACTTGATTTAAATGTGATGGCTATGGAATGGCAGGAGTTCTACAATAAGAGACGACCGTATTCCTCACTGAACGGCAAGACTCCGATGCAAAAACTTAAGCCTGTCGAGCACCTTGTTCCGATCCAGCCCGATTATAGCACATATTTTTGTGAACGGAATTAACAATACATGAGAGGGAAAACGCACTCGTAAGACTGATTTTTTCCAAAAAGTTTGGCCGTTTAGGGAAAAGGCATTATATCTATGTACCGATTTTGGTACACAAATATAAATTATAAAAGTTATGGCAATCATTCAGATTACGTCAAGAGAATTTCGGGAGAAGCAGGCATCCATGTTTGCACTCGCCGACAATGGGGAGCAGGTGGTAATTAGGCGCAGGGGAAAAGTCTCTTATATGCTGACCCCCGTTTACGAAGAGGATTTTGTCCTTTCCCCGGAGCTTGAAGAGAGGCTCGAGGAGGGGCGCAGGCAATACAGAGAGGGCAATGTCGCGACCTGCACTACAAAGGAGGAACTTAATAAATTCTTGGAAGCACTATGAGCTTGGATAAGATTGAATTTACCCAAATAGCGATAAAGACTGTATCGAAATACAAGAAATCCAATCCTGTGCAATACAAGAAGCTCGTCAAGTTGCTTAATGAGCTGATGGAGCATCCGAGGATAGGGACGGGACACCCCGAACTACTCAAATTAGGCGATTCGATAACATATGATTTTTCAGCATCTTATCCCCCTGCCCGATCACAACAACCGAAAAGAGGGAAAAGAGAATTATTCTGCCAGCGATTTCATCATGCGCCACAGTTGCAGGAACACGCTTTTATTGCTCGGTCTGTTGGGCAGGAAAACGATACGTCCGTCTTCCTCTTTCGTGTAGCCAATCTTGGTGCGGAGCGTTCCGACGATGCATATAGTTCAATGACCATAGAAGGCAATCATAGGTTCGAATAAAAATGATACCTATAATAATTTTATTAGTAATAATATTATTACTAACAACAATATTACTTATCTTTACATCAAAATAATATTCGAAAAATTATGGAGAATAAGCCTTTTATATTTGGCGTTGCAACATCGGGCAACAATTTTACTGATCGTAAAAAGGAGACAGAGCGCCTATTGTTGAATTTTCAGCATGGTGTGAACACGGTGTTAATTTCGCCTCGTCGTTGGGGTAAGACTTCATTGGTGCAGAAAGCGTGTCGCTTAGCACAAGCCGACAAATTGAAAGTTGTATATCTTGATATTTTCTCGTGTCGTAGCGATCGGGATTTTTATGATGCATTTGCTGCTGCTGTTCTCAAACAAACATCTTCAAAGTTAGATGAGTGGTTGGAAAATGCCAAGCTGTTTCTTTCACGGATCAGTCCTAGAATATCAATGGGTACAGATCCGATGACGGATTTCTCCATATCGCTTGAAATGAATCCTAAGAGCAATGATATTGATGAAATTCTACAACTCCCCGAAAAAATCGCACAGAAAAAAGGCTATAATATTGTGATATGTATTGATGAATTTCAACAGATAGCCGAGTTTAAAGATTCAAAAATATTTCAGAAACGGTTGCGTACGGTATGGCAACTACAAAAATCGGTATCCTATTGCCTTTTCGGTAGCAAAAAGCATTTAATGAATGAGCTTTTTGAGAAAAAAAGCCTTCCATTCTATAAATTCGGTGACGTTATATATTTGTCTAAAATCGGGACATCAGATTGGATAGATTATATATGCGGTCGTTTTGAAGCCACAGGCAAGCAAATTTCAAAAGAATTGGCCGAAAATATATGCAAAAGAGTGGA
>JAETOX010000207.1 GCA_021771575.1 Bacteroides sp. | reverse complement strand
TGAGAGTATAAGAAGCCTCTCGGCATTTATCAGATTCTTTTTACTTGATCCGCCTTCACCGAAGGATATCCGGTTCCGTGCGTTTCATGTTTACTTACTTGCTCCGTTTGTCATTGAGCATGACGTAACCCCAGATCATTGGATCGGCGTTAGCGATTCTGTTGAAAATTTTTCTTACTTTTTTCATAATTGTTATCCTTTCTTTTTTAATACCTAATAAAAACTTATAGGGTGTTCTCGGTGGTTCATCACGAATGACCTCGAACAATCTTGTTTACCTTAATACCTTTTGTTTAAACCTCTTTAGTTTGTTGAATCTAGTCTTTGTCTTTCTTGTTGACGATGCAAATATACGGACTTTTTCGATACTGGATATGTTTTACAGCATGAATTTCAATTTTACCACCGTTTTATTGATATAAATCAAAAATAATTGCTATAGTTTTGCGTTTGGTGAGTGAATTTGAAATTAAAATGAAATGTTTGTTTTACATAATGTTTGTTGATATGCGTTTTTGCTTTCTTGTGTAAGGAAATAAAAAAAGCGGCCTGTTATAGGTCGCTTTGTTATTACCTAAAAACCTTTTGGTTTGTCTTTTCGAATCTTAACTGATCCGAACGCTTCCCGATGGGTAGGTTACTTGCTCAATTTGTCGTTAAGCATTACGTAACCCCAAATCATCGGATCTGCGTTTGAAATCTTCTTGAAAATACTTTTTACCTTTTTCATAATTGTTACCCTTTCTTCATTTAATTAATACCTAAGTCTAATTTTTGCTTTTTTCTAGGCGATCCTCCCGGATGGCTTCGAATCTTTGTTATCTTTTTATCCTTAAAGCGGTTCTTGTTTCAGAACCTGTTGTTCATTGATTTCGATGCAAACATAGCGCCTTTTTTCATACGAAATGTGTTTTTCAGCATAATTTTTCGCTTTTGTGCCCTTTTATTGATATAAATCAACCTGCCGTATTTCAACTGCGGACAGGAACCGGCCGGAAAGACAAAATGACAGATTTATGCTGTCAAACATACCTGTCTGATTGACACCGTATGGAAATTTTCTGTAGTTTTGTGATATTAAAACAATATCAAAACAAATGCTTATGGAAGGACGTGAATTTGAATTTAAAGGGATGGTTGTCAATGGATTTCTGATGATTTTTATTATCCTGTTATTGACTGTTTTGTTTGTTCTTTCTTTCTTTATGAAAGAAGAGTTGGGAGTTTCCGCTTACGTAATCGGCATTGTCGGAATTGTCTTTACTTTCTTTCTGTGGCCGGGAATTATCCAGTTGGAACCGAACGAAGCCCGTGCCATGGTCTTCTTCGGCACGTACAAAGGGACGTTCAGACGGACCGGACTGTTCTGGATCAATCCGTTCATGACGGCCAAGAAGCTTTCCCTGCGGGCACGTAACCTGAATGTTGACCCGATAAAAGTCAATGATAAGGTAGGAAACCCGATTCTGATAGGCCTGGTGCTGGTCTGGAAACTGAAGGATACCTACAAGGCCTTGTTCGAAATCGATTCGCAGACCATGGCCAGCAAGCCGAACGAGGTCGGTACTTCCTTGGCCGGCCGGATGAAGGCGTTCGAAGATTTCGTCCGTGTACAGAGCGATGCGGCCTTGCGTCAGGTGGCCGGACTCTATGCCTACGACAATAACGAAGGGGGAGAGGAGGAGCTGACCCTGCGGAACGGTGGCGATGAGGTGAACGAACAGTTGGTACAGAAGCTGAACGAGCGTCTGGCCATGGCCGGCATGGAGGTCATCGAAGCCCGTATCAATTACCTGGCGTATGCGCCCGAGATTGCGGCCGTCATGTTGCGCCGTCAGCAGGCCAGTGCCATTATCAGTGCGCGAGAGAAGATAGTAGAAGGAGCGGTGTCGATGGTGAAGATGGCGTTGGACCGTCTGGATTCGGACGATATTGTCGAGTTGGATGAAGAAAAGAAAGCAGCTATGGTGAGCAACCTGCTGGTGGTACTTTGTGCCGATGAGCCGGCACAGCCGGTTATCAATTCCGGTACCTTGAATCATTAATCAGGCTGTAAAAGCGGAATGAGATGGCTAAGAAGGAGGTAACAAAAAGTTTTGTGCTTCGGATAGACGCCGAAATGATGGATGCCGTAGAAGCGTGGGCTGCCGACGAATTCCGTTCTACCAACGGTCAGCTTCAATGGATTATCGCTGAGGCGCTGAAGAAAAGCGGCAGGCTGAAGAAGACGAAGAAAACAAAAGCCAAACCGGAAACGGAGGATGGCGGGAAGGAGGAAAGTGTATGAGAAATTTCTTTACATTGAACTGTAGTGGCAGCGATTTGCCTTATCGGATGTCAGATAGGATACTGGATATTGCGGGGATAGTTTTGGTTATCTTGCAGTTGCTTTTGTTTATAGGTTTATATGAATGGGATAAGGAACAACAGTGTGATGGAGTGGAAAGTCCTTCATACGCCGTGTGGATGGTGCTTGCCGTCTTGTTTTGGTTGATTGGCTTTGGGGCTTCACGGAATCCGTCTTTCGTTAATGTGCCGGTGCGGATGAATCCGAAGCGTGTAACGGTACAGAATTACTGGAAGTGTCATTTTGCCCGTTGGCTGAATATTGTTTTGCCGATGATTAATGCGACTACCTGCTGGACGGAACGGAACAGTCGTTTAGGGCTTCCTATGGAATGGGCCGGAGCATTCAATGTATTGGCTTTCACTCTTTTGGTGGTATTGGCAATCGTGATGACCATTCAGGTTTACAGGGTCGGACGAGGCTGAATTAATGTGATAAAAAATACGTCCTCACGTTTTAACTCAAACGTGAGGACGCTTTAATTAAGACGAACGTTTGTTTTGACTGAGATGAACGTTCGTTTTTTAATAGTTTATTTATTCTGATAATCAGATTGTCATTGCTTCTTCTCAAGTTCCTGCAGACTTTCCATCTTTTTTGTTTCCAGGAATTCATAGATGCCACACAGGTGTTCTTTCACACGCTGGTGTCCGAATTCATAAACCTTGGTGACCAGTCCGTCCAGGAAGTCACGGTCGTGTGAAACTACGATGAGGGTGCCGTCGAAATCCATCAGTGCTTGTTTCAGAATATCCTTGGTCTTCATGTCCAGATGGTTGGTCGGTTCGTCCAGAATCAGCAGGTTAACCGGTTCCAACAGTAGTTTGATCATGGCCAGACGGGTACGTTCTCCACCCGAAAGTACTTTCACTTTCTTCATTGATTCCTCTGGACCTCCGAACATGAAGGCTCCCAGCAAGTCGCGGATTTTATTGCGGATTTCTCCTTTAGCCACTTCGTCAATGGTTTGGAACACAGTCAAGTTTTCGTCCAGCAGTGAAGCCTGGTTCTGTGCAAAGTAACCTATCTGTACATTGTGCCCCAGGGTTAAGGTACCGTCGTATGGAATTTCATTCATGATACATTTCACCAGTGTGGACTTTCCTTCCCCGTTTCTACCTACGAAGGCTACTTTATCTCCTCGTTCAATGGTTAGAGTCGCATTGCGGAATACGGTGTGGTTTCCATACGTTTTTCCCACTCCTTCCATAATGACCGGATAGCTTCCACTGCGTGGCGAAGGCGGGAATTTCAGGCGGAGTGCCGATGTATCTTCTTCGTCTACCTCTATCAGTTC
>JAETOX010000206.1 GCA_021771575.1 Bacteroides sp. | reverse complement strand
TTAGCCGGTCTATATCCATTAAATTAAAAAGAAGTAATATGCAAGGAGAGCCCGATAGAATCGTTGTATTGATTCGAAAATACCGGATGCAGGATTTACAACCGGATGAACGGAAAGAATTGGAAGAATGGTTAAAAGACGAAAACCATCGTCGGATTTTTCAACGCCTCATAGATCCGGAAAGAGAACAGGTTTTTCTAAGTGAACTGAGGGGGTATGATACTACTGCCGCTTTCCGGAATTTCGACCGCCGTATCAGGCAGAGACAAAGAAGTTTACATTTCTATTTACGGATAGCTGCCCTTTTTATCTTGCCTTTAGTCGTAGGGGCCTTATTTTATACGTGGGGAGATCAGATAGGAGAGCGGAAAAAGATAAAAAAAATGCAGGAACTGACGGTGGCAGGGAAAAAAGCCATCCTTACTTTGACAGACGGGACACAATTGCCGGTCGGCGGAACCGAAAAATCAGAAGTGATTGCCGATGCCAATGTCCGGTTGAGGTTGGATTCCGCCGGACTGGTATATGAACAAAAAACGACCGGTGAAGAATTAAAAATGAATGAAATCTATGTGCCTCAAAGAGGAGAATTCTTACTGGTATTATCGGATGGTACGAAAGTATACCTCAATGCCGATACGCGTTTAGTATATCCGGTGGTGTTCGGTACGGATAAACGGGAAGTATTCGTCAAGGGGGAAGCCTACTTTGAAGTTTCCCGGGATACTGCCCGTCAATTTATAGTGAAAACAGAAGGACTGGATATCCGGGTTTTAGGCACTTCTTTCAATATCAATGCTTATCCTGAGGCCGGATATCCGACGGCAACCTTGACTTCCGGGAAAATACAAGCCTGTTGCGAGGGCGAAGAATATACACTGGAAGCAGGACAACAAATACGGCGAAATCCCTTGACTGGACAGATTGAAGTCGAAAATGTCAATACAGAACTTTATACTTGCTGGAAAGACGGATACTATTATTTTGAGGCCTGCCATTTGGAAGATATTATGAATACACTATCCCGTTGGTATAGTTTTCAGGTATTTTTTCAGGAGGATGATTTAAAAGAAATCTTGTATTCAGGCTATTTGAAGCGATATGACGATGTGGAACGTTTATTCAGGAAATTCGAACAGACCCGGGATATTTGTTTTGTCAGAGAGGGGAATACAGTCATCATACAAAAAAGGATGAAAAAGTGAATCGGTAAAAATGATATAAAAGCCGGAAATTCCCCAATTCCCGGCTTCAAATTCAGTATTCTTTCCGTGTCCCTGAGAAAGATCGGATAGAATACCATGTCAAACAATTAATTACAAATCTATGAAAAAAACTCGAACAATTGGAAGATCCGACGGATGGTTCTTCCGGCGAAAAACGTTTTTAACAATGAAAATAACTTTACTACTGATTTTTTGTTCGCTGTTTCAGCTAAAGGCCGATATCTTGGCTCAGCAAAAAGTGAGTATACAGATGAAGGAAGTAACCTTGGACAAAGTGTTTAAGGAAATGAGCCGGCAGGTGAAATGCAGTTTTCTTTTTAACTACAATATGGTCCGGCAAAAAGGCCGGATTACGGTCGATGCCCGAAATCAGGAATTGAGTCGCTTACTCGATGAACTGTTACCGGGTTTGGGTATGGAATATGTTCTGGATGAGGATGTCATTATTGTAAGAGAGAAAATAGCTTCCCCTCAAAAAAATGAATTGGAAGTTAAAGGAATAGTAGTGGATGCCAATGGAAAAACATTGCCGGGAGTAACCATACGACTCAAAGGCACTAACCTGGGGACTTCTACCGATGGTAAAGGAGCGTTTACCTTAAAGTTACCGGAACAGGAAGAGATCATCCTCGTATTTTCATTCGTCGGGATGAAAACAGAGGAAGTGAAATTTGTCGGTCAGCCGGATATCCGATTGGTCATGTATGAGGAAAAAATGAGCATGGAAGAAGTCGTTGTGACCGGTTATCAGGTAATCGACAAGCGAACCTTGACCAGTTCTATTTCTACCATTAAAGCAGATGAACTGGAAAAAATGGGAGTGCTGACAGTTGACCAGATGCTGGAAGGAAAAGCGCCGGGATTGTTGATTACCAATCTAAGTGCATTACCGGGTGCTGCGCCCAAAATAAGGATCCGTTCGTCAGGTACTTTCACCGGTACACGCGAACCTTTGTGGGTGATCGATGGTATTATCTACGAAGATCCCGTACCGCTCTCACCGGCAGAAATCAACAGTTACGATAATGTCAACCTGATCGGAAACGCCATTACCGGTCTCAATCCGCAGGATATCGAGAGCATCAATATCCTCAAAGATGCTTCGGCTACGGCTATCTACGGAACCCGGGCCGCCAACGGTGTGATTGTGATTACCACCCGTCGGGGAAAATCCGGCCAGGCTGTCGTTTCCTATTCGGGTTCTATGAATGCGGTGGTCCGTCCTCATTATTCGGATTTCAACCTCATGAATTCCAAACAACGTATCGATGTATCCCGCGAAATATACGAACGGGGGATGGGATATCCTTCGGATAATAACCTCTATACTCCGCAAGGATATGAAAAAGCCTTGCTGGACTATTGGAAATACGGGGATTTCAGTACTTTCCAAAAGGAAGTGGGACGATTGGAGGGACTGAATTATGATTGGTTCGGGGAACTCTACCGTCCCGCTATCAATCATTCGCACTCCGTGAATGTGTCCGGTGGTAATGACAATGCACGTTATTATTTTTCCGTCGGATACGATAACCAGCGGGGTACGGAGAAAGGGGTGGACCTGAACCGCATCACTTCGCGTGCCAATATCGATATCGATTTACGGAAAAACCTGTTGCTTTCGTTCGGAATGGACGGATCGGTCCAGAAAGCCACATACAACCATACTTCTATCAGTGTATTCGACGAAGCCTATAACCGGAGCCGGGCCGTAGAAGCTAAGGACGAAAACGGTGAGCTGTGCTATATCGACCGGGTTTTGAACACCGGTAGCAGTAAACAGGAAATGGGACACTATAATATCCTGAACGAAATGCAGAATTCCCATCGGCGCATCGATAATAAAGCTTATAATTTTAATGTAACCTTAAACTGGGAGGTGATTAAAGGAATCAAAATCAGCAGCCGTTTTTCTTACCGGAATACGACGAATATCACCGAAGAATGGATCAAAGACAATACTTTCTTTATGGCCCGTTTGCGGAGTTACGACGAATTCAGGGAAGATATTGATAACGCGTATATGCAGCAATATTCCCTGGTTCCTTTCGGGGGGATATTCTCCGGAGGACAGACAACCCAGGAAGCATTATCCATCCGGAATCAGCTGAATCTGGTGAAGGTGTTGAACGAAAAACATGTTTTCAATCTGAATATCACCCAGGAAGCCAGTTCGACGAAATACAAAGGGGTAACCGGATGGCAGTCACCCGGTTATAATCACGATGGCGGACGTAAGTTTATCCCGCTCCCGAATTTATCTCAATACGGTGGTTCGTTCGATTTGGCCGATTATACCTATCAGGCTGTATTGAAGTGGTTTACCGAAGAAGGGGCTGGTGGAAATTCTGTATATCCTACTGTTACCGATAATTTACGGAACATGTTGTCCTGGACCGGTATTTTCACCTATTCTTTCGATGACCGAT
>JAETOX010000205.1 GCA_021771575.1 Bacteroides sp. | reverse complement strand
AGGTGTCTGTTTACAGTTGCCTGATCAGTTTACTTGTGTGCAGAACGAAGCCGGGCGTTGGTCTTTGACCTGGCAGGTGGGAACACCCATGGCGACAGCTGCGCCGCACGATCGTTTGATTGTTGCCGCTATATGTCCGGAAGAACCTTATCGGTTAATCATGTTGGAAAATATCCGGGCAGTCCGGGCAGATGGGCAAGCGGAAGGAGAGTGGCCGTCGGCTGAAGGGGAATTACATTTATATTGCCTGTTTTGTTCTGCGTCCGGAGAAATTTTTTCGCCGGATTGTTATTTCAGGTTGAACCGATAAAGAAAAGGAATTATGGCTGTTTTTGAATCGGGTTTATTCAGCGAGCTTAGCGGGTCACTCGGAAACATTACGATATACCGGCTGGGAGATACCAAGGTAGTAAAGGGAAAAGCGTGGGTAAGAGATGCCCATACACCGGCCCAATTGATGCACCAGGCTAAATGGAAAGTCTTGGGACTTCTTTCCACGAGAATGAAAAAAGTACTTGAATTAGGTTTTCCCGATAGGGAAGCCAGGGGAAGGGTAAACGGTTTTATGAGTCGGAATTTGCCTTATGTAGCTTGTGATGAAGCCTTGAATGTCACTGTCGATTATAGTAAATTGAAAATTTCGGCTGGCGAACTGCAAGCTCCGGAAGTCACCGCCCAATGGGCAGAAACGGGCGAAACTTTGATTTTCTTGCAAAAACGGCAATCGCTGAGACCTTTGATGTACGATGACGACCAGCTTTATGCTTTTCTCTGGAATCCCGAAGTACTTCGGACAAAATTGCTGGCTTTACACCAAAGAAAAGAAACGGCCGAAATACGTTTTACACTTCCGGAAGAATGGAAGGATACTTCTTTTCATGTATACGCCTTCGCCGTAAATGCACATACCACAAAGGCATCGGAAACACTTTGGCTGGGAAACTTTCAGGAAAACAAAAAATGATAACGGAGATTGACGAACATATTTTAACGGCTTTCCGGCAAGGGCGGCTGGAATTATTAGCCTCGATCGGAAAAAGAAATCCCGGGATCGATATGCCTCACAATTGGAGAACGAAGCTTTTTTCAATAATAGCCTGATCGATACGGAAACCCAGGCTTTGTTGTATCGTGCAATTTGTGCTTTGCCTTCGAAAGAACGTCGGGTATTGGAACTCAGTTTTGTCGAAGGAATGAAAAATATCGAAATCGCAGAGAAATTAGGTGTATCCAACAGTATGGTCAAAAAGTTGAAGGCCAGATGAAAAATACCATGACAAAGGTTTTGATATTATCGGGATAAAGTTCCCATTGGGGTTTATTCAAGCCCGAATGGGAACTTTTTATGCCGGGTCTTTTTTTAGGTCAGATGTAATACCGGTTTCCCGAAGCATTGGCTTGCAGCGGATAGATCAGGATAAAACTGTTGGCCTGGAAATATTTGTTCAGGTAGCCGGGGATGCGGTTCATATTGAGGTCGAAAGAAAGACCGTCGCGGCGGCTCATTACAATCCAGAGCGTGTCGTCTTTATGGACGTCGCGGAAGACAATGAGAAAATCATTCCAATCGCTGAATTCTATATATTCCGTTTCATTGGTATATTTGGCCGACAGCGCTTTCAGGCGCCCGATCGAATCGGGGGTGCCGTAAAACACAGCTTTAGCTCCTGTACTTTGCACGACATTCCACACCCGGGTTACCCAGGAGGTGAATCCGGCTTCTTTCTCGGCTTGTTGGGGCACTACGATCAGATGACGTTTCATCGTAGCGAGTGGCTGGGTGGGTTTATAGATAAAAGTGTTGACATCGCTGTGGTCCAGAATCCCTTCGGTTATTCTCCCCAGAAAGGAAGTGGGAATCCCTTTTTCTTTATGTAATCCTAAAACAAGATCGGTAATCCGGTGTTCCAGGATAATACTCAGTATGGCATTCGTTACATTCAGGTCGTACCGCTGGAGTTCCTGAATTCGGGTATCTGTGGCGGCAGCATTCAGTACGGCATTTTCCAATAATTGCCTGGCTTGTTTCAGGCGTTTGTCGTCGGTTGTCGCTTGATTGTCCAATACATGAAGGGCATACAGGTGTTCGCGGTTTTGTCCCGATTTGACGGCTAAGCTCAGGTTGACCAGCTCTTCGGCCGTGTCCTCGTTGCTCAGGGGAATCAGGATCCGTTCTGTCGGGGTATTGTTCTTTGCTTCAGGATCCGGAGTATTGGCCGCGGCCAGATTATGTGCTCCTTTCTGGGCAGCAAAGGAAGCCATCGTGCAGGTAACCAGGATCATCAGAATAGTACCGTTGAGTACGCTTTCGTTCAGCAGGCGGATGGGTTGCCCTTCGGGAGTTTGCCCCAGAATGACATTATAACCCACCATGACGGCTGCCAGTGTAGCGGCAGCCTGAGCATTGCTAAGGCCGAAAATAATACGTCGTTGGTCTGGGGATAGGTGAAAGGTCTTTTGGGTGAGCCAGGCGGCGGCATATTTCGCTACCGTTGCAACGACAATCATCACTATGCCTACTTTGATTGTTTCGAAGCTGGTAAAAAAGGCCCGGTAATCGATCAGCATACCTACCCCGATCAGGAAGAAAGGTATAAAAATAGAATTGCCAATAAATTCCACCCGGTGCATCAAGGGCGAGGTTCGGGGAATCAGGCGATTTAAAGCCAAACCGGCCAGAAAAGAACCGATGATGGCTTCGAGGCCGGCCACTTCTGCCAGGTAAGCTCCCAAAAATACCATGACCAATACGAAAATATATTGTGAAATGCTATCCTGGACCCGTTTGAAAAACCATCGTCCGATGATCGGAAAGACACAGATAACGAATAGGGTAAAGACGATGACAGATACACTCAACCGAGTCCAGAAATGTTCTCCGATCTGTCCGGTAGCCATACCGACGATGATAGTAAGGACAAGCAAAGCCAATACATCGGTGATCATCGTTCCGCCAACGGTGATACTGACCGATTTATCTTTGCTGATCCCTAGTTTACTGATAATCGGGTAGGCGATTAGGGTGTGGGATGCGAACATACTGGCCAGCAGGATAGAAGTTTCCAGGGAGAAATTCAACACATAAAGCCCTGTGACGATCCCTAGCCCCATGGGGATAAGGAAAGTATACATACCGAAAACCAAGCTCCGCCCGCTGTTTTTCTTGAAATCTCCCATATCGATTTCCAGACCGGCCAAAAACATGATGTAGAGCAAGCCGGCTGTACCGGAAAGGATGATGCTGCTATCCCGGAGTACCAGATTCAATCCGTTAGGACCGATAATCGCTCCTGCAATGATCAATCCCAGCAAATGAGGGATCTTCAATTTGTTGAGCAGGAGAGGAGCCGATAAAATAATTATCAGGATCAACAAAAATTTCAGCACCGGATCGGTCAGGGGTAAATTGTAAGAAATGGCTAAAGACAACATAGGCTATAATTATTACATTTGTCCATCAAATAGGTCCCTGAATAATTACAGGAAAACGAATTTCTGAAATAGAAACGTCAAAAAGAGAAAGAAGTTAGAAATTTTTTCGGCACTGTCCGGAATTTTGTGTAAATGGAAAATCTTGAACTCTTTTTCTGCTTTTTCAATTGCTTGTTTGTGTGAAATGTTTCCCTTGCCAATCAAAACTTTTCGTTTATAAACAATAATCTGGTTATCAATTGCTTCT
>JAETOX010000204.1 GCA_021771575.1 Bacteroides sp. | reverse complement strand
AAGGACGGCTATTGGATGTTGCCTGTGGTACGGGAGATTTTTCCATTGCTGCTTATCGAGCCGGAGTCCGGCAAGTAACGGGAATCGATATCTCGGAGAATATGGTGAAAATCGGTAAGAAAAAAATCCGGGAATTAGAGCTTACTGATTATATTGATTTACGTACAGGAGACAGTGAACATCTGGAATTCGGTTCCGAAGAATTCGATGTCGTGACGGTAGCTTTTGGGGTACGTAATTTTGAACATCTCGAAGTAGGGTTGAGAGAAATGCATCGGGTATTGAAAAAACAGGGGAAAGTGATTATCCTGGAGTTTTCGATGCCTGAACATTTTCCAATGAAACAACTGTACAAACTTTATTTTCGTCATGTTTTGCCTGTGGTGGGCGGTTGGATTTCCGGTAATAAAGGGGCTTATACCTATTTACCCGAATCGGTCATGAAGTTTCCACAAGGACAGGAATTTCTGACTATCCTTCAGCGGTGCGGATTCCGCCAGACCGTACAGAAAAAACTGAGTGGTGGTATTGCAAGTTTATATGTGGGTGTAAAGTAACCCTAATAGCCAAAACCGATTAGTAAAGCGAACGCCAGGGTAGAAAGCGACAAGACTTTCAATTGGGAATCGAGCAACCTTCCATGTCCTTGTACCACCTTATTCAGATGAAAGATAAACAAAGGCAGGGTAACTAGGAACATTAGGTTGCTAAGTCCATGATAGTTTAAAAATACATACACCAGCATGCAAATCCAGGCTCCGAGGACTAAGCAAAAGTGGTATATTTTAGCATTCCGGTATCCTAGCATGACAGGAATCGTGCGTTTTCCGCAATGGCTGTCATTATCCATATCCCGCATATTATTAAGGTTCAGTACACCTGTTGAAAGCAGTCCGATGGCGCTGGCCGGTAAAAACAGAGAAGCATTGATTTCATGGGCCATTAGAAAATAAGAACCTGCCACACTCAATAAACCGAAAAACAAAAAAACAAAAAGATCTCCCAGCCCACGATAACCATAAGCATGTTTCCCCACCGTATATTTAATCGCTGCTATCACCGAGGCTCCTCCTAACAAAAGCATGATGACTCCATCGCGGCTGAAAAAGCTGTCGAAAGCCGTGTATATTAAAGCAGAACCGAAAGCTATCGAAAACAGAACAAATAGGATAATTAACCGTTTGAACTCTGACAGGGATAAAGCACCAGATTGTATACTCCGGATAGGCCCCAGACGGTTGGCATTGTCTGTCCCTTTTTGTAAGTCACCGAGTTCATTGGCCAGGTTAGACAGAATCTGCAAACTAAGTGTTGTGGCAACAGCTAGCAGGAAAGGAAGCCAGTGAAAATATCCGGCAGCTTTAGCCAATAGGGTTCCTAAAAAAATACCGGATAAAGACAGCGGAAGTGTACGCAAACGGAAACTAGCAATATAATATTTTACTTTACTCATGTTTACTCAAAATGTAACATGCAAAAGTAGGAAAAAAGTCGAAAGAGTCAAAAAAGTCGAAAGAGTTGAAGAAGCCCTGAACAGATCAACATAGACTCTGTTGAGTGTCACCTGTACAGCGCTATGCTCCCTGCTGTTTCGTATACAATGCTCCCACATGCCGTGATGAAGAGGTCTGGCGTTTGTTCTGGTAGGATAGGTAATAGTGACAGTTGTAAGCTTCCTTCGATTTTTTGGGGGGGGAATTGCCGAAACGATCATCGGCAAATATTGGTTTTGTTAGTACTTCATAACTACCTATTTGTCAGTATTAAGTTGTATTTATTGGTAAGTGAGCCTTGTCCTGTTTGTGCTTGAACCGTTAGTAATAGTAAGACGATCATGATGGAGAAAAAACATTTTAACATGCTCGCCATGGATTAATTGTTATTCTCCATTTAGAAGTACAACGTTGGGAACTTCTTGGTGGGCTGATAGAAACAAAAAACGCATACAGTCCATATGGCGGAGCTGTATGCGTTTTTAACCTCTTGTAATAATTTACAGATTTGTCCGGTTGATGGGCATCGTCATACAACGGGCACCGCCACCACCACGGGGAAGTTCGGAACCTTCAATCGTAATGACATATTTGTTGTATTGGTCGAGTTGAACTTTATCAGCCAGTACGTCATGGGCTTTGATGATTTCGAATCCCGCGTTATTCATAGCTTCCATGGTATAGTTATTCCGGGCATATCCCAATACCTGTCCCGGTCCAACAGCGAAAAAGTTCGCTCCGCTGTGCCATTGTTCACGTTCCTGATTCCAGTCGTCTGTACCTCCGCAAAGAACGGGCTCCAGATCCATGCCTAATTTTTTCAGGGCACTCAGCAGATTCTTTTCCGAACGGATACTTTGCAGTTTGCCATTCTGGATTTTAATATGTACGGTTTGATAGCCGCCCGGATTAAGGATCAAAGGTTCGAACGCCATACATTTATCCCGGTCAAGGAGAGTAAATACCATATCCAGGTGGATGAAAGATTCCGGTGCATGTGGCAACTGCTGTACAATGATGTGCTGTGCTTTCTCACTCTTTCTTCGCATAAATTCGCAGATCAGCATATCGATAGCCTGAGTGCTTGTCCGGGCTCCGTTTCCAATAACGAGGATATCGTCACGGGCAATCAATACATCTCCGCCTTCAATGGTGCGGATACGGTGACTTGCTCCGGCAACGGGTGGAATAGTCAGAGTTTTGGTGTTGAATTCCGGAGTGAAATCGAAAATCGATTGCATAATTACGGATTCCCGGTCCCGGATAGAATTGGCCATGCGTCCGATCAGTACTTCATTATACATACTCATCGAAGCATCCCGGGTGAAGAAAAAATTATGCATTGGGCGAAGAGCGTACCAATCTTTACTCAAAAATTTAGTTAGGTTGTCTTTCACCATTTCCACTCCTTCGATCAATAAACGGGATAGATCTTCTGCGTTTTCCTCCAGCAGTTGTTCTTTCAAGCTGCCTTTGGGCGATTCTTCCCCGATAAAGGGTTCGATTCGCTCAATTCGGTCGAGTACTTCTCGTTTGATTTTATCGTCTTTCAGGATATTGCACAACAAATCCTTTACCTCGTAAGTTTTGGTTAATTTCGACAATACACCGGAAATTTGTTTGTATTCCTCCCGGGCGATCGAAAGGTTGATAATATCACTGTATAAAGCTCTTTCAGCATTTTCAGGGGTCATGTTTTCAACTTCCTCTCCGGGGGTATGTAAAATCACTCCATTAAGTTTCCCGATTTCTGACTGAACATTTACTTCAACAATTGGATTCATATAATTATAGTTTTGAATTTTCGATTATGCGTATAAAACGGATGAAGTGGGGGAAAACGGGTGGAGCAATTGAGCTACCCAATACTTTGTTTGATCCTTTTTTATCCTTTTCATTCGTTTCATCTTTTTTACCTTGTCCGTTTTGTTCGCTTCATCCGTTTTCTTTATTGTGTACAAAAGTAGCATATAAGGGATTAATTACCTTATAATTACAGCTTATAATTATGCAAAAATCAAAAATAATTATGCAGTATTTCAGGGGCTAACTTAATCCTGTCAATATAAGTCGTCCGGTGACGAGATAAATATTCAGACCGATGATATCGTTGGTCAAGGTGATAAACGGACCGGTAGCCAAAGCCGGGTCGATGTTGATTTTATTTAGCAGAAGGGGAAAGGCTGTGCCGAAAATGG
>JAETOX010000203.1 GCA_021771575.1 Bacteroides sp. | reverse complement strand
TCACAGACGAAAAGACAGAAACCGCTGAAAGAGAAGCATTATACGAAGCGATCACCAGCATTACAAGATCCTGCGAAGAATTGAAAAAAATTATTGATACAAAACATGGTGAAATTCACCTGTGTATCGAAGAAGTGTTACAGAAAAAAGGGATCAGCAAAAGTGACATGCTCCCACCACTTAACGCCAGAAGCGTTTGAAGTGGGGGCTTCTCGGTCAAGATATCCAATGATACCAGTATCTCCGAGCTAACCCCGTATGCCCTACGGTTAAAATTTCTATGTTATGTGAATGCAATACGCAATCCTTCGTTTTTAATGTTGACGGCTGCGTTTTTATCGCGCTCATGGAATGTATGACATTCGGGACATTCCCAATTTCGGTCACGCAAAGTAAGCTCCCTATTTATATAGCCGCAGATACGGCATGTTTTGGAGCTGGCATACCATTTATCAATTTTTACGAAAAGTTTTCCGGAATCAGCCAGTTTATATTCCAGAAAACGCAAAAACATCCCCCAGCCGTTATCGTCTACGGATTTTCCGAAGTTCAGTGTCTGAGACATCGCCTGCATATTCAGATCCTCTACACAAACGATGTCATAGGCATTGGCTATCTGCCGGGACACTTTATGGAGATAATCTTTACGCTGATTAGCAATTTTTTCATGGAGAAGAGCAATTTTTCGACGCTGTTTATAGTAACGGTTACTACCCTTTTGACGATGGGAAAGGATACGCTGTTCTCTGGCCAGTTTAGCCTGAGAACGGCGGTAATGATGCAGGAACTGTTCATCTACTTGTATATCGTCCTCTGAGGATACAAACAGATCGCGCATAGAAAAGTCAAGTCCGATAGCTTTAGTCAGTTCTACAGTTTAAATTTCTATTTCGCAATCGTACAATATCGAAGCATAGTATTTCCCTGAAGGGGTCTGACTGATTGTGACAGACTTTAAAATATGATTTTCTGGAATAGCACGATGCTGTTTGATACGAATTTTTCCAATTTTAGGCAACACTAAAACACCATTCTCTAAACGAATGTTATTATTTACACAAACAGAAGAATAGGAGTAAGGGTGGTTTTTCTTGGATTTGAATTTTGGATAGCCGATTTTCTTATCCCGGAAGAAATTTTGAAACGCCGTATCCAGATGGCGCAAAGATTGCTGCAGGGCAATACTGTCAACTTCTTTTAAAAAAGGATTTTCTTTTTTGAGGGAAACCAGTTCGGCAGCACACTTGGTATAGGACAGAGATTTCTTTTCTTCTTCATAGAGTTTTGTCTTTACACCGAGAAAATAATTATACACAAAGCGCACGGAACCAAAGGTCTTCGCAAGTAACACCTGTTGTTCGGTATTTGGATAGATTCTGAATTTGTATGCTTTGTGTCGGATTATGATTATATTCTCCTTGAACCTTTTTCATAAGAATATTATATCATGCTGAAAATACTGTTTTGTTGAATATGAAAAAAATATTTTTACGCCAGAAAAACCGCCGATTCATCCCCTACCTATAGAGGAAGGGGTTTTCTCGGCTCTGGCGTGGATAAAACAATGGCTGTACACAAATACGTACAACCATACTTTTCCTTTTGCTGTTAATTGTAAAACTAAATAGATCCATAAATGCGAATACACAAAAAAAGAACGCTATTTCTTATCCTTAGATTTACTAACAGAATGAAGATTTAGCGTTCTTATTTTTAGCATATAAAAAATCCGAATATACCTTTATAGCATACTCGGATTATTATAATGAGTCATCCGGGACTCGAACCCGGGACACCTGGATTAAAAGTCCAGTGCTCTACCGACTGAGCTAATGACCCATATTAAAAGCCGATGATCGGACTCGAACCGATAACCTGCTGATTACAAGTCAGCTGCTCTGCCAATTGAGCCACATCGGCTTATTGTTTCCAGAATATCAGTATGATTTCCGGAAGTTATATCATCATGCGAGATACGGACTCGCGTTACCGCCTTGGCTTGGAAATTGCCAATGGAAATAAATTTGTAAGACGGAGAAGGAGGGATTTGAACCCTCGCGCCGCTATTAACGACCTAACCGCTTTCCAGGCGATCCCCTTCAACCACTTGGGTACTTCTCCAAAATAAAAGTGGAAGTTACAGGGCTCGAACCTGTGACCCTCTGCTTGTAAGGCAGATGCTCTCCCAGCTGAGCTAAACTTCCACAAATTGATTCCGGCAACCATCTACTCTCCCAGGCAGCTGCCCACCAAGTACCATCGACCGCCTAGGTCTTAACCGTCGTGTTCGGAATGGGAACGGGTGTGTCCCCTAGGCGCATCATCACCGAAGATATTTTGTGTGTTGCTATTTAGTTTGAAGGTTTGATCCTTCAAAACCGAACAATGAATATTTTTTACAACCTTGCTTTGAAAAACCATTCGTATCGCTTCGCCATACTCATGTGTTCGCTCTGCAAACCTGTCTTGAAATCCTTTACCATTCCGTCCTGCAAGCAGTCCGTTCCGCTAAAGCTTCAAGCCATTTTTTCTCCGCTTTTCTCCATAGAAAGGAGGTGATCCAGCCGCACCTTCCGATACGGCTACCTTGTTACGACTTCACCCCAGTCACTGGCTTCACCTTCGGCGGCTCCTTCCTTACGGTTAGGTCACCGACTTCGGGTGCTTCCAACTCCCATGGTGTGACGGGCGGTGTGTACAAGGCCCGGGAACGTATTCACCGCGACATTCTGATTCGCGATTACTAGCGATTCCAGCTTCATGTAGTCGAGTTGCAGACTACAATCCGAACTGGGACTGGGTTTTTGTGATTTGCTCGACGTCGCCGTTCTGCTTCACTTTGTTACCAGCCATTGTAGCACGTGTGTAGCCCAAGACATAAGGGGCATGATGATTTGACGTCATCCCCACCTTCCTCCGTGTTATCCACGGCAGTCTCCTTAGAGTGCCCAACTGAATGATGGCTACTAAGAATAGGGGTTGCGCTCGTTGCGGGACTTAACCCAACATCTCACGACACGAGCTGACGACAACCATGCACCACCTGTCACCGATGTTCCGAAGAAAAGATACATCTCTGTACCGGTCATCGGGATGTCAAGCCTTGGTAAGGTTCTTCGCGTTGCTTCGAATTAAACCACATGCTCCACCGCTTGTGCGGGCCCCCGTCAATTCCTTTGAGTTTCAACCTTGCGGTCGTACTCCCCAGGTGGAGTGCTTATTGCGTTAGCTGCGGCACCGAGGATTCCTCCCCAACACCTAGCACTCATCGTTTACGGCGTGGACTACCAGGGTATCTAATCCTGTTTGCTCCCCACGCTTTCGAGCCTCAGCGTCAGTTTCAGTCCAGAAAGCCGCCTTCGCCACTGGTGTTCTTCCTAATATCTACGCATTTCACCGCTACACTAGGAATTCCGCTTTCCTCTCCTGTACTCTAGCTCGCCAGTTCCAAATGCAATCCACGGGGTTAAGCCCCGGGCTTTCACATCTGGCTTGACGTGCCGCCTACGCTCCCTTTACACCCAGTAATTCCGGATAACGCTTGCCCCCTACGTATTACCGCGGCTGCTGGCACGTAGTTAGCCGGGGCTTCTTATTCAGGTACCGTCATTTGTTTCGTCCCTGTTGATAGAAGTTTACGATCCGAAAACCTTCATCCTTCACGCGGCGTTGCTGCATCAGGGTTTCCCCCATTGTGCAATATTCCCCACTGCTGCCTCCCGTAGGAGTTTGGGCCGTGTCTCAGTCCCAATGTGGCCGATCACCCTCTCAGGTCGGCTACTGATCG
>JAETOX010000202.1 GCA_021771575.1 Bacteroides sp. | reverse complement strand
ACTAAAAAATGTGTGCTTATGAAAAAGATGTGTTTTTTATGGCTCTTTACGAGCCTGGTGATGATTGCTTCGGCCCAGGATATTGCGCCCGGGCAGCAGGCCCAGGGCTACCTGGACGATAAGAATGCGACAGTGGACTATACTACGGGGATTTTCCATTACAAGGTACCGCTGTATACTTTAGGTAACGGGGGCTTCTCTCTGCCCGTAACGTTGGACTATACCGCTAAAGGAGTAAAAACGGAGGACCAGCCGGGATTGGTGGGTTACAACTGGACGCTGAATACGGGCGGAGTGGTGACGCGTACCATCCGCGGGGGAATAGCCGATGAGACGAATCTCTACGGTTATCTGTATTATCTGCGGCAGTCGGATGCCGTTTCTTTGACGGAGGATTTTAAACGTGTCAACCGTCATGAGCGTGACGGGGAGTCGGATATTTTTACCGCTGTCTTCAACGGCCAGACGGTTCACTTTATTCTCGGTTTGGATGCCGACAAGCGGATTTGTGCCCTTCCTTTGGAGCGGACGAATGTGCGGATTGAATGCGAACAAGATGGTATTCATACGATTAATGGCTGGACGGTGACCGACGAGGAGGGCAACCGCTACATTTACCGTCAGAAAGAGTGGAGTGCCGACATTGTGAAAGAGGATGCTGTCAGCTTTAATGGCTTGCGGGGACAGACGTATGTTTCGTCGTGGTATCTGAGTCGCATCGAACCGGTGAACGGTTCACCCTTGGTTTACCACTATTTAGCGGATGTCTGGCAAAGCGGGAAACAGAACAAGATCCAGCTTAGCCATTTTTATACCGGTTACACAACCCATTATTTTTATGGCCGGAATTTGCAGGAACATACTTTCGACTTCGAACCTTACCGGGCTGATTTTAATACTGCCATCTCACAAGCCATGGGATATTTGAATAATTATTCCATAGAGATGCAGGTGAATAATTCGCTTTACGAATTTACCCGTGCAGGCCAGTGGGTAAGAAATCCGAATTTCGAACAGGGGGCTCAGGCCATCAACAATAATTTCCGTGTGATGGGACAAGTTGCCAATTTTCGGAATATCTCATCGGCCTCCAACGAGTTGATTAATGTATTGAATGAGTTGTATGAGACCTATTTCGCAGAATCTTCGTACAATGCTCAGAATGCCGCATTGTGCTTCCAGAGAGCCAAGGGTTATGTTATAGAGAGTTTCCAACAGATGAAAGAAGTGTCGGAGCGGGAAGTAAGTAATGGTACGTCGCTTACCGTCCGTAGTCCTTTATTGAGGAAGGTTGTCTGCGGAGACAACGTCTTGCGTTTTGGTTACGAGTCTTACGGTTATGACTGTCGTTTGATATCATTGCAATCGGAGGCGGTTTCTGGAAAGTGTTTTTCCGGCGTGGAGTTGAAAAATAATAATTATTTGAGATCTCTTTCCTTTACGGGGAATGACAGTACAAGGGTGCGAACGTTGAATTTCGAATATTACGGCAAACCTTCCGGAGGGAATGGAGTTACGGATGTATGGGGTTATTACCGCAATAGTAAAGATCCAGAAAGCTCGTATTGGTCTTTCGGTGATGCCGAATATTCCCGGATTTCGTCATTAAAATCGATAACCTTATCCGATGGCGGAAAAATACAGATAGATTATGAACCGAATAAAAGTATTCCCTATTTATATCGGGGGCCCGATTTTCTGACAGATTCTGTGCCCTATGGTGGAATCCGGCTTAAATCATTGATTTACCACGATGGCATTTCCGGTTCGGGCGATACGGTTCTGTACCGTTATCCTCTTGCCGGCATTCCCGTGTATTCGCAAATCACGAATATAGAAACGTTGAATTACACTGAATTTTCCGATCAGTTAATCCATTCGCGGATGAAATTCAAGGGGCTTGCCTTTCTGAATACCGGCAATAACGGACTTTACTACCGGCAGGTGGAGGAAATACGTCCCGGTCAAGGTAAAAAATCGTATATGTTTCATATCCCTTTTTCTTTTTTTTATTTGGAGGATAAGCCATACTATCCTTTCTGGTTGGTAGGTCTGCCACTTTCCGTATCGGAATACGATGAGGAAGGACATTTGCTACGTTCCGTACATAACCATTATGAGACAGATTTTTCTGTGTTTTTTCCCGAGATTGATTTGAATTTCAATGCAAGTTATTTTTCTGCCTGTCCGGAAGGTTGTGCCTATAAGAGGGAGTATCCACAATTGAAGGCTGACGAGAATTACATGGATATTAAATATTTGGCAGACTATTACCGAAACCAGCCGATTATACAGATTTATCAAGACTATGGAGACACTTATACTCTGAGTCCCTATAGAGATGTATACCTCCCTAACATCAAGCCCCGGACAACCCGGCAATCTTTCGAGGTGAGTTATACGCTTTATTACGGTGGCAAGACGTTGCTTAAATCCCAAAAAGAATACCGTTATGCTTCTTCGGATTCGGAGGGCGAACTGTTCTGTACAACGGAATATTTCTACGACAATCTTGCGGGGAGTGTTCGTCCTACCCGTGTTGTGCGGACGGATGCCTGCGGGGATCGCTATACGGAGACGACAACGCGGGTGACGGAAATGGGTGTTACGGCCGATACCTCTATAGCCCGTTTGGTGGCGGCCAACATGTTATCGTTGCCGGTGAAACAGGCCTACCTGAAAAATGACAGCCTGCTGACGGAGACGGTAAACGTTTATACGACGGTTGCCGGAAGAATGCGTCAGGGGGTAGGGGCGAAAGCCCGTTATAGTTACGCGCCTCAACAACCTTCCGCCTATCAGATGGATACACAGGCACCTTCGGTTTTCACCTATGGCCAATCAAACTATACCTTGGAGGAGGAGAATGATTACTATTGGAATCAGGACCTTTTCCTGCAGTCAAGGCATTGGAACAGGGCGTCTGAAACGACCTTTTGGCACGAACCGAATACAGAAAGGATAATTTTGGAAGTTTCTTCTGGCCGGAAAAATGAAGTGTCGGCAGTAGATTTGCATCCTTATCTGGTTGAGATGAAATCTGCATGGGAACGTTATGATTATTTTATTTATCATAGTGGTTTCCGGCGTTTTTATCCGGCTGCATTGGCGGTACGGGAAAAAGAAACAAGCGAAGAGTTTTTGTATTTACTCTCTTTGCCCCGCCAGCGGCAATATTTTCGGTTGGTGGAAATTGTTGCTCTAAACGAGAGGGAAGCTTCCAGAGAATTATTATCTTTATGTGATAGTCTGAAATCTCATCCGAATGATTTTTATATTTTCTATGATATTTATTCTTCTCTATTTGAGAAATGGTTACCAGAGCAGGATTTTTTATCTCTCGAAGATACGTTCACGCTCATTGGTCAAGGGATTTTTTCTGATTCCTTTTCCGATCCTTTCTTTTGGGAGATAGGCAAAGTTGCATTGGATTTTACGAATATAGGATGGGGAACTTCTCTCGATTTTCAGGGAGGAACTAATCCTTTACGCCTGTATTTTTTGTGTCAGTCGGAGTATCTGGAATTCATTTGGGAGATACATCATTCCGGGGGCGTTTCGTATGAGATCGTAAAGTCTGTTGCCTCCTCGGGGGAAACTTTGAAATGGACCGATTTGGATTTGTCGTCTTTTGAAGGGGTAAGTCAGATAAAAGTACTCTTTCCTTCCTTCAGCGAAATTGTCGATTATTTGGCTTTATTACCTGCCGGCGTACCTTTCCAGGCCACCTCCTACAATGCCGACGGTAGTGTTTTCTGCACTTTCGACCAGACCGGCCGTATGGAGGTGAACGAATACGATGCG
>JAETOX010000201.1 GCA_021771575.1 Bacteroides sp. | reverse complement strand
ATCCTCTTTCCGCCCCATTAGTTCGAATCCGATAATAAAAAAAAGCTGGAAGACCATTCCAACTTTTCTTTTTTATATTTATCTCTGCGGAGAGAGGGGGATTCGAACCCCCGGTACAGTAACCCGTACGACAGTTTAGCAAACTGTTGGTTTCAGCCACTCACCCATCTCTCCTTGATGTTCGTGCTGAATTGCGATCACAAAAGTAGTGCTTTTTGATAAACCACCAAACTTTTACCGCAATTTTTTAACGATTATTTCTTCGAACAGGATTCACGCCTCAACTTATCAAACAATTGGCGGTGAAATTTATGTTCAGCTTCGTCCAATCGCCATATCTTAGAAGCAGGTATCTTGGTCAACATTTTTTGATAATAAGCTTCTTTTATCACCTGCATTTCTTTTTCGGTAGCCAACATTTTTTCTATCGCTTTTTTATACTCTTCCTGCTTCACTCCTTTTTTAACACACATTTCTCCACGTTGTTTCCGCAACCCCTCTTCGAGAGTACGCATTTTCTTTTGCATCTCATTATATAATGGCCAGAACACAGCAGCTTCATCAGGGGATAAATCCAGTTGTTGAGTAAAAAAAGCAACTTTCTGAGCCTCGAATTCTTTTCGCTTTTCATCTGTCAACTTTCCCTGAGCAAAAGTACTTACACCCACCAACAATAAACCGATGACAATAATAATATTCTTCATTTTTCTCTTTTTTACCTGTAGGCTTTAATAATTCTCAGCATAAATCAGTTCATAACTATCTACCTCCGAAGCCAGGTATTCGATAATTTCCTCACTAGTCGGATTAAACCCGCTGTCAAAAATATCTTCTTCTCCCTCGGAGGATAAAGCGACCTGACTTTCTCTTTCTTTTTGTAATGACCGTTCTTTGTCCAGTGTCAACGGATAAATAGCCTGTATCACCAATAAAGCTAACAGAAAGATAGCCACAAGCCCCAGATAAGGCTTTATTCGCTGAAGAAATTTCATCTTTCGTGGTTTTCTTTGTTCTTCCAGCCGATCCATGATCCGGCCGGTCAATCCCTCGAAATATCCTTCCGGTACGGTAAACGGATTTCTCTTTTTATACTTATCGTCAAAATTCTCCATAACCCCGTCAATTTAAAGTATCCACAATTTTAAGACTTTCTTCGATTTTCTTCACCGCATGGTGATAGGTAGCTTTCAGAGTCCCTACCGCTACATTCAAAACTTCAGCCATATCATCATAGGACATATCTTCGAAATACTTCATATTAAATATCAACCTTTGCCGATCGGACAAGGTCAGAATCGCCCGCTGCAATTCTTTCTGAATAGAATCTCCACTAAAATAAACATCGCCTTCCAGTGTATTCTCCAGATAATCGGAAATGGCATCACTATTCCCATATACTTTCCGGCTTTTCTCACTTAAAAAGTTCAGGGACTCATTGGTTGCGATCCGATACATCCACGTATACAACTTCGATTCATAACGAAACTCTTTCAGTCCCTGCCAGATTTTAACAAACACATTCTGCAAAATATCATCGGTATCGGCATGATCAATCACAATTTTCCGGACATGCCAATACAAACGCTCTTTGTATTTGTCAACCAACAACCGAAAGGCTTCCTGTTCCTTATGGTCTGTATGAAACAACCGAATGATATCCTCGTCTTTAATAAAATCCATTTTTCTTTTTCACTGGCATTTATCCTATAGACAAATATCCGAACAAAAGGTTTATTTCCACAACCGGGAAAAACAATGTACTCTTCCAAAATAAAATTTAAACAGGATACTTCCCTGGAATATACAGGGATCTTTACGTTCTTTCTGAAACGAAGAATACGAAGATTTCATTTCCCGAAACTCCCGGTATGCCTGAAAAACGGATTTACTATTCGCCGGTTCACCCTTCAATAAAAATAGAACGGCAGCAGCCATATCCAAGCACCATCTTTGCCAACGCAGTTTTCTCCAGCTCCGGCGACTTAAATTTTTATATAACATCAGGAGATTATTCCGATAATTCAGGAAAAGTTTTCGCGGATGATTCATCGGCAAAGACCCTCCACCGAGATGATAAACTACCGATGCCGGCTGTACTTTCAAATACCATCCGGCATTGCGGATTCTCCAGCATAGATCGATCTCTTCCATGTGAGCAAAAAAACGTTCGTCCAAACCACCCATTTGCAGATAGATCTCTTTCCGGATACACAGAGCCGCACCACTACACCAGAATACTTCACAGATATCGTCGTATTGTCCCCGGTCGGTTTCGGTCACATCCAGTATGCGTCCCCGACAAAAAGGAAAACCGAGATGATCGATAAAACCACCACAAGCCCCCGCATATTCAAAATCAGACTTTTGGCGGTATGCTTTGATCTTAGGCTGGACAGCTGCCAGCAGTGGCTCCCGGTCCAACAGTCCAACCAAAGGCTCCAACCACCCCGATACCACTTCAACATCACTGTTCAGTAGAACAACGATCTCTTCCTCTACGGCAGCAATAGCCCGGTTGTATCCTCCGGCAAAACCATAATTTCGATCGAAGCACATTACATCCACCATAGGGAATTCCGATCTCAGCAGTTCCAAAGAAGCATCAGTAGAAGCATTATCGGCCACCACAATCCGCCCCAATCCCATATTTGTATGGGCAATGACAGAAGGCAAAAACTCCTGCAATAATTTTGCTCCGTTCCAATTCAATATGATAACTGCAACTCTGGCCATATATCCCATTTTTTAATTGTCAGTTTTCTCTATTTCTTGTTGCTCTGAAGTCTGCTGTTGCCGAACATGCTTCCAACGCCGGTGTGACCAGAGCCACAGTTCGGGCACCTCACGGATGTATTGTTCCAATAAACGGGTATGCCGGATCGTCAGTTCTCCTGGCGGTAATTTCTCCGGTTCGGCACAAATGTCAACAAAATCTACTTCATAAAATCCCCGTTTCACCTTGCGCATACGCAACGAAATAACAGGTAAACCAAACTTACGCGCTATCTTTTCGGTTCCTATCAATACAGGTGTATCCTGATTCAAAAAAGTAGTCCAAAAATGGAGATTCGCCTTATTAGGGGTCTGATCACCGATAAAACCAGCCAAAAACAAACGTCCTTCTCTCCGACTAGCTACAACCTTACGCAAAATATCATTTTTAGGTATCGGTTGCGCTTTAAAACGAGAACGTAAGCGTATCATCCACCGATCTGTCATCCGATTGTGCAAAGGTTTATATAAAGTAAAAAAATCGATATCTTCAGGCATCCACAGACTGAAGGAAGACATCCATTCCCAATTCCCGTAATGTCCCAAAACACCAATCACACTTTTCCCCTGATCAAAATAATGACGGATGACTTCTGGGTTGGTAAAAACACAACGCTGGCGGATCTCTTCTTCCGACATATGCCACATGCGGTACATCTCAACAAACAAATCGCATAAATGCCGATAAAAACGTTTCTCGATCCGGACGATTTCGGCCAAGGATTTCTTTGGAAAAGAACGTTCCAGATTTCTTCTCACCACCTTTCGTCTATACCTTAGTATATAGTAAATGATAAAATAATTGAAATCCGAAAAAACATACAGTATTCTCAACGGCAGTAAACCGCAAAACCAAAGTAAGCCATAAAATAAATAAGACCCCATCCTGTATTTTTTTAATCATCTTCCACTCACCCGGCTTTATAATAACCTCCGGCCGGTTTCATGATTCAAAGATAAAAGCTTTCCGCCGAATACACAAATTGAAATGGAAAGGTAAATCCGAAAATTTGTCTTTCTCGGATAAATTGACTATTTTCGTGAATTCAATGGAACACAGAAACCATCGTATTTTATCGGCTTTGTTTTAAAGCCAAGAAGGAAACGGTAGGAAACAAAAATGTATCACATTGATATGTGAACACTTAACTGCTGACAAATTATGGAGCAAGAAAACAGTTTAACCCCAGAAGAGAT
>JAETOX010000200.1 GCA_021771575.1 Bacteroides sp. | reverse complement strand
GTAAACAATACCTAAAATCTATAGAAAGCTCCTACCAATAGGACCCCAATAGGCCCCCAATACCAACTGAATAACTGAGAGCTGACCTATTGGGTCCCTATTGGGTTAGTATTGGGTCCCTATTGGTAGGAGCTTTCTAGATAGGTTTTATTCCTTAAACCCCGAATTCGCTGCGCAGGCGATGGATATATGCTGCACAAAATTTCGTCATGTTAAGCAAAATGTGTCTTGATATGCAAGAGTGAGATGAAGGCGAGTATTATTTTGTGTGTTATTAGATAATATGTATATTTGTCCGCATATAACAAAGCTAAAACTCAAATAGTTTTTGTTAAAAAAGCAAACGATTAAGATTGTAATAATAATTTTGGGATAAAGAAACGAAAAGAGAGAAGAATGCTGATTTTATGATAATTAATAGAAGAAAAACAATTCAAAAAATATTATAAGATGACTATTTAAATCATGCATTTCCCCTCTCATTTCAAGTGATTGATATGAAAAACTTTGCATTAATCGGTGCGGCAGGCTATATAGCTCCCCGTCATCTGCGTGCCATCAAAGATACGGGTAACCGCCTTGTTGCTGCTTACGACAAATCCGACAGTGTCGGTATGCTGGACAATTTTTTCCCCTCCACTTCCTTTTTTACCGAAATAGAACTGTTCGACCGGCACTGTTCTAGATTGAAAGGTTCCGCCCAACAGGTAGATATCGTCTCGATATGTACCCCCAACTATTTACACGATGCCCACATCCGCTACGGTCTGCGCCTGGGAGCCGACGTGATTTGCGAAAAACCCCTGGTATTGAATCCGTGGAATATTGATGCCTTAGCTGAGGTCGAAAAAGAAACCGGTCATAAAATCAACAACATCCTCCAGCTTCGCCTGCATCCTTCAATCCAGGCCCTCAAAAAACGGATTGACGCAGGCCCTGGCGGGAAAGTTTACGATGTCGATCTCACCTACATCACCTCCCGCGGGAATTGGTATTATGCCAGCTGGAAAGGAGATATCTCCAAAAGTGGCGGAATCGCGACCAATATCGGAATACATTTCTATGATATGCTGACCTGGATCTTCGGTCCGGTAAAAGAAAACATTGTCCACGTCAAAAGTCACGACCGGGTGTCCGGTTTTCTGGGTTTGGAAAAAGCCCGGGTACGCTATTTTCTGAGCATCGATGGCTCCACCCTTCCGGCTTGTGCAGGGGAAAAGCGGACCTTCCGTTCCATCCGTATCGAAGGGGAAGAATTTGAATTCAGTGATGGTTTTACGGAACTGCATACCGAAAGCTACAAACATATCCTATCCGGAGCAGGTTTCGGATTGGATGACGTTCGCAATTGCATAGGCATTGTATATGATATCCGCCATGCAAAGCCCGTTGGCCTGCAAGGCGACTACCATCCGCTGTCGACTCTGCCGCTGACCTCCCATCCCTTTTCGGTTTTTTAACTTCTTCGGTTTTACAGCATGAAACTACAGATGGTCGACCTGCAAAGTCAATATCAGAAACTCCGGGAAGAGATAAATACGGAGATTCAGAAAGTTTTGGACACATCGGCTTTCATCAACGGTCCTAAAGTAAGAGAATTTGCCGGTCATCTGGCAGATTATTGTGGGGTGAAACATGTTATTCCCTGCGGGAACGGAACGGATGCCCTGCAAATCGCTTTGATGGCTCTCGGGCTTCAGGCAGGGGATGAAATAATTGTTCCTGCTTTTACCTACGCGGCCACAGCGGAAGTTATCGGTTTGCTCGGCTACACGCCAGTTATGGTAGATGTGGATTATGCTTCTTTCAATATGACGGCAGAACACCTGGCAAGTGCGCTGACCCCTAAAACCCGGGCGATTGTTCCGGTACATTTGTTCGGCCAGAGCTGTGATATGGAACCGATCCTGGAGTTTTCCGCCGCACATGGTTTGTATGTTATAGAGGACAATGCCCAGTCTATCGGTGCAGAATACACTTTCGCCGACGGTTCGAAAAAGAGAACCGGGACCATGGGTACGATCGGCTGTACTTCTTTTTTCCCTTCCAAGAACCTGGGCTGTTACGGAGATGGGGGAGCGCTGATGACCGCCGATGACGGACTGGCTGAAAAAATCCGGATACTTGCCAATCACGGGCAACAGGTAAAATACCACCATGCCGTGATAGGTTGCAATTCCCGTTTGGATACCATTCAGGCTGCTGTTCTGGATGTTAAGCTACGTCATTTGGATGAATATAATGCTGCGCGGTATACCGCAGCCCGCTATTACACCACTTATTTAAAAGATCTTCCGGGGATCGTCCCTCCGGATGAAATGCCGTTTTCAACTCATGTCTATCACCAATACACGTTGAAAGTATTGGATAACAAACGGGAGGCATTAAAGAAATTCCTGGAAGAAAGGGGTATCCCGGCGATGATATATTATCCGTTGCCTTTGCATCGTCAACAGGCTTTTCAACCGATATCCCGTGTTGTGGGAGAGTTGCCTACGGCTGTGCAGCTGTCTGACTCAGTGCTTTCCCTGCCAGTCCATACCGAACTGACCCCTTCCCTGCAGGATATGGTGATCGGCAGAATACAGGAATTTTATAAACTTTAAACTATGGAACAGTATTATTTTGCCCACGAAACCGCTGTTATCGATTCGGATTGTCAGATCGGGGAAGGGACTAAAATCTGGCATTTCAGTCATATAATGTCAGGTTGTGTGATAGGTGTCAACTGCAATATCGGCCAGAATGTAGTGATCTCTCCCGGGGTTATTCTGGGGAATAATGTAAAGGTACAGAATAATGTGTCTGTTTACACGGGCGTCACCTGTGAAGATGATGTTTTTCTGGGTCCTTCCTGTGTCTTTACGAATGTCCTGAACCCCCGCAGTGCGGTGAACAGAAAGTCGCAATATGCCGGCACCAGTGTAGGACTTGGGGCGACGATCGGTGCGAACGCAACAATTGTCTGTGGGCATGATATCGGCGAGTATGCTTTTATCGGTGCAGGTGCCGTGGTGACGAAGGATGTTCCGGCTTATGCTTTACTGGTGGGCAATCCTGCCCGTCAGACAGGCTGGATGAGCCGGTTTGGCCACCGGCTTCGTTTTGATGCGGAAGGAATGGCGGAATGTCCGGAAAGCCATGAAAAATATCGGTTGAAAGATGGGAAAGTTTCTAGGTTATAATCTCGATCCGTTTCCCCGTTTGTTTCTTCCTTTTTGTTTTATGTGAATAATTTTTTTGTTTTGTATAATAAATTAGTTCATAAAGAAGCTGTATTAGCTTTAGTCGGCTTGGGGTATGTCGGTTTACCCCTGGCACTTGAATTTGCCAGAAAGCTTTCTGTAATCGGTTTCGATATCGACGAATACCGTCTGTCCCTGATGCGTCAGGGCATAGATCCTTGTAAAGAGTTAGGCCCGGAGGCTTTTGAAAATACCGATATCGAATTTACCTCATCAATCCATGAGCTGCAAAAAGCTTCCTTTTTTATCATTGCTGTTCCAACACCGATAGACGCTCATAACCAACCGGATCTGGCTCCTTTGCTGGGAGCGACACGTTCTGTGGCGAAAGTGTGGACAAGAGGGGATTATGTCGTATATGAATCCACTGTTTATCCCGGCTGTACGGAAGAAGATTGCCTCCCTGTCCTGGAAGAGGTATCTGGTCTGAAAGCGGGTGTGGATTTTAAATTTGGTTATTCCCCCGAACGGATCAATCCTGGAGATAAAATCAACACTCTCTCAAACACGGTAAAGATTGTTTCCGGCTGTGATCCGGAAGCCCTGGAGACTATAGCCGGAGTTTACGAACTGATCGTGAAGCCGGGAGTACACCGTGCACCCGATATCAAAGTGGCCGAAGCTGCCAAAATCATCGAAAATACCCAACGTGACGTGAATATCGCTTTGATGAACGAGCTGTCTATTATTTTCAGCCGTATCGGAATCAATACGTATGATGTTTTGGAAGCTGCGGGTACGAAA
>JAETOX010000199.1 GCA_021771575.1 Bacteroides sp. | reverse complement strand
TGGTATGGAAAACATGAAAACTTATTTAACCATTATTTTAATAGGACTGGTGGCCGCTTTCATCGGGATTTTACCGCTTCTTCGGAAAAAGGCCGATAAATACAGCTTATTGTCAGCCTTTGTTTTATTTTTTATGATGCCTTATATCATCTTTCATTTCAATTTACCTTGGGCACCATGGTGGTGGAAAGGGATGATTATTTCTTTGGCGTTAACCTTGCCTTTGGCCATTTCTTCCGGAAGAGGGAGTTCGCGTTGTACTTTTCCGTTATTGTGGGTTTCTCTTATCGTAGGGGCGTTCATTTCTTTTTTGGGACACTATTTACTTTAGGCGGGAAAACGACGCTTGGGTTAGCCGAGGAACTCCGGTTTCCACTTCCACCTGAAAGGGGAAACCGGGGATCATTATATTTTTATCTTGTACCTTTCAGATTGAAAGAATAGAAAATGGCCGATATACCACCGAATATAAAAGCGAGGCCGGTCCATACAATAATGTTGAATACTCCGAAAAGTGGATGAAAAATGATCAGGAAGGCAAAAATTAAAGTCAGGATGCCTCCAGCCAGTAGCCAACCCCAATTCCGGATTCGTAATGCCTGAAGTTGACTGGATTGGCCGATAAAACCGATTCCGACAAACATGAGAATAAAACCAACAATATAGGGAAGAAGATCGGCGGCCCAGTCCAGGTTTCCCAGTAAAAGGACACCGATGACCAGATCCAGTATACCTACTGCCAGCCCCCAGCCCCAGTTGCGATAACGTGTCCCGGCAAAGGCATTGACAATTTCACCGATACCGTAAAAAATAAACATAATACTGAAATAAACGGCTAATGCAAAGTAAGATTCTGCCGGGTTCCTGAAAACCCATATACCGCAAAGAATAGAAAGAATACCGATGATGAGCATCAACCACCAGTATCTGTTTGTTGAAGTGTAAATTTCTGTTGTTTCCATACTTAATGATTTTGAAATTATTAAGTATTAACGGAAAGAGCAGAAAAAAGTTCAATAAAAGAAGAAATGGTTTCCCAAGAACCTGCAAACTGGTTCGGGAAACCATTTCTTTATCCGATAAGAATGATCTTGCTTTTTTATTTTTGATGAACATGAACATCCATTTGCGGGAAAGGAATGTTGAGTTGTTCCTGTGCGAAGATTTTGTATACCTTTTCATTCATATCGAAATAAACGCTCCAGTAATTTTCAGCGTTTACCCAAGCGCGGACAACTATATTGACCGAGCTCTCTCCAAGAGAAGTCAGAGCGATAAAATAAGCAGGATCCTTTAATATGCGGGCATCTTCTTCCAATAAACGCGTAAGCACGATTTTGGCTTTATCATAATTATCTCCATAGCCGATTCCGAATTCCCAGTCTACACGCCGCATGGTTTCCTTAGAGTAATTTTTCATAATTCCTGTAGATAAACCTCCATTTGGAATGATGATGATTTTGTTATCAGGGGTAGTCATAATGGTATTGAAAATCTGGATTTCCTTTACCGTGCCGGATTGTCCTTGAGCCTCAATAAAATCTCCTACTTTGAAGGGCTTGAACAGTAAGATCATTACTCCGCCTGCAAAATTTTGTAATGTGCCGCTCAACGCCATACCGATAGCCACACCAGCGGATGCAAACAAGGCGATGAAGGAACTTGTTTCAATGCCTAAAACACTGATAATAATAATAATCAATAGGAAATTAAGGGTAATCCCGACTAAGCTTTTGGAAAAAGACGCTAAAGAAGCTTCTACTTGTCTTTTCTCCAGGATGGTTGCCAGTAAACGATTTAGTTTCTTGATAATCCAGCGGCCTATGATGAAAACGACTAAAGCTGCCAGTAATTTGGAACCCAACGAAGTTGCCAGTTCGATGATTTTATTTGAAAAAACATCGAAAGAGAGAGATTTTGTACCGAAAATTTCTTCCATAACGAATTCTAGTTTGTAATTGAATGATGATTGAAAATATCCTTTTTTTGAATGTCCAAAGGTATAAAAATGTTTATTTTTTACAAAATGGTATTCCGAAAAGGCTTTCTCCGGTTCATATTTCTATCTTTCGTCAAATAATTGTATTTTTGCACTTACTGAAAATTAATAACAATCCTATATGAGCATAGAAAGTCTGTTGACCTCGAAGGTCATTGAAGCTGTGAAACAGTGTTATGGTGCAGAGGTAGAAGCCGAGAAAATACAATTGCAGGCTACCCGCAAAGAATTTGCCGGTGATTTAACAGTCGTTGTATTTCCGTTTACGCGTTTTTCCAGAAAATCACCGGAAGAAACCGGAAAACAGCTGGGAGAGTATCTGAAAGAACATATCGATGAAATAAAGGATTATAACGTAGTAAAAGGTTTCCTCAATATAGAAATCGCTGCGGCTTACTGGCTGGAGGTCTTGAATGAAGTGGCCCGGGATCCGGAATATGGCTATGTGCATGAAAAAAGCGGGCATTCCTATATGATCGAGTATTCTTCACCGAATACCAACAAACCTTTACATCTGGGACATATCCGTAATAACCTGTTGGGGTGGTCGGTATCCGAAATTCAGAAAGCGAACGGACATGAGGTGAAAATGGTAAATCTGGTAAATGACCGGGGCATCCATATTTGTAAGAGTATGATCGCTTGGAAAAAATTTGCCGACGGAGCTACTCCGGAATCTACCGGAACGAAGGGAGACCATTTTGTGGGCGATTACTATGTACGTTTCGATAAGGAATATAAAGCCGAGATTAAACAGTTGATGGAAAAAGAGGGGATGGATGAAGAAGAGGCGAAGAAAAAGGCGCCCATCTTGCTGGAAGCTCAGGATATGCTGCGGAAATGGGAGGCCGGAGATGAAGAAACCGTTGCCCTCTGGAGAAAAATGAATGATTGGGTGTTGAAAGGATTTGACGAAACCTATAAGCTGATGGGAGTCGGTTTCGACAAAGTATATTTCGAGTCGCAGACATATAAACAGGGACGTGATATTGTACTGAAAGGTCTGGCCGATGGTGTTTTATACCGCAAAGATAGCGGAAGCGTCTGGGCCGATCTTACCGGGGACGGATTGGATCATAAACTATTGTTGCGGGATGACGGAACTTCTGTTTATATGACCCAAGATATCGGAACAGCTTATGAGCGTTTCAATGAATACGATATGGACGAAATGATCTATGTCGTTGGAAATGAGCAAAACTATCATTTTCAGGTACTCTCTTTGATTTGTGGAAAACTGGGTTTTCCTTGGGCTGAAAAGATTCATCATCTTTCATACGGTATGGTGGAATTGCCGGAAGGAAAAATGAAATCCCGCGAAGGAACTGTGGTTGATGCTGATGATCTGATGGCTGAAATGATCCAGACCGCCCGCGAAACTTCCAAAGAGTTAGGTAAATTGGAAGGCTATTCGGAAGAAGAAGCTGAGGATGTATACCGGAAAGTGGCTCTCGGAGCCCTAAAATATTTTATTTTGAAGGTAGATCCGAAAAAAACGATGATGTTTAATCCCAAGGAATCTATCGATTTTAATGGAAATACGGGACCTTTTATTCAATATACGTACGCCCGGATTCAATCGGTATTGAGAAAAGCCGAAGCAACAGGGGCGATGCCTCGTCCAGCGGATATTCATATTTCGCTTTCCGAGAAAGAGCAGAATCTGATTAAATTGCTGGCTAAATTACCGGATGTTGTCCGGGAAGCCGGTGAGACTTACAGTCCGGCATTATTGGCCAATTATTCTTACGATTTGGCAAAAGAATTCAATCAGTTTTATCACGATTTTTCAATCCTGAAAGAAGAAGATGCCGAGGTAAAAAATTTCCGTCTCCTGCTGGCCGAACAATGTGGAAAAGCAATTAAAAGTGCTATGGGCATGTTAGGAATCGGGATGCCCGAAAGGATGTAAATGATGAATCTGACTAATTTTCATAGTCATTGTAATTTCTGTGATGGGAAAGCTCCCATGGAGGATTTTGTAAAGTCGGCGATTGTAGCCGGCTTTACTGCATATGGGATTTCTTCTCATGCACCTCTGCCATTCGATACTCGTTGGACTATGCGTC
>JAETOX010000198.1 GCA_021771575.1 Bacteroides sp. | reverse complement strand
GGAATTGAACGAATGGCCGCCAACCCGGTAACGGAAATCCAGATTACAGGAGAAACCCTTCCAGGAGAAATTTGTCCCTAATACCCCTTCAATTTTCGGACGGCTGTTGGCCACCACCACTTCGTCGTCATACGAAAAATCATAAGTCAATTCGCCATTTTTCTTAATAAACAGCTCACGTCCGGTTGCGGGATCGATTCCTGCCGAGCGAACAGCCCAAATATCATCGGGATCGGCCCCGTCATAGTAGCGTTTCGTAGATTTGTTTTCTCCCTCACGTTCCTGCGAATTATACATTTCTAAACGATTTCCGATACCGGATAACTCATTGGTACCGTGACGCAGATTGCCTCGTACCGACCACCAAAAACGTTCGCCCATTTTGCGTATGATATAATACGTAGCCGATGCCGTAAAACCTTGGGAGGTTTGTTTTCCGAAATTCTTATAAATGATATTGTCAGTTGCTCCTGAAGATGGGGGCATTGAAATAGCGATCAACAGAGGATCGGTTGTTTTGTAATAATAATCTCCGGTCAGGGTCAGGCGGTTGTTTAAAATCGTGATATCAAAACCGATATTTTTGTCTAAGGTCGTCTGCCACTCCAGATTGGGATTCCCCAACTGCGCCAGGGAGGTGGTCATACCAAAATAGTTGAAGGAATTGAAATTATAACGGAAAGTAGTAATGGTGGCCGAGGAAGAGAAATTCTGGTTTCCCGGATTACCGATTGACGCCCGTAATTTCAACATAGAGATTCCCTCAAAATTATCGGAAATGAATTTTTCATGATGTAAATTCCAGGCCAAACCGACAGCCCACGTACCGATATAGTGTTTATTGGTTCCGAACACTGACGAACCGTTGACCCGATAGCTGAAATCCAACAGATAGCGGTTGTCGTAAGCGTAATTTCCAATCAAATATCCGCTCAACGAACGCGTTGTGCTTTTATTGTATGAAGGTGTTCCCCCATCCGGATAGCCATTGGCAAAAGAAGGCAGCGTGAAATCCCCTACTGGAAAACCGATGGCCGAATAGCCTTGGGATTTTGTCTCTAAAGCAGAAAGATAACCTCCCAATACAACATTGAATTGATGTATATCTTTTAATACCTTGGCATAAGTAACAGTTAGTTCTCCTTCATATTTGTTGCTTTGCGTCCCTGTGTAACCATACGAACCCCGTTCGGAGAAATCCGTTTCGGCAAAACGGGTATCCAAAGGAGACCAGAAGGCTTCGGCCTTGGTATTTTGATGCGTAAAACCGAAACGAGCCCGCAATTTTAACACTGGTAGCGGAGAATATTCCACAATAAATTTGTCCGACCAAGATAAATTGCCTCCTTTGTTATAGCTGTTCTGCGCAGCATTGTAAAGCGGATTGGCAGCTTTGATATACTCCGTATGTTCCAGCCATTTTTCCACTTCGCCTGCCTCATTGTATTTCGTATAATAAGGGTTGGCTGCAGCATACTGGGAGAAATCGACAATCGGATCTTTACTGTCCGTATTGTTCATATCGAACTTGTTCATAAACTGGAATTTCTTCAACCGGTAAGTCAAGTCGATGTTTCCACTGATATTATCCCGTTTGGATTCTTTCATTACACCTGTAATCCCGTTATATGACAGCCCTATGCCAAACATAAATGCACCTTCTCCACCATCCACATATAAGGAATGCCTATGATTCACGCCGACACGCAGAGGTTCGGACAACCAATAGGTGTCTACGCCACGGGCAATATCGGCCAATTTATTATTGTAAGATTTTTTTAATTCGATTTCTTTGATGACGTTATTCGATTCATTATACCGACCCACTAAATCTTCAAAACGTAATTTTTCACTGGCATTCATCAGATTATAACTGTTCAAATCGGCCCAGGACACATTTGCCGTTCCATTGTACGACAAATTCAATTTACCTGATTTGGGACGAAGCGTTTCTACAACAACCACTCCGTTAGAAGCCTTCGAGCCATAGATGGCTGTTGAAGCAGCGTCTTTCAAAATGGTGATAGAAGCTACGCGTGTCATGTCCAAATTATAAATGGCCTCCAAAGAGGATTCAAAACCATCCAGAATAAACAAAGGCTGATTCGGATCTTCGCTCAATTCATCCCGGGTGCTGAGCAAGCTGGACTTACCCCGGATTTCAATGTCGGGCAGTTTATTGGGGTCTGAGCCGAATTCGTTGTTTTCCAATACATTAAACGAAGGATCAAGTGTTTTTAAGCTGGCGATAACATTTTGTGTACCCACTGATCTCAACTGTTCCCCGTTAAAAGTTGCGGAAGCTCCGGTAAAACTGTCTTTTTTGCGGTTGAAAATACCGGTGACCACCACCTCCTCTATGGTTTCAACGGATTCTTTCATCACAATTTTTAATTCCTTTTTCCCATCGACAGTCACTTCTTGTGTCTCCATACCGATAAAAGAAAATATCAAAACGACATTCGATTGAGGTAAAGTCATTTTAAAATTTCCTTCCGAATCTGTAGTGACCCCCAATTGGGTCCCTTTCAGCATGACCGTGACGCCCGGAAGAGGTTCTCCGGAGGAATCGACTACTTTTCCAGTCACTTCGTTTTGCCGGGTTTGGGGAACTGCAGTGACGCCTGCTTCTTTTTTACGAAGCACGACGGTGTTATGGGTAATCTCATAAGTTAAATCCGTATCCTGCAACACTTGCGTCAGAATCTCGGACAGCGTTTTGTTCTTTGCATTAACATCAATGCCGGCCACCTGCTCAATGTCTTTCACACTATAGAAAAAAACCATTCCGGTTTTCTTTTCTAATGTCCATAATACATTTTTCAAAGAAGCATCATGCATTTCTAAAGCCATTTTTTCATTTTGTGCATTTGCCCGTGCTGAAACCTGAATAACAGTACACAACAAAAAACATACACATAATTTCATAACCCTTAGAATTTTTCTGCTTCGCATCTTCCAAGGCGGAGTTGTTTGACTTTCTTTCATGGTAGTTTGGTTTGATTACTTGATTTATTTTGCATTAAACACGATTGTTTTCCCTTGAATATCGACATGGAGTTTATGGGTAGAGCGGATGACATCCAATATTGGTTCGATTGAGCCACTACGATTTAATTTACCGGCAAACTCTATATTTTTAATCCATTCCTCCCGATAAATCACATTGAAATCATACCATTTCCCCAATACGCTCATGATTTCCTCCAAATGATTGCCCTCAAATACAAATTGCCCCTCTTTCCAGGCTATAAACGGAGCAACATTCACCCGTTTTATGTCCAATTTCCCTTTTTCCAGATCCAACTCCGCCTGTTGTTCCGCTTCCAATCGATGTTGTACGGTTCGGTTAGGACCAGAAAAGACGGTAACCTTGCCTTGCACTAATGTTGTCTGCACCCACTTTTCGTCGGAATAAGCCTTCACATTGAATTCGGTACCCGACACTTTGATGTCCATGTGTGTTGTTTTGACAATAAAAGGTTGTTTTTCCCGCCGGACCACTTTGAAATAGGCTTCGCCTTCGAGATACACTTCGCGGTTCTTTTCTGTAAACCGAACAGGGTATTCTATTTTGCTCTCAGAATTCAGGTGTACTACCGTGCCGTCCTCCAAAGTCATCACATACTCTCCTCCCTTGGGGATAACCAACGTATGGCGGACACTGGCAAGCCCGCCCGTTAGCCCGGTATCGTATTTTAGTCCAGTGGTATCATTGTTTATTACAGTCCCGTCACAATCCAATTGTTGAGCCACTTCCTTGCCCAATTCCACTGTCTTGCCATTCGCCAAAACCAAAAGGGCTTTAGGAGTTCCCGGTTGAATATTTTCTGTCTGTACCAATACCTCTGCCGGTTCTGGTTTCAACAACCAACCTGCCACACCGATTCCCAACAAGAGCAACACAACGGCCGCATACTTCCCATAGGAACGAAGAAAATAGTTGTTTTCTCGTCTTCCGATTTCTTTGTCCACTTCTTTCCAATAGCTGCGGACATTTATTGAATTTCTCTTTTTCTCCTGGGCGCTCAGGTAGTCCGGCTTCGTTATTTTGTGGTATAATTCCCCGTTTCCCTCCGATTCCTCCATCCATTTCCGCAGTTCTTGCTCTTCATTAGGCGTCATGCCATAGCTTAACTGTTTTGCTATCAATTCACAAATCTGATGATATTCTTCAATGTTCACCATTTTAACGTC
>JAETOX010000013.1 GCA_021771575.1 Bacteroides sp. | reverse complement strand
ATGGTAAAGTGAAATATAACCTGGGTGAGAGCAGCAACCGGGGATACGAAATTGCCGTTTCGGGCTCCATCATCCGCACCCGTGATTGGAGTTGGACATTAAGTGCCACGACAAGCCATACGGTGAACAAAATATTGAAAATCAGTAATTCATTGAAGAATTTGAACGATGCGAATCGAGATGACAATACAAGCTCTCCCAAAATTCAATTAGAGGAGGGAGAGTCCGCAACTACCATTTATGCCGTGCGTTCCGCCGGAATCGACCCGGCATCCGGAAGAGAGATTTACATCAAAAAGGACGGTACTTATACTTTTACTTTCGACCCGAAGGACAAAGTAGCGATGGGGAACACGACTCCCATTATGCAGGGCTCACTTTCAACCGGCGTCCGGTGGAAGAACCTCACCCTGTTTGTCGGGATGTCCTATACGTTCGGAGGAGATATCTACAACACCACACGGGCGGGTAAAATCGAAAATATTTCCATCGAAAGTAACGTGGACCGGCGAGCATTTACAGAGCGTTGGAAGAAGGTGAACGACTACGTCATGTATCCGAGTGTTGAATGGCCCTCGACCGGACATACGGAGCGGTTTGTGGAGCGAAACAACGAATTGTATCTCTCTGCCATCAACCTTTCTTACAACCTGGAAGGCGATTGGTTGAAAAAAATCGGTTTGAGACGTCTGGGATTAGGTATAGGCTTCAGTGACATTGCCCGTTTGAGCACGGTGAAATATGAGCGCGGTACCAGCTATCCTTACATGAGAGGGTATAATTTTACCATTAGTCCGACATTCTAAAACAGACAATACAATGAAAAAATTAGCAATATTATGGATATGGGCAGCTCTCCTGTGGGGGGGATGCGATGATTTCCTCACCTCAAGGGACAAGTCGCAGGTGTTGGAAAAAGAATTATTTACCGACCGGGAAGGTGTGGAAGATGCGCTGTATGGGATATATGCCGGATTGGCAAAATCGGGATTATACGGAGCAGAGATAGCCTATCGGTTGGATTTGTTGGCACAGTTTTACATACCTGTTAATACTTCGCTATACAATATGCTGAAATACGAGTTCAGTGTTCCGGACATGAGGTCATTTCAAAATGGCATTTGGAGTGAGATGTACCGTAGTATTAGCGACATCAACAACTTCCTGGATAATCTGGATGCTTACGAAGGTAAAGAGCTCAGATTTGAAAATCTTTATCGGGGAGAAGCTTTGGGATTGCGGGCTTACCTGCATTTTGACCTGCTCCGGATGTATGCGCCCCTAAAAATGAGTGAGCGTGGCATTCCCTATGTTACCCGGTTTGGTTCGTCGGTGACCTCTTTTTCGACGGTAAAGGAGTGTTACGATTTCATCATCGCCGATTTGACGGAAGCAGAGCAGTTGCTGCGGCAGGACGATACCCTCTTGACCCTGCCTCGGGTAAGGACGCATGAATACATCATGTGCCGGAATCGGGAGATCCATTTCAATTGGTATGCCGTGCAGGCTACCCTGGCGCGGGTGTATTACATGCGCGGGGAACCGGGCGATCTGGAAAAAGCAGGGCAATATGCGCGTGCGGTGATCGAATCCGAGAAGTTCCCTTTAATCAAGGAACCGAAAGATGCCCGTTTTGTCGTGGCGGGGGTGGTTGCCGAAACGGAAGGCATTTGGGGATTGTCCAATAAGAACTTGTACACAGCATTGCATTCCTGTTATGTGGACGATGGAAACAGTAAGCTTGATCCTCACTACACACAGACAGCCCTTTATGCCACTTCGGATGGAACAACGGACTGGCGCAAGGAGTGGTTCAGGTCGGTTTCTGGAATGTGGGGCGACCGGAGCGTCAAGGTGCTCGATCCCGTGGAATTGAAAATTGCGGATAAGAAGCCGGCAGGGTTGGAAGGAGTCAATCAGATTCGCGTGCCCGAGATGTACCTGATTGCCGCGGAAGCCGCTTTGGAAAACGAGCCGGAAAATGCCCGGAAATATTTAGATGACCTGGCATGTTCCCGGGGATTGGAGCGATTCAATGACGCACTGACGTTGGAGGGCATTGATAGGGAATGGAGAAGGGAATTGGTGCAGGAAGGACAGGTTTGGTTTCTCATGAAGCGCAGGCATCCGGAAAAAGTGGTTGCCGTGCATAGTAATGAGGAAATCACCATGACCGAGGACAAATGGCAATTGCTGATTCCGGATGATGAGTTTGAGTTTAGAGAAGATTTTACCATGTAATTTAACGGGACAGAATATGAAAACAAATATGATATGCAACTTTTTTAAGGTTTGTTGCCTCCTGCTGGCGTGCTCTGCTTTGTGGTGTGGCTGCGAACGGGAGTATTTGTGGTACGACGCTGAACAGAAGGACGGACTGCGTCTGCTACCCTGGAAGGGGGATACCACTGTTATTAGTACACAATCATTGGATAAGTGGGTAACCTATCGGGAAAAGGTGGATATTGTCGGTTTTGCCCGGGACGTCAATCGGCGTTTCAAGGTGGAAATCGTGGATTCCCTGACGACAATACCTGCCGACAGGTTTTCGTTCGAGGACACGTGCTACATTCCGGCCAATGAAACATACGGATGGCTGGACTTTTCTTACGCCTATTCGGAAGAGGACACCTTATCGCTTGGTTTTCGGATTGTGGAAAATGACAATTTCCGTCCCGTGATGATTTCACAGATTTGTTTTATCCTGAATCCGTATAAACCGGGAGAACCTGATTGGTGGATGGCTGGTCAATATATGTTCGGGTCACCTTGGACTCCCCGATTGTACGAATTGTTCTTGCAGTTTTATCACGCGGTGGAGCAAGATAATCCTTATGTGTGGACGACATTCTTGGAACCGAATTTGGGAAGGGATTGCGGAGACGTGATTTATGGTGAGCATTGGAGTAAACCTTGGGGAAAGCCATATCAATGGAATCCTCCTTATGATAATTTGCTTCGGAGATTCGTAGCTCAGCCCTTGTATGACCATTTGCAGGCTCATCCGGAAGATTGTCCCGAAAATTTTTACATGCCTGATCCATATAATTAAATAAAACATATCATGAAAAAATATCTATACGTATTACTATTATTGCTCGGTGTGTCCGCAGGAATGGTTTCCTGCATTCACGACGATACGACCGGGTTTGTAAAAGAAATCTCCGATATCACGATTACGAAAGTGTGGGGAGAGGGGGTAGATGAGGACGGGAAGTTTGCAGTGGCGGAATTGAAGATGCCAGTGCGTATCGAGGCGGAAGCGGAACAGACCCTGGAGGGATACGAGTTGTCGTATGAGTGGAAGGCGGGATTTATAAATGGATACAAGGACGGAGAACCGGTATTGGAATCGTTGTTTCTAATTTCGGACTCGACGGTTGTGGAATATTCTTTTGACAGAGTGGGGGAGTTTTTGTTGCGTTTGCGGGTTTCCAACGAGTTTGGCAGCACTTTTCATTACATAACGGTGGAAATCAAGGCGGGTATGGAGAGAGGGTTGCTGGTCTTGAGTTCGGATGATGCGGGAAAAGGAAGTTTGGCATTCTGTTCCGTGGATAGGAATGCAAACGAGTTGCTGCAAGCGAAAGTGGAAGATTTCGAGCGGAACGTATGGCTGAAGGTAAATCCCGATTACGAATTGGCGGATGTACGGGATATGGTTGTCATGGATTATGGAGATTCTAAAAACTCTGTGTTTGTGCTTTCCGAATCCCAGCAAGCCATGTATGAATTGGAGCAAAATTCCCTGTTGGTTTTGCGCAAGATAGATTTGTCCTTTATAATAAAGGATATAAAACCGGTTGCCATAGTTCCGTGCTGGCAATATATGGCTGTCATGACCGATGCCGGACAAGTCATGTGTGCTGACTTGGCTAACTTTGGAATAATTAATGAGACATGGGGCACGGAAATGAAAGGCGAAAAGTGCTATCGGGGTGTTTATAAGGATGATTGGAACGGAGGAAACGTGTCGATTCCCATTGTGGCAGATAATGAAAATGAGAAGTTGATAGGTTATGTAAATACAAATAATAATATTACGGATTCCGAAAGTGACTTTCAAGGACGTCGGATTGTCAATTTTACATTGGTAGGACCCACTAACAATCGAAATCTGTTGGTGGTCAGCGAGCCCAAAAATAATTCCGATAAGGTGTGGGTTACAACTTATAAATCGATAACGAATTTTCTTGATAACAGGTTTGATGTGTTCAGCAAAGGTGATGGATATCAAGAGCGGGAATATTCTCTTGCTGCCCCGTTGGCACTGGACAGCAACTCCGAAATGATATATAACGGGAACTACAATGTGATTTTTTACAACAACGGCAGTATGATATATCGTTGGCGTTACACGAGCGATTTCTCTCAATCCAGCCAGGTTTCCCTGCCCCGTGGAGAAATCACCTGTATGGCAGAAAGTCCCGACGGAGAATACCTGTACGTGGGAGCATACGATGAGGCGGCAGCCGGTTTGAAGGGAAGCATCTATATTTACTCGACGAAAGACCTCCGATTAGTGAATAGTTTTGTCGGGGTGACGGATAAACCAGTGAAATTATTCTATAAAGATAAAAATTAAAAACAGATGGCAAAAATTTATGTGTTTTTCGTGCTTGTCCTTCTCGGTCTTTCCGGGGGACAAGCCCTTGCCTCCGGACGAGCAGCAATGGCGGAACCGGATACCTTGAAAAAAGGTATGGCGTCGCCGGATTTCAGATACCGGGATGTGAACGGAAAAATCGTAACCTTGAAAGATTTACAGGGAAAATACGTGTATGTTGACATTTGGGCGACCTGGTGTGGTCCTTGTTGTATGGAAATACCCCATCTGAAAGAACTTGAGCGGAAAATGCACGGTAAAAAGATTGTTTTTGTTAGTATCTCGGTGGATGAAAACCGAAAAAAGTGGCAACAGTTCGTGAAAGAGAAAAAGATGGGGGGGATACAGTTGAATGTCGAAGGGAATGAAAAGTGGGTGAAGGCTTACCATGTGGACGGAATTCCCCGTTTTATCCTGTTGGATAAGAAAGGAAAAATTGTGGATGCTGATATGACTCGTCCTTCCGATGCGAAAACGCTGCAATGCTTGTCTGAATTAAAAGGAATATAAGGGATGAAAAAAAGTTTAGTTATATTGTTTTTATCGATAGTCAGTTGTGTATTTGCCGGTAATCGTTCTTCTGTAAAGACGGAAGGAAATAAATATGTTGTGTTGGCGAGCCGTGCAGTAGAACAGGATGCCGACTGGAAAAATGTGGTAAAAGCCCTATGCGACCGTCATGCCGCACAAGTGCTGTATTATACAGAACGGCCTGCTGAGGTATTGGAGGCTTTGCAGGGGATACGGCCCCGTTATGTGGCAGTTGTGGAAAAACCGCAACGGATAGACCGGGATTATGTTATCGGCATGAATACCCTGGCGCGTCGGGTGACTCCTTCTGTCTATGCCGATTTCATGTGGGGCATCATTACAGGAATCGATGCCACAATGGCTATGAAGTTGGTGGACAATGCTGTTGGGCCGCTTGTGCTCGACAATGGGTTAGTGTCGCAAAATCGGGTGGAACTGACGGATGTGGACTGGCAAAGGTTCGGATATGTCGGTTATGGAAAGTCGGGAGTAAAGACGAGGCCGGAGGATACCCTCGCTGTAAAATGGTGGCCCGTGGAAAAGCAGTTTGAAGTGTTCAATCAGTTATACCACATGGTCGAACCCGATTTCTTGTTATGCGAATCTTATGCCAACAAGTGTTTTTTTTCTTTGCCTGATAATTCCAGCGTATATGAGGAGATTTATGCCAAAGACGGTGCCTTTCATTATAGGACGTGGAAATCGGAATATAAGGGGAACCGCATTGTGTCTTACGACACAGTGAGAAGTATGGTCAACTGGTCGGGCGACCGGAAAGCGTATATTGCTGCCGGAGCTTTCGGTTGTGATGTGGATAACCCGGAAAAAAGTTGTGCCTTGGCATGGATGGGGAGCCCTAACGTGACTTCGATGGTGGGATATCCTGCGAATCAGATTGTGCTGGGGCAGACGTTGTGGGGCGGTTTGAAGTTCTGGCAGGCTACACCCGGACGCTACACCATGGCGGAAGCCTATTTTTTGAGTCGTCAACACCTGTTACACACCTTGCAGGCCTCTTCACCGGAATTACTGAAAGCGGATTACGATTACAACTGGAATCTGAATGAGGAAATGGCAGATGTTTATCGGAAGATGCAGGAATTGACCGGGAAACAGGTTGCTGGTGCCATATTGGGATTCTGGCAGGAACGGGACCTGCTGGCTTATTTCGGCGATCCCAAATGGGATGTCCGTTTCCGTCCGGAAAAAAAGAGCTATACCATGAAGACCACCTGCAAAAACAACAAGTATATCATCACCTTGAAAACGAAAGAAAACTTTTCACCCGACCAGGTAGAAGGTACTAATATCCGGATGTTTGATTCGCAGGATTTGGGAGCTCCGAATAGCGTGGGACCGATACCCTTTTCCTTTCTTTTCCCTCAGAGGTTGAAGAATCCCCGTCTGGCTCCGGGACAAGACTGGCAGGTGGCATTGTCGGAAGATATGATGTTGGTTTACGATGCCTGGTTTGAAGCGGGAAAAACTTATGAAATCGTCTTATTGGTAGATTAAACAATTAATGGAAAACATGAAAAAATGGATTTTATGGATTGTGCTATGCGCAGTCCCTTTTATGAGCTGGGCGCAGGAGGGGGTAAAATTTGAGTCTCTGACTTTTACGCAGGCACTCTCCAAAGCCAAGGCAGAAGGTAAAGTTTTGTTTGTAGATTGCTACACCTCCTGGTGCGGACCTTGTAAATACATGAGTGAAAAAATCTTTCCGCAAGCCTGCATGGGTGAATTTTTCAACCCGAGATTCGTTTCTGTGAAATTCGATATGGAAAAACCGGAAGGAAAACAATTCGGAGAGCGTTATAGCGTTACTTCTTATCCCACCTTTTTTATAATTGCAGCAGACGGTACCATGCTGCATAAAATCATAGGAGGATTCGAAGCGGAGGAATTTATCCGGCGTGTTCGCAAAGGATTGGAAGTAGGCACTTCGCTGGAACAATGTGAACAAAAATACAAAACTGGAAACCGCGACAGAGAATTTCTGTGGCAATATTTCCGTGCCCTCCAGGAATACGAGGAAGAGACAAAAATGCTCGAGATCGCAGAAGAGTTGCTGAAAATAGCGGACGATAAAGAAAAAATATCCCAGGAATATTGGTCTATTTTTGGAAATCCCCAGTGCTGTCCTGTGGACTCCAAAGCTTTTGCCTACCTGGTGGCCCACCGCGAACAATTTTATGCGGCAAATGGACGGGAAACTGTCGACAAGCGCCTGACAGAGCCTCTTTGTGCTGAAATTTTGGAGATGATGGAAGGAGTGCAATCCGGAGCTGTGGTGCGTTTGAATCAAATAGAGAAAGAAATCGGCAAATTACAACCCCTGAACCAATCGGTATTACTGGCAGCAGTAAAAATTGCCCGGTCTGTACAAACAGACGAAATCGACGGGCTCCTTGATGTTTGTGAACAGGAACTTCCCAAGATGAAGAAAGATAGTCAATTAGCTGTATTGACGATTTTTCGTTTGGCTGGCCCTTTCATACAGTACGGCTCCGGACCTCTTTCTCAAGCTACTGTAGACCAGAAAGCCAGGTGGGAGAAAATGATCTGTTTAGAACGAAATTGATGATACAGAAAAACAATACGCATTTCATCTATTTGGCTGTACTTGTCTTTATGTGACGGGAAATAATGATGAGAAAGCATTGTGTTATGTGGAGGGTCAATATCGCTTCGCATCAAAAGCCGAGGTTCCACAAAAAATACAGGTAGCCATTAGGAATATTGAAGCGGCCTATCGGGGAAAAACGGGTGAATGGTTTGTTACTTTTGCCAGTGCTACTTCGTTGAACCTTTTCAGACGAGCTACTCCCTTGGTATTTGCCCGGCGGGTAAATGCTCTTTTAGTTGCAAAGATTAAAGAACGGGGAAAGGGGTGTTGCGGAATTGTTTTTTTGGAATCGGTTGAATCCGGTGACATTTCTATTGGAGGAAGAAAAGAGTTAAAATATGCTTTTTTAAAACGGTATTTTATTAAAAATTCCTTAATTTTATTGTAAACGTTTGTGTTACATGGTTTTCTCAGAAAATCAGAAAGTTATTTCTTTGGGAGAAAGTTTAGTTTAATCTTTTTTTCTTTTCTAACTTTGCCGGATTAAAAAAATTATGGCAATTAAAATAGATTAGAATCATGAAGACACGTGTAGAACATGACTTATTAGGCGAAAAAGAAGTGCCTGCAGATGCGTATTATGGAATACAAACCCTCCGGGGAATCGAAAATTTTCAAAACATAAGCGGCATCACTATCGGAGATTATCCGAATTATGTGAAAGCTTTAGCTATGGTAAAATGGGCGGCAGCCAAAGCTAATCAGGAACTGGAAATTTTACCGGATGATATTGCCAATGCAATTACACATGCTTGTGAAGAAATTATCAATGGAGAATTACACGATCAATTCCCTGTAGATTTGATTCAGGGTGGGGCCGGTACTTCTACCAACATGAATATTAACGAAGTTGTAGCCAATCGGGCATTGGAATTATTGGGACATAAAAAAGGCGAATACGAATATTGCCATCCCAACAACCACGTCAATCTGTCTCAGTCTACAAACGATGCTTATCCTACTGCTTTCAAACTGGCTTTCATCTTTATGAACGAAGAGCTGGTTGCCGATCTGAAACAATTGATCCAGGCTTTCCGCGAAAAAGGAGAAGAGTTTAAGGAAGTATTGAAAATGGGTCGTACCCAGTTGCAGGATGCTGTGCCCATGACGCTGGGACAGGAATTCGAAGCGTTCGCCGCTAACCTCGAAGAAGAAGTGGATCGCTTGAACCAGAATGCCAAATTGTTCCTGGAAGTCAACATGGGAGCCACCGCTATCGGTACCGGAATCAACTCCGAACCCGAATATTCGGCTAAATGTATCAAGAATCTCCGCATCATCAGTGGTGAAGAATTCGTATTGGCTTCTAACCTGATCGAGGCTACTCCGGATGCTGGTTCTTCGGTGATGTACTCTTCTGCATTGAAACGTCTGGCTGTGAAATTATCGAAGATCTGTAATGACCTGCGTTTGTTATCCAGCGGTCCTCGTTGTGGCCTGAACGAAATCAACCTGCCGCCGATGCAACCGGGATCTTCTATCATGCCGGGAAAAGTGAATCCGGTGATCCCTGAAGTGATGAACCAGATTTGCTACCGCATTATGGGTAACGACCTGACCGTTACTTTTGCAGCAGAAGCCGGACAATTACAGTTGAATGTGATGGAACCGGTGATGGTACACGCAATCTTTAGTTCCATCAAAATGTTGCAAAAAGGTATGGACCGCTTGCGGATCCTCTGTGTTGAAGGAATCACGGCCAATGCTCAACGTTGCCGCGAAATGGTATTGAATAGTATCGGTATCGTTACAGCGCTGAATCCTACGCTGGGTTACGAAAATTCTTCCCGGATTGCTAAACGGGCTCTGAAAGAAAATCGGAGCGTTTATGATTTAGTACTGGAAGAAGGCTTACTGACAAAAGACGAACTGGATCAACTGTTGAAACCAGAGAACATGATCAAGCCGCATAAATTCTATATAAAGAAATAAGCGCATTGGAGAAAAAGGAAAAAATCGCAATAAAAGACATTTTATTGCGATTTTTTTTATAGAGTTGTATATTTGTCTCTGATAAAAAATGGATTAAATAAGCACAAGCCGGATGTTAAACTCAGAATCGAAGAAGAAATCTATCGACACTTTAAAAAAAGAGTACGAAGATTTTTTTCGAAAAAATTATTCCCGGCTTTATTATTACGCTCTTCATTTCATTCCCAATTCCGAAATTTGTAAAGACATCGTAAGCGATTCTTTTTACTATTTGTGGGAACGGATAGATACCTTCCGGGCCGAAACAGCTCTTAGGTATATGTATACACATGTACACCATCTTTGTATCGATCATATCCGCCATGCAAAGATGAAAGAGGCAAATACAGATTCCTATTTAGCTATGTTGCAAAAGTGGAATACCCAGGATTGGGAAGAAAGTGAGGAACGGATCCGCATTATCATGCGATTGATAGAAGAAATGCCGCCTGCTACCCGTCAGGTGATGGAACAATGTTACATCCATAAAAAAAAATACAGGCATGTTGCACAAATGATCGGTCTGTCGGAAAGCGGAGTGCGGAAACATATTATGAAAGGATTGAACACAATACGTTCTTATTTTTCTATAAAATATAAAAAAGGTAGTGACTAAAATACCGATGTGTTCGTCATAATATATGAGGAAAAAAGTAATGATGAATGAGTCCGAAAATATAGATCGTCAGGGGCAAGACTTCCAGGAAGAATGTTTGCAGTATGAGTGTGAACAAGCCTTGCTTCGTGGCCATTTCCAGGAACCGTCTGCCGAAGCGGAATGGACCAGGTTCCACACTCGTTTGAATACAAAAGAACAGGAGATCGCTCCTCGGCGTATTGGACGTTGGGTGGCTGTAGGCATTGCTATGGCAGCAGCCGTAGTACTTGCCGTAGTACTGCCGTGGAATTGGACCGAGGAAGAAAAAGAAGATATCTGGGTGCTGTTTACGGCTACCGAGGCGGCATTTCCTCTTATTATTGAGGAACAATCCGGCAAATCCGGTCCGGTGAGAACCACCCTGATTGCCCAGGACAAAAATGAAAAAGTGAAACAAGGTATCGTTTATACGGCTAAAAAGGCCGATTATACCCGCCAGGTCGGAAATTATCCCCGGAAGAGCATTGTTGCAATACCTTGCGGGCAAGTTTATAAACTCATCCTCAACGATAGCACCGAAGTGTGGCTGAATGCCGATAGCCGTTTAACTTTTCCGACACGTTTCATCGGTAACAAAAGAGGCGTTAAATTGGAAGGAGAAGCCTATTTCAAAGTAGCCCATGACGAAAACAGACCGTTCGTCATCGAAACGGAAAAATTAACCGTTTCTGTACTCGGAACGGAGTTCAACATGAAGGCATACAAAAATTCCGAGGCCCATGTCACCTTAGTCGAAGGGGCTGTGAAAATAGCTATGCCCGAAGCCGGTAAAGAAGTGGTATTGATGCCGGGCCAAGACATGACATATATAAACAGTGATTTCTCTGTAAAAAAAGTAGATACCGATTATTACACCCAATGGCGAAACGGCTATTTCTATTTCGACGATATGTACCTGGTTGATATTTTAAGCGATCTGGGGCGTTGGTATAAGATGACAGTGGAAATAGAACAAGATTCTTTACTAATGAATCAACGTTTGCATTTTGTGGCTGAACGAAGCGAAAGTTTTGAACAAGTAATCGAGCACCTCAGTGCTTTCGAATATCTTTCCATTGCTCCGGAAGACGGGAAATTAATGGTAAGGCGAAAAAAATAATTTTTTATAGGGACTAAAATTATCTCCTCTTCGTAATATAATGGATTAATTTAAATTTGTTAAAATTATGAAGAATTATCTAACGAAAGGAGACGGACAGATCTTCCGGAGACTCTTCTGCCTGCTGGTCTTGTTGTTGGGAATATTCCACAACGGCATCCGGGCTCAGGAAAGTGGTAAAGCTGGGATCACCTTGACATGCGAAAACAAACCCATGGCCGAAGTATTGAAGCAAATTGGGCAGATTTCCGATTTCAAAATTCAGTTTACCTATAATGAAGTACAAGACTATAAAGTAACGGTTGCCCTACGGGCGAAATCTATCGAAGAGGCCATGCAGGCTATTTTGGGAACCTACCCGCTTACATTTAAAATCAAAGGTAAATATATTACGGTTTCCCGTCAGCAACCACAGACTGCAAAAGTCGATAAAAAACGGTTGACAGGAACTTTGACCGATACACAAGGGAATCCATTACCGGGGGTGACCATTCGCACAAACGATCCTTTGGTGGTTGGGGCGAGTGATGTGAACGGCCGGTTCGATATTTCCATTCCCGATGGTCGGCAGGTGACAGAAGTTACCTTTACCTTTGTCGGCATGGTTGCGCAGACGCTACCTTTTACCGGACAACCCCTTGCTGTCAGCATGCACGAAGATTCACAGGTGATACAGGAAGTGGTTGTTACCGGTTTATTCAATTACCGGGCAGCCAGTTTTACCGGTTCGGCCTCTACTTATACGAAAGACGATCTCAAGTCGGTCGGTAACCAGAATCTACTCAAAAGTTTAAGCAACCTCGATCCCGCATTCGTGATAGAAGATAACTACCTGAACGGCTCGAATCCGAACGCGTTCAACGATATCACCATCCGGGGGAATGCATCTTTTGCCGGATTGCAAGGGGAATACGAGGGGAATCCGAACGAACCTCTTTTTATTGTAGACGGTTTCGAAGCCAGCCGGGAGCAAGTTTTCGATCTGGATATGAATCGGGTGCAATCGGTTACCATTCTGAAAGATGCAGCAGCTAAAGCCTTGTACGGTTCTAAAGCCGCTAACGGAGTAGTTGTGGTGGAAACCATCGAACCGGAAAAAGGCCGGCTTCGCTTGACCTATACAGGCGATTTGAATGTCGAAGCGCCGGACTTGTCTTCCTATGACTTGTGTGATGCGGCCGATAAATTGCAGGTCGAATGGAATGCTGGCAGATACAATGCTTCTTCTCCTGCTTATTTACAAGCATTGCGGGAACAATATAACGAGATCAGAAAAAATATAGCAGAAGGGATCGACACCTATTGGTTGGCCAAACCTCTACGTACCGGCGTCGGCCATAAACATACCCTTTATCTCGAAGGAGGAGACGACAGGATGCGTTATAGCGGTTCGTTGGCCTATAATAATATTGCCGGTGTAATGAAAGGGTCCGATCGAACCACTGTTTCGGGCAATATAAAATTGTCCTATCGTTACAAAGAATTATTATTTCGTAATTCCTTGTCCGTGACTTCCAATCGGGCGGATGACTCTCCCTTCGGAACTTTCTCCGAGTATGCTTCAGCCAATCCTTATTACTCTCCTTACGATGAGAACGGAAATTTGACGAAAGTATTGGGTACATTCACCCCCGCAGGGTATGGAGCCAGTCCCCACATCTATTATAATCCGCTTTACAATGCTTATATCGGAACCAAAAAATTCTCCAAATACACAGAATACACCGAGAATTTCTATGTCGAATGGAGGCCGATAACAGATTTGCGTTTTACCGGTCGTGTCGGGTATATCTATCAAACCAATAAACGGGAAGATTTCTGGCCGGGCGATCATACCTACTTTGTCACCTGGACCGGGGATAATTATTTTAAACGTGGGCAATACTCCATTACGGACGGTGAATCCTCAACCATTGCTTCGGATTTGACCGTCAATTATTCCGGACATTTCGGAAAGCATTTACTGATAGCCAATGCGGCATGGAGTTTGAATGCTACGAAAACCGACACTCACGGTATGACTGCCTGGGGATTTTTAAACAATCATGTCGACCACATTACTTTTGCCCGGCAATATGCTGAAAATGGCCGTCCTTCCGGTAGTGAATATACCACCCGTAGCGTCGGCATTACCGGAGCTGTCAACTATTCTTACGATGATCGCTACATGGCCGACTTCTCCTTGCGTTATAACGGTTCTTCTGCCTTCGGGGCGAACAATCGATGGGGAACCTTCTGGTCGGCCGGTATCGGTTGGAACCTGCACAAAGAACAGTTTATCGAGCAGCTCGGTTTTGTCAATTTATTAAAATTGCGGGCTTCCTACGGTTTGACCGGAAGTCAGAATTTCAATCCCTATCAGGCCAAGTCGACTTATACTTATTATTCGGATATTGTTTATGACAATATCACCGGTGCTTATCTGATGGCGATGGCTAATGATAAATTAAAATGGCAGCAAACAGCAGATTTGAATTATGGTTTCGACATGCAATTATTCAAAGTAGTCAATATCCGTTTGGATATGTATAAAAGTAAAACTAAGGATGCCTTGTTAGCTATGACTTTGCCTACTTCTACCGGATTCACTTCCTATCAGGAAAATTTAGGGAATGTTGAAAATACCGGTTTCGATGCAACCGTCAATTGGCGGCTCTATTCCCAGGGATCCGACTTCTTCTCCTTGAATGCTTCGATCGGACACAATAAGAATAAAGTGGTAAAAATCAGTAATGCACTCAAAGCATTTAACGATAAACAGGAAGAAGATGCGATGCAAGGCGACAACAAAACCAACCTGCCGGTTATCCGTTACGAAGAAGGACAGTCTATGTCGGCTATCTGGGCTGTCCGCTCGTTGGGTATTGATCCGGCGACAGGACGCGAAATCTTCCTGAAAAAGGATGGAGTGACCACCACATATAATTACGATGCTGCCGATAAGATCGTGGCCGGGGAAAGTAACCCGAAATATCACGGGAATTTCGGATTCAGCGGTGAATACAAAGGTATCGGTATGAGTTGCTCGTTCAGCTATCGTTTCGGTGGGGATTATTACAACCAAACTTTGGTAAACCGGGTAGAAAATGTCGATATTGCCGAGAATGTCGATCGCCGTGTATTGAACGACACCTGGAACAACATTGGAGATGTGGCGACCTACAAGAAAATCACCTCCACACCGACAACAACCTGGCCTACGACTCGTTTTATCGAACGTAATAATGAGTTGCAATTGGCTTCCTTGTCTTGCTATTATGATTTCAAGAATCACAGTTGGTTGAAAAAAGCGAGAATAGAACGTTTAAAACTTTCGTTTTATATGAGTGATATGTTCCGTATTTCTACCGTGAAAACCGAACGAGGCTTGGATTATCCATACGCGCGGACCTTTTCCTTTTCTTTATCAGCCACTTTCTAAGAAGAAGAATTTATGAAAAACAGAAAAATATATACCGGATTGCTGCTGCCCCTGATGTGCATCGTATTTGCAGCGTGTAACGATTGGTTGGATGTACAGCCCGAATCGCAGATCGAAGATACGGAATTGTTCAAATCTGAAACCGGGTTTAAAGAAGCGCTATCAGGCGTCTACTCTTCTATGGTATCAGAAAATACTTACAGTAAAAATATGACCTTCGGGGCAATGGCTATTCTAGGACAGGAGTGGTCGCACTATCCTTCGGCTGCTTATCAGGATCTGGCCGATTATAATTATTCCGCTGCCATAGCTTCCGAGGTGATAGCTAAACTTTGGGCTACCTCCTATAGTGGCATAGCGAATGTGAATAACCTGTTGAATCAAATCGACGCCAAAAAATCCCTTTTCCGGGGAAACAATTATGAAATAATAAAAGGAGAGGCTTTAGCCTTACGGGCTTTCCTGCATTTTGATTTATTGCGTTGTTTCGGGGTGAGCTATGAAGTAAATCCTGACATGCCGGCTATCCCGTATTGCACCGACCTGACTTACCGGGTATTTCCTCAATTGACCGTAAAAGCCGTAGCTGAAAAAATCGAACAGGATTTGCTGGCTGCCGAGCAATTGTTAAAAGCAGATCCGATCCTGACGGGAGAAGAAATTACCGAAATCGATGATAACGGTTACCTGATGAATCGTCAGGTTCACTTGAACTACTATGCTGTCAAAGGATTGCAGGCGCGTGTATACATGTGGATGCAAAAATATCCGGAGGCCGAAGCGGCTGCACAGACAGTCATCGGGGCGCAGGCTTTTCCCTGGGCTGACCTGGCCTATATCAGTGTCGGCCGTGACTACGGTTTTGCTACCGAACAATTATTTGCATTGAACAACATTAAATTATCCAATTTAGCCGACGTTTATTTCAATGAAGAAGAAAATAGTAGTAGTTTCTCTTTGGATTATCAGGTTAGAGAAGAATATTTCGACAATGTCACGTCAGACTATCGTTACTTGTATTTGTTTATAAGCGGTACAACAAACGAAATGGTAAACTATCGTTATCTTTTAAAATATACTCCTCCTACTGCAAGTGACGATTTTACGGATATAGAGTATTACAATAACAAAATGCCGATGATACGTTTAGGGGAAATGTACCTTATTGCTGCCGAATGTCAGTATCGGGCAACCGGGAGCGGACTGGAAACATTGAATCAATTACGGGTTGCCCGTGGTGTCCCGGCGCTGGAAAATCAGCCCTCGGATTTTTACGCCGAGTTGATTCGGGAATACCGTCGTGAGCTTTTGGGTGAGGGACAATTATTCTTCCTCTACAAGCGTTTGAACCGGCCGTCGGTCAGTGGGTCGGACAAAGACATGGTCGGCGAAAAAGCCTATACTTTCCCGCTTCCCTTATCGGAAACGGATGCTGCACAACGTGAAAACAACCGTTAAAAAGAATTGATCATGAAAAAGTTAATACATATTTATTGGACATTGGCTTTACTACTCTCGATGAGCAGTTGCAGTACGAACGACACCCCTGTATTCGACTCCACCTACTCGGCATTGAACATTTGGTTCAGAACTTCTAATTTGGTATTGGATAGTACCACTTACAATTATTCATACAGTTTGGAAGAAGGCACACTGACATTTATTGCCCGTATTGCCGGTTTGCCTGCCGATTACGACCGGACTTTTACCTTGGAAGCTGTAAGAGGAGATGTGAGCGAAGCGGAGGGAAGTTTCCAAACAGACGTCTATACCCTGAAAGCGGGAGAGGTGGAAATCGAGTGCCCTATCCGTTTCAATACCTCCCGATTAAAAAATGCAGCTTCGTTTACTGTGCGTGACGGACATTTGTATTTCCGGTTGGCCCAAAATAAAGAGTTCGTCGAGGGAACAGAAAACATGCAGGAATTGGTTGTAGTATTGAAAAATTATTTAGCAAAACCGGACAATTGGGAGACAGCCGTTTATCCTTATTATGCACTGGGGAATATTTTTGGAGAATATCGGAAAGAAAAATATCAGTTTATGATTCAGATCCTCGGGCTAAGAGAATTTTCGATCAATCGCTCGGCTACCGTTCCTTATGATACAGAGAAAAATGAAGTATCCTATAATTATGCCAATTACTTGAAAGAAAAAATGATAGTGGCATTGGAAGAATATAAAGCAAATCATAACGGGGAACCTTTGCGGGATGCGAATGGGGATGAAATAACCTTTTAAAAATTGAAATTATGCAGAAACTAATATGGAACATAACTATAGTTTTGGGAGTTGTTTTAGCCGGAGCGCTTACCACTTCCTGCTATGATGATAAAGGAAATTACGATTATATCCGTTTGGACGAAATTGTGATCGATACAACCGGTTTGGGAGTTCTGCCGGCTTATTCATTACTTCGTTATGATAGTTTGTTTATTCCTGTCAAAATCAGGTATAATGGCAAAGAAGTTCAGCAGGATAAGAATGCTCCCTTGGATTATGTATGGACCATCTACACAACACATACCGGTGCGGGTTTGGAATACGTAACCGATACGATAGGCTATTCGCCTGATTTGAACGCAGAAATTACCTCCCTGGCAGGTAATTATCAGGTACAATTGACCGTTACCCATCGGGAAACCAAAGTAGAACATTATTTCAAAATCTCCTGCCAGGTAGAGGAATCAATTACTGCTGGATGGATGTTGCTCTACGAACGTGCCGACCGGCCGGGTACTTCCGATGTAGGGTTGGTTGTGAATAGTCTGGTGAAGAAAAATATCACCCAGGGGCGGGAATACTGGAATTTGTATACTGCTTCCAATCAAGCGCCTTTGGAAGGGACCCCCGTAAGAATTCAACGTCCTTTGGTCAGTTTAGCATCGGGAACCGATCAGGTGATTTGTTTGACAAACAAACAATTAGTTAGCCTCAATAATGCTACATTTGAAAAAGTCTATGATTTCGAACATTTCTTTTATACGGCTCCTGCGACGGTTGCTCCGAAATGGTATGGCCCTTCCGGCAGAATGATGAATAAACATTTCCTGATTAACGATAACAAAATTCATACGGTTTCCTATGTTTCGGTAACCGGTGGCGGTAACTATATGGGAGATGCCAAAAGTGCGGATTACGGCGAATTAGCCGCCTGGGGAAGTGATGTGACAGCTTCAAACGATGCTGTGGTCTACGATCAGACAAACGGACGTTTTTATCATATTATACAGTACACCTCGCAAGTTGTGCCTTTTGCAGCCCAAAATCCGGACGCGGCATTCGACGTAAACCGGGTCGGAATGAAAATGTTGATGGCAGATTGGGGACGTGCTGGTGGAAATCCTATGCAGGGACACGACTATGCCATCATGGAGAAAGGCAACGAGCGTTATTTGATTATTGCAAATTTCTGTGGAAATGCGGCCGATGCCAATGTAGGGCTTGGTTTATACAACATCACCAATTCACCCGGTATTCTGAAGGCAACTTCTATGGCGGCCGCGTTTTTAGGTGAATATGTGTTGTATGGAGCAGGGAATAAAGTATATAATCTGGCCTATAATTCTTCGACCACCGCTATCGAGGCATGGACGGCACCTGCCGCCAACGAAGAAGTGACATGCGTACGTTTGCAGAAATTCTACTTTGCTTCATTCATGCAGGCGGGTATAATTCCTAATGCGAATCAGGTCGTACATATTGCCACTTACAATAAAGAAACGCGCGAAGGAAAATTATATCAATACCGGATCAATCCTGCCAGTGGCGAAATTACCGGAGAACCGTTCGTTTACACAGTTCCGGGTAAAGTGGGCGACATGGCCTGGAAATATGTGATGGAAATGTAATTCAATAAAAATACCAGGAAATGAAAAAAAAGTTGACGACACTATTATTTACATTTTTTTTCGCTTGTTTGGCTTGCCAGGCAATAGGGCAGGCGGCCAATAGAGGGATTGCTTTCGAGGCAGAGGGGACGCTTTTTAAACAGGCTGTACAAAAAGCGAAAAGTACAGGGAAATTAATTTTTGTAGATTGCTACACTTCATGGTGCGGTCCTTGTAAAACGATGTTGACTACCGTATTTCCCCAGGAAATGGTGGGTAACTTTATGAATCCCCGCTATCTTTGCCTGAAAATCGACATGGAAAAAGGGGAAGGACCGGAATTGGCGAAGAAATGGCAGATTGCCGCTTATCCTACTTTTATTATATTCAATAGCACCGGTCAGGAAATCGGCCGCTTCCTGGGGGGATGCAAGGCTGAAGAATTTATCGAAAAGGTAAAGAAAGCAAGCGAAGACAACGCATCCGCCGAAATGGACAAGCGGTTTGCCGACGGTGAGCGGGATGAGGCTTTTCTCTACAGCTATTTGAATACATTAGGCAGTGCCTACAAACACAGTCAGTGTAATGCCGTGGCGGAAGCCTTGCTCGAAGGCAAAGCAGAGACATTTGCCGGAGACAAACAGCGGGCTAACGTATTCATGCGCTATTTAAGCAATCCTTTCCATCCGGCTTTTATCTATACAGCGAAACATCCGCAGGCTTTGATTGCAGCGGTAGGCGAGACACCTGTAAAGATGAAAATACAACAGGTATGGTCCAACTATGCACGAGAACTGATTTCTCAGGAAAACGGGCACGTTGTACTCGATCGGGAACGAATGGATAATTGGCTGGCTTTGATGGACCAATGTGGGGTGGATAAAGGAGTAAAAGAAAATTTGCGGCTGACCACATTAATGACTTACAGCGAGAAAAAAGAAGACTGGAAAGCTTATATGGATTATGTGCAGGAATATGCAACACAATTCGATATCCCTGATCTCATACTGTGCAAGTGGTGTACGCCTATTGTACAGAATTGTCGCGAAGAAACACCCCGGAAAACAGCGCTCGCTTTACTGAAACAACGGGTGGCCGATTTGGAATCCGGACGTCGGGCACCTCAAACCCAACAGGGAAATATGAAACTATCCGGGAATATGCATAAAGCCATGCAAATGCTGATCGGCGCATTGAAAGGAGAAGAAATACAAAACCGATAAATCGCTTTGACGGCAAATAAATAAAACCGAAAGAAAAACACCCCTCAGTGCCTCCGGAAAGTTGGATTGAAAACTTGCTGGAGGCACTTTCCATGCCTCCAAATTTACTATAGACGATAGCTGAATAGCTTATTCTTACCAAGAAGTTAAGTTGTAGTTTTTAGGATAATAATAAGATATAATATAAATAAATTTCCAATTTATTACCAATTAAATACCAATTGAAATTGGAGTTAAATTGGAGATTAATTGGAGTTAAATTGGAGTTACTACCTGGCAACTACCTGTTAACTACCTGTCAACTATCTATTAAATAGGTGAGTTGACTATTTTTTCAGCAACATGTCACCCTAATTCCATATTTGGATTATTTGCCCTTGCAGTGCTGTTATAGATTGGGTTGCCGGGACAGAACTAGCCCAACGGGGACGGATCAGCCGACGAACCCGGGACAAAGTCGAGCAGAATTTTATATCGGAAGAAAAATTCAGAGCTTCTGCCAATTATTTTTGGAACAAAAACCGCTAATAGCCTTCGGCGAGTCCATTAACTCCCGGAAAAAAGGAAGCCATTCGACGGAAGACTCCCGGCTACCTAGGCGAATGATAACCGTGTTCGTTTTTTTATTCAGATAGAGGTATTGACCCAAAAGTCCTTTGGCCAATACTTCTTCGTCCGGCACGAAGATGCGCCAGTGCATGTGATAAATCGGATCTTCCGGTGTGGGCTGAGAAGAAGCAGAACCATGAAAAGTAGAATCCATCCAGGTTGAAGGGATGACTTGCTGTCCGGCATAATGCCCGTTGTGTAAATAACAAAGCCCTAACTTTCCCAGGTCACGGGCACTGAGATTGAGTCCGCAGAAGCCCCGCACATGTTTTTGCCGGCGCGAGTCTATCGTCCAGTTGCCCCTATCTTCCATTCCGAGTGGAAGCCATAATTTTTGGTAAAAATAATCTGCAAAATTCATCTGCGTCACCTCTTCAATGAGAGCTACCAGCCATTGGGTGGCGGCATTATTATATTCATAAGTCCGGCCTGGGGAAAGATGCTGTGGTATGCGGGATAAAGTCCCGGATAAATTATGACTGTAATATAACCGGGTCGTATAATACATAGAATTGTGGATCCCACTGCGCATATTCAGCAAATCGTCGATAGAAATACAAGGATAGTGGGGGGGTAAATTTTTAAAGTATTGCCCCAGGGTATCGGATAAAGAAGAAAGATAACCTTCCTCATAAGCGATACCTGCCACACTGGCAACAATCGATTTAGAGATAGAAAAAAGATCAATTGTTTGATTGGGGGAAAGATGCGGGGCGTAATATTCGATCCGGATCGTATCGTTTTGAATCATTAAAAATGCCAATGTATGATGCGTGCGTAAGAAATGCTGGAATTCGCGTGAGAAATGGGAGGCGCTGTAAGAAGTCGGTATAGGCAGAGGAGAAGAAGAGGCCGGAAAAGAAACACAAGGAAATATATACTGGTCGCCGCTACCCGGAAAATTGTGGGTAATTAACCGATAAGTGGAACAGCAGGTCAGCAAAAACCCATAAAATAATATGAAAAATAAAAATTTCATTTTTCTATTTTTGGATGGGTATACGGAGAGAGTAGGGATTGGTTAGGGAATTTTATAAATAACAATAGACGCACCCATTATGATTTTTTCCCCTCCTTTACACCTGTCAACAGATATAACGGATAAGAAACAAAAACGGATGCGTCTGCTTGTTGCGGGAGAGAAGATTATTCGCGTATTTCCCCCTTATGTATAACCATTTTTACCAATGTCCGCTTGGTATTGTGTACGTCTGAAATCCAGAGCACGGAATCGCTTTGTGCGTAGATACGGGCAGGTTGGGAAAATGCATATCCTTTGACAGACTTCAGCTTATGGCTCCATTCTTTCTGCTGGCAGTCATATATATTGATGGCGTCATTGTCACCGGTGGCATACCACCGTTCTTTGCCCACGGCCAATGTCTTCGGTTTGAAGTCGAGTGACAGGGTCAGATCATCCATGTCGATGGAAGTGTTGTTCACCAAATCGTCATTTACCAATCCAGAGTCAAGCACCCGTATCCTTTTGCCTTCATAATCGGTAAGCAGGATTTTTCCTTCCGCCACGAACTGCATATAGTGGGGGGCAAAAGCGTTGTTTGCCGTACCGTTGCCGGCAACCTGGCGGTAGCGTCCTGTCTTCTGGTAATTCTCGGGTGTGACTTTCGACTCCTTATAGATACTGACTTTTCCATTCTTGTCGCGTGCGAAGATAAGACTATCCTTGACAGCAAGCGCTTGTGCCTGGAAAACCGGACCGTGCCAGTTTCCATTACCAATACAGGTAATATAGGCAAGATCCGGAAGACTGAATACATGGATGCGTGATCCGCGTTCGGCCACATACAAGCGTTCCCCTGCCGGCACAATAGCCTCAATCTGGCTTCCGAACCCCAGTTCTTTACCATTGAAGTCCCAAGACTTCAGCGTCTTGAGCAACTTGTCCTCTTGGAGAGAGAACAATAGCAAACTGTTACCGGCATTTCCCGTATTCGCTACAAACAGCGTGTCCCCTAGATGGGCAACCGTATAGGGGGAGAACTCTTCTGCTGCCATATTCAATGTTTGTGCATTGATCTGCTGGGTAGCCTCATAGGAATAATACCAATAACTATTGTAATCGTCTGGAACGGTCGGTTCCTGATTCAGATCTTTAATCTCCTGCTTGCTGCATTGCGCTGTCAAAATACCGAGCAGCACTGTCAGAATGTAAGTGTATATTTTCATGTTGTTCTTCTTCATTTTAAGATGACACGCTTATTTCAATTCACTCATAGGGATGGCATAGACACAGGCTCCGTTTTTTATTCGGTCTGTGATAAACAACGTGTTGCGACGTATGCAAAATTTTTCAGGAGCCTGTAAAGTGATACTTCCGATGACGGTGTAGTTCTTTATGATATCTCCTGTTTCCGGATTGACCTCACAAAATTTCTCACTGCCGTTTGAACTTACGAACATTCGTTCTTGGTAGAAACCGAGCGCGTAAGGGTTGTTCTTATAAGCCAGCTGACGGGTTCGTACAAGAGTCTTCCCCTCGCGGATATCATTAGGCGTAAGTACATCTATGCGTTTGGATGGATGAGTTGAATAGAGCAGGCCGGTCTGCTCATCCACCGCCATTCCGTAAGTGCCGCCTGCCTCTCCCAGATTTTCAGAACGGGCGAATATGAACATGGTTTCTCCCGGGGATACCGTTTGTTCTTGTACAAAATCAACATATCGCTTGTCACGGATCATGACGACTCCCTTGTAAAGTACTACATCAAAAGCATGGACGGTCTGGGTGATACCCGTACCCCACTTGCCATTTCCGATACAGGCGATGAACCGGTGGTCCTTTACATCGAATATTTCCGTACGACTGCCTTCATGGGTGACATAAATCCTGTCCTTGGCGCGTACAACACCGGTCGGGCGTCCTCCGAAAGTCTTTGTCTCGTTTTTTTCCGTCCATTCCCTGATACTTCCCAAATGTACGATATTCCCCTTCGCCAGGCTGAAAACCTCCAGGCTGTAATTGGTGTCGGCATCGTTGACAACATATAGAGTATCACCGTATACATAGACATCCTTGGGACGGAAAGTGGCAGATGTAGCCCCGGACAATGCCGTGTAATCCAACTTGAAGGAAACCGGTTCCCCCTCATTCCCTCCCAGATCCGTCTCTTCCCGCAACGGAGACAGGCCACCATCGATGGCGTCGAGTTCGGGATCTTCGATGATATATTTGGAGGCTCTGTAGAGATTGGTTTTATCATACTTGTTCTTATTCGAACGCGTGTGCATAAAACGGCGTGAATAGACAGGAAGTTCTTTGTTAAGTGACAGCGAACGGTACACATTAGCGCAAAGGGTAATCCAGCCTGCACCGGTTTGTTCATACGTCATATTCCCGTCATGGCCATAGCCCAGACAGTGTGCCAGTTCATGGAAAATGGTATGAGTCTCATTGGTATCATCTGCATAATGCTCCAGGTAACACCACTCGTTCAGGCCGTAGGTCACACCGCCTCCCAAACCGTTTACCCCGCTGCAATGACCGAAACGGAGCCCGGAATGGTTAAGCACCTGTTTCAACAAAACATTCTTGTCGATGACTGTTTTATTGTTGTCTTTATGCAACGGGCCGAACTCATGGAGTGCCATTTCAAATGCCCCTGACGAATACATGTAGCTCATGTTCAGTGCCAGAGCTACCGCTTCGCGTGCATGGGGAGGTAAAAGCTTGTATTTCCAGTTACCCTCACCACTGTATCCGCTGAAAGTAATTCGCCACTTACAACGGATAGATTGTAAATTTTTATAATATGGGTCATCACTTTCTATCTCGAAACTCAGGTTTTCGCCGGTCAGGTATGGATTCGCCATAATTTGAATCTTTTTTCCGCTGCGGGTATAAGCGATCAGGTCTTTAGTAGCGAACGGTATATGTATCCTGAGCTGCTGGAACGGCCTGATTTCTTCCAGTTCCATAAATTTGAACGCTTCTTCATATCCGTCTATCTTTGCCCAGACGGTGACGTTCGACAATTTCCGTGGGCTGTAAAAACGCAACTGAAAATAATGGTCGTCATCCAAGGTAAGTTGTAAAGGTTGATTGACATAAAAACTCCGCTGACTGTTGTTAAAGTAAATTTCGGAAGGTTCATCATCATTGAGTAGGTAGTAGGTATTGTCCGAATTATAATCTGCCGGAGTCAGTTTCATGGATAATTCATTGTTCAGAGTCCCGTCTTCGGGATCGGTAGCTAAAATCTCATCTTCTTCGCAACCGCTCAGCAATAAAAGACTGCACACCAAGAAGCAAAGACTGTTAAAGATGTTTTTTCTCATTGTTTGGTCCTTATTTAATTATGATTGATTTAAAATGATTCCATTTGAAAAAAATGGGGTGCAAAGATATAATTTTCCTATATGCGGTGTGCGTTACTACATGTTAAATGATAGAAATCCTGTACAGTAGGATTTCATTATTGAGCCTTGACAATTCCGTTGCCGTGAATTAACCGGCAGTCCTTTCCAGCGCCTCGCGTATATGGAATTCATTGACAGTGATTGTGTGGGGAAATTTGCCATCCCCCAATGATTTTATAAAATAAAAAATTTTGAACAGGTATTTCTTTTCATATTTTATTAATTTTACGCCAGAATTTCGATAGATGATTTTAGGAGAGTGTCGTTGCTAAATATTTAAGGCTTGAAATTGAATTATCATGCGTGTGTCTAGTATTTTTAGTCTGGACGAAGTTCGTCGTATTTTGTTCAGAGGAGAGACATTGGAAATAAGTGAAGAAACCTGGGCGGAGATTGATCGTTGTTTCGGGTTTCTGCAAAATTTCACAACAGATAAGGTTATTTATGGAATCAATACTGGTTTCGGACCGATGGCTCAATGGAGGATCGAAGATCAGTCGTTGAAGGAATTGCAATACAATATCATTCGCAGTCATTCCACCGGAGCGGGAAAACCGGTAGAACCGTTGTATGTAAAAGCAGCGATGATTGCCCGGTTAGGTACTTTTTTGCAGGCCCGTTCGGGGGTTCACCGGGAATTGGTGGAATTATTGGTAGAATTTATCAACCGGGGAATTTATCCGATGATACCCGAACACGGAAGTGTCGGAGCCAGCGGAGATTTGGTTCAATTGGCCCATATTGCGTTGACGCTGATCGGGGAAGGCGAAGTATATTATCACGGAGCGTGGCGGCCCACCTCCGAGGTATTGGCTGAAAATGGACTAAAGCCGTTTCAGATGCGGATACGCGAAGGATTGTCGGTGACGAACGGTACTTCCATGATGACCGGTATCAGCTTGGTCAACCTGATTTATGCCTGGAAGTTGCTTCGCTGGGGTGTCGCTACTTCGGTGATGATGAACGAAATTGCTTCTTCATACGACGATCTGATGTCGGAGGTGCTGAACGGGGTGAAACGCCATCGCGGCCAACAGGAAGTGGCCCGGATGATGCGGGAATGGGTAAAAGGAAGCCGTTGTGTCCGTCAGCGGGAAGCTGAGTTATATCGCCAGAAACATGAGGAAAAAGTGTTCGAGCATAAGGTACAGGCTTACTATTCTTTGCGTTGTGTACCGCAAGTGCTGGGGCCGGTATTCGACGAATTGGAGAATGCCGAAAAAATCGTCATCGATGAACTGAATTCGGCTTGTGATAATCCGATCGTAGATCCGGATACCCAAAATATCTATCATGGCGGCAATTTCCACGGTGATTATATCTCATACGAAATGGACAAACTGAAGATTGCCGTGACCAAATTGACCATGCTTACTGAACGTCAGTTGAATTATTTGTTTCACGACCGGATAAACGGTATCTTGCCGCCCTTTGTGAATTTGGGCGTGTTAGGGTTGAATTACGGATTACAGGCCTCCCAGTTTACGGCCACTTCGACAACGGCGGAATGCCAGACCTTGTCCATGCCGATGTGTGTGCATAGTATCCCAAACAACAACGATAATCAGGATGTGGTGAGCATGGGTACGAATTCGGCCCAGTTAGCAGCCCGGGTGGTGGAAAATTCGTTTCAGGTGATGGCTGTACATGTGATGGCGATTGTACAGGCGGTGGATTACCTGAAAATCCAGGATTCACTCTCACCGAAGAGTCGGGCTATATATGATGAAGTCCGGGCTTTCTTCCCTGTATTCGTAGAAGATACGCCCAAATATAAGGAAATCCGGGCGATGGTGGATTATTTGAAAAACAAAGAACTCGAAATATGAAATATGCGTTGGTAACAGGAGGCTCACGGGGCATCGGACGTGCTGTATGTGTAGAGCTGGCTAAATTGGGCTATCCTGTTGTGATAAACTATGCTTCGAATGAAGCAGCGGCTTTAGAAACCCGGAAAATGGTGGAAGAAGCCGGAGGATGTGCGGAATTATTGCCTTTCGACGTGGCGGATGTAGAAGCGGTGGATGCGGCTTTAATGGATTGGGGCGACCGGCATCCGGACGATTATATCGCCGTATTGGTCAATAATGCCGGTGTGCGCGACGATACCATGATGATGTGGATGCAGAACGAACAATGGCATCGGGTATTGGATATTCACCTGAACGGTTTTTTCTATGTTACCCGTCGCTTGCTGAAAGATATGTTGACGCGGCGTTATGGCCGGATCGTAAATGTCGTTTCTTTGTCGGGAATCAAAGGGTTGCCCGGACAAACGAATTATTCCGCTGCAAAAGCCGGTATCATCGGAGCTACGAAAGCTTTGGCGCAGGAAGTAGGGAAACGGGGAGTAACAGTGAATGCAGTGGCTCCTGGTTTCATCGCCACCGATATGACCCGTGATATGGACGAGAAGACATTAAAAGAAATGATCCCGTTGAATCGGTTCGGAAAACCGGAAGAAGTGGCCGGTCTCGTCGGATTCCTGGCTTCCGATAAAGCCGCTTATATCACAGGTGAGGTGATATCGGTCAACGGAGGTTTATATACTTAAGAGAATACATTAAAAATGTTATAGACATGAGAAGAGTGGTGATCACAGGAATGGGAATATATTCCTGTCTGGGTAAGAATCTACAGGAGGTGAAAGAATCGCTGTATGCGGGTAAGTCCGGTATCGGTATCGATCCGGAGCGGACGAAATACGGTTATCGTTCTCCTTTGACAGGTATCCTCGAACGGCCCCAATTGAAAGGAAAATTGGACAGGCGTTTGCGTACAGGATTGGCCGAAGAAGGGGAATTTGCTTACGTAGCCACCGAAGAAGCTTTACGGAATGCTGCTATCGATATGGAATATCTTGAGGGCAATGAGGTGGGGATATTCTATGGCAACGATTCCTCAGCAAAACCAGTCGTGGAGGCGCATAAAACGATGGAGGAGAAAAAAGATACCATGTTGTTGGGCTCCTCTGCCATATTCCAGTCGATGAATTCTACTGTAACCATGAATTTGTCGACTATTTTTAAATTGCGGGGGGTCAATATGACCATCAGTGCCGCATGTGCCAGCGGTTCTCATTCGATAGGACTCGGTTTCCTGTTTATCCGCAACGGTTGGCAGGACGTTGTGGTATGTGGGGGAGCACAGGAGGTAAACCTTTATTCGATGGCCAGCTTCGACGCGCTGAGTGCTTTTTCTGTCCGGACAGACGATCCGACGAAAGCTTCCCGGCCTTTCGATGCCCATCGGGATGGCTTGGTACCCAGTGGGGGAGCGGCTACCCTGATTCTCGAAGAATATGAACATGCGGTGCGGAGAGGGGCTCCGATTTTGGCCGAAGTGGTCGGATACGGATTTTCGTCGAATGGCGGACACATCTCACAACCCAATAACGACGGCTCTTATATCGCCATGTCTAGGGCCTTGCAGGATGCCGGCGTAAAAGCGGACGAAATTGATTACATCAATGCACATGCCACGTCGACACCCCTCGGTGATATGTACGAAGCGATGGCCATACATAAGCTTTTCGGAAGCGAAACGCCTGTCAGTTCAACCAAATCCATGACCGGGCATGAATGCTGGATGGCCGGAGCGAGCGAGATTGTATATGCCAATTTAATGATGCAACACGCTTTTATCGCTCCGAATATCAATTTCGAGCAACCGGACGAGTATTCGGCCAAATTGAATATTGTAGCCCGGACGAAAGAACAACCTATAGATATGTACCTTTCCAATTCTTTCGGGTTCGGAGGGACGAACAGTGCTTTGGTGGTGCGTAAAGTAAAATAATAAGTAAAAAACAGCAGTATGACGCGTGAAGAAATTGTAAAAATTACCAATCAGTTTTTGGTGGATGAAATCGAGATCGATGAAACAGTCCTGAAAGAAGAGGCTTCGTTGAAAGACGATCTGGGGATTGATAGTTTGGATTTTGTGGATATTGTCGTGATTGTCGAGAAAAATTTCGGTTTTAAGATCAAAGCTGAAGAGATGGGCGGAGTAACCACTTTAGGGGCTTTTTACGACTATATTGAGAAGAAAGTAAACGCATAGTGGTGCAGGAAACGGCGTGGAAGGGACGAACGGGTGGCGGAAATTTAGGGCAGCGGGGATTGTTCTGGTTTTTCCGTTATATAGATGTCCGGGTGGGGTATCTGATTTTGCGTTTTGTCGTTATTTTTTATATGCTTTTCGCCCGGGAGCGTTGTTTGGCGATCTACCGTTATTTCCGTCAGCGCAGACACTATTCCCGTTGGAAAGCCTGGAGAAAGACCTATCGGAATCATTATCTCTTCGGTCAAACGGTATTGGATAAGTTTGCTATTTTCAGTGGAAATGGAAAACGTTACCGAATGACGATAACGGGAAACGAATATTTCGAACGGGCGCTGGAAGACGAAAAGGGATGCGTGGTTGCCAGTTCGCATGTGGGGAATTTTGAAGTAGCCGGATATTTGCTGAATCAGTCTAAAAAGCGCATGAACGGCATTATTTTCGGCGGAGAAGCAGAAGTCGTGCAGCGTTTGCGGACACAGCTTTTAGGGAGTAATCAGGTCCGTTTAATTCCGGTGATGGCGGATATGTCGCATATCTTCAGTATTTATGCGGCTTTGCAGGAAGGAGAGATTGTCAGTATGCCTTGCGACCGGGTATTTACGGGAAATAAGGTCGAAGAAATCGAATTTCTGGGGACGAAAGCTGCTTTCCCCGCAGGGGCTTATTACCTGGCAGAACGTTTTCGGGTCGGGATGCTGGCCTTCTTTGTGATGAAAGAGCGGGGATTACACTATCATTTGTATATCCGGCCGTTGAAGATCGATCCGGCACTGACACGTCGGGAGGAAAAAGTGCGTGCACTGGCAGAGGCTTTTGTACGTGAACTGACCGATATATTGGAGATGTATCCCGAACAGTGGTATAATTATTATAATTTTTGGGCAACGAATGAGTAAGAAGATATTATTGGTATCGGCAAATACCTACACCTCCCCCTACCCTGTCTATCCGTTAGGGGTGTCTTATCTGAAGACTTATCTGCGGCAAGTGCTACCCGAATTCGAGGTAAGTGTATACGATCTGAATTTCGGTGGTATCGTGTCGTTGGAAGAGGTACTCCGGACCGGCGAATTCCGGTACGTGGGGGTATCCTTGCGCAATATCGATGATAACAATTTGTATGCCAAAAATTCATTTATCCGGGGATATCGGGAAGTGACGGATTGTATCCGGGCCCATTCAAAAGCATGTGTGATTTTAGGAGGAGCCGGTTTTTCTATTTTTCCGGATATCCTATTACAATGCTTGGAGGCGGATTTCGGTATCCAGGGAGAGGGTGAAAGTACTTTGGCCGAATTGTTACGTACACTCGAAGCCGGAGAAGATCCTTCACACATTGAAGGGTTGGTATTCCGCGACACCCATGGAGAGATAAAGGTAAATAGCCGGGAACGTTATGCTGAGTCGTTGACATTGCATTTTGAAGAAAACTGGCTGGATTATTACTGGAACGGGAGTGGCATGCTGAATGTACAGACCAAGCGGGGATGCCCGCATAAATGTATATATTGCAGCTATCCGGTCATAGAGGGACGAAAGGTCAGGAGTTTAGACCCCCTCGAAGTGGTGGATACCTTGAAAGAGTTGTATTTCGGAAAACATATCAATTATGTATTTTTTACGGATTCGGTGTTCAACATCGACCGGAATTATAACGAGGAATTGGCCAGGCGGATCATCGAGAGCGGTGTGAAAGTCGGATGGGGGGCATACTTTTCGCCCCGTAATCTGAGCCGCGAAGATTTGCAATTGTATAAACAGGCGGGGCTGACCCATATCGAGTTCGGTACGGAGTCTTTTTCAGACCAGCAATTGGAGAATTATCGCAAAGGTTTTCATTGGGCGGACGTTGTAGAGAAATCACATTTTTGTGATGATTTGGGTATTTTCTATGCCCACTTTCTGATTCTGGCCGGATATGGAGAGACGGAAGTTTCGCTGGAAGAAACTTTCCGGCATTCCCGGGAGTTGACCAATACGGTGATTTTCCCCTATATCGGGATGCGGATTTATCCGGATACCGAGTTGTTCCGCATAGCCCTGCGGGAAGGAAGGATTGCTTCACGGGAAGAGTTGTTGAATCCGGTATATTATGTCGCCGAAGGGGTGGACCTGACTACATTGCAAGCCCGTGCCAAGGCAACAGGGGCCCGCTGGATATTTCCCGGTGAGGGATCGGAAGAATTGATGGCCCGCTTCCGGGCGAAGAAACGGCGGGGACCGCTGTGGGAGTATCTGAGGTTTGGAGGAGAGGGATGAAACGGATAAAGCGGGTTTTTTGACTTTTTGATTTGATAACGGAAATGGTAAAAGAATTTGATATATTGGAATTGTTGCCCCAACGGTCGCCTTTTATTATGATCGACCGTTTGTGTGAATGTGATTCGGTGGTAACGGAAACGGAGCTCTTGGTGCGTGAGGGGAATTTGTTTTGTCGGGATGGTGTGTTGCGGGAACCGGGGGTGGTAGAGAATATTGCGCAGACTTGTGCGGCCCGGATGGGATATCTGAATAAAATTAACGATGCCGAAGTAAAGGTCGGATTTATCGGGGCTTTGAAAAATCTGGTGATTCACGAACTGCCGAAAGTCGATGAGACTTTGAAAACCCGTATCGAAGTGCAGAGCGAAGTGATGGCTTTGACTTTAGTGAAAGCGACAGTAGAGTGTCGGGGGCGACTGGTGGCGGAGTGCGAAATGAAGATTGCTATTAGTGAAAACTGATGAATGATGAAAAAAGTGGTTTTAACAGCCTGCAAGGAAATTGAGGTCCGTTTCAGTGAAGTGGATTCCATGGGGATCGTATGGCATGGGAGTTATGCCAAATATTTTGAAGATGCCCGCGAAGCCTTCGGGAAGAAATATAACCTGGGGTATTTACGGATGTTCGGCGAAGGATTTTATGCTCCTTTGGTAAAGCTGGACTTTAATTATAAGAAGCCGTTGGTATATGGGAATAAAATGACGGTGGAGGTGGAATATATACCCACGGAGGCGGCTAAAATTTGTTTCGATTATAAAGTATATTCCGGAGAAGGAGACCAGCGGTGCCTTATGGCCACCGGGAGCAGTATGCAGGTTTTTCTGGATAAGGATTATCAATTGGTGTGGAGTAATCCGGAATTTTATGAAGCGTGGAAGAAAGAATGGGGAGTAGGGAGTGAATAATCGGTTAATGACGACCAATATGAAAGTTTGTATAGTAGGCGATAATATCGTTTCTTCACTGGGATTTACAACCGGTGAGAATGTTGCGGCTGTCCGTCGGGGCGACAGCGGCTTGCGTTATTATGCCGATAGGCTGGAAGTGCCCGAACCTTTTGTCGCTTCGGCAGTTTGTCGTGAACGGTTGGATGAGGCTGCGGAACGTTTAGGCGTATCGTCGGAAAAATATACCCGTTTCGAACGGTTGAGTATCGTTTCCGTAGCCGATGCTGTAGCAGGGAAGGCAGTGGATTTGTTGTCCCGGCGGACGTTATTCGTTTTATCGACAACCAAAGGAAATGTAGAATTGCTGGATGAGAAGTTAAAAAAAGGATTCGGTCCCGAACGGGTGTATCTCTGGCATACAGCCCGGGTGATTGCCGGTTTTTTCGGTAATCCCAACGAACCTGTTGTCGTATCGAATGCCTGTATTTCGGGAGTTGCTGCTTTGGTGGTCGCTAAACGTTGGTTAGAGATAGGAGATTACGATACCGTTGTGGTTGTGGGAGCCGATGTGTTGTCGAAATTTGTCATTTCCGGATTCCAGTCGTTCAAAGCCTTGTCACCGGAACCCTGCCGGCCTTTTGATGCAGCCCGCTGTGGGTTGAACATCGGCGAGGGAGCGGCTACGCTCGTCCTGCAACGGGAAGAGGCTCCGGTGGGACGGGTGATGGTGGAAGCGGGAGCGATTACGAACGATGCCAATCATATTTCCGGGCCTTCCCGGACCGGCGAGGGCTTGTTTCGGGCACTGACGGCGGTTATGCAGGGGGCGGAAACGGAGGAAATCGGTTTCCTGAATGCTCATGGCACGGCTACACCTTATAACGACGAAATGGAAGCTATCGCTTTCGAGCGTGCCGGTTTGCAACAGGTCCCCGTCTATAGCCTGAAAGGATACTTCGGACATACATTGGGGGCTGCCGGCGTATTGGAGACAATCATGGCTGCGCATGCCCTGAAAGAGGGATTTTTACCGGTCAGCCGGGGGTATCAGCAATGTGGCGTGTCGCGTCCTTTGCAAATGGTGACCGAAATGACCGAATGCCGGATGAGGCAGTGCATAAAGACGGTATCGGGTTTCGGCGGGTGTAATGCTGCCGTTCGCTTAAAGATTTGAAATTATGTCGGTAATCAGAAAATATTGTTGTATCCATGCCGGGAAATGTTTCCTGGATGGAGCGCTTTTGTTCCAGTCGGAACAGGAAAAGGCGAAAGAATTTCTGGCGGAACTTTATCGGGAAATAAAGCCCGGGTATCCGAAATTTTTTAAGATGGATGTCCTGGCGAAAGCCGGCTTCCTGGCTGCCGAATTGTTGATGAAAGGGACCGAACCCGTGGACGACCGGAAAACAGGTCTGTTTTTTGCCAATGCCTGCTCGTGTCTGGATACCGACCGACACTACCAGGACACCATCGGGGAGGCCTATTTTCCCAGTCCTTCGGTGTTCGTTTATACCCTGCCCAATATTGTTTTGGGAGAAATTTGTATCCGTCACCGGATATTCGGCGAAAATACTTTTTTCGTCGCTCCTGAATTTCCGGTTTCCCAATTAAGACGCTACACCGAACAGGTGTTTGCCGATTCCGGATTGGAAAGAGCGCTGGTCGGTTGGCTGGAATGTGAAGGGAATACCTGTGAAGTGATGGCTTTGCTGGTGGAAAAACAAGGCGAGGGAATAGAATTTACAGACGAAAATATAAATAGATTAAAACGATAAAGATTATGGAAGAATTGATTGTAAAACTGAAGAATGAGATTATCGATGTATTGAACCTGGAAGGCATGGCTCCGGAAGATATTGCAGATGATGCACCTTTGTTCGGTGAAGGGTTGGGATTGGATTCGATCGATGCCTTGGAATTGATTGTATTGATGGAAAAAAATTACGGAATCAAATTGAAGGATCCGAATGAAGGAAAAGCCATTTTCCGTTCTGTTAAAACAATGGCCGATTACATTGAAAAGAACCGGAAGTTCTAAAGAAAAACGGTTGTTAAAATTGGGATGATATGGAGAATGTGGTGATTTCAGGAATGGGGATTATCTCGGCCTTGGGATGTGGGGTTGAGCAGACGCTCCGGGCTTTGCGGGAGGAACGCTCCGGAATCGGGCCGTTAAAATATTTGCAGACGGAGCATTGGGATATTCCTTGTGCGGAAGTGCCGTTCAGCGATGAAGAGCTACGGGAACGATTAGGGCTGTCGGCTGAAGAAGTGGTAACCCGCACGGCCCTGTTGGGGATGGTAGCTTTGCAGGAGGCTTGGCAGACTGCGGATTTACGGCATACGCCGGATAAGCGTTTGGCTTTTATCAACGGCACCACAGTGGGGGGAATGGAAAAAAGCGAGCAATATTATCTCGATTTTCTGGAGAACGATAGCCGGAATGCCTATATTGCTGCTCACGAATGCGGGGCATGTACGGAAAAGATAGCCGATTTTATGGGAGGGTTCAGCTATGTGACCACGCTTTCCACTGCTTGTTCTTCTGCTGCCAATGCGATTATATTGGGGGAAAACCTCATTCGGGCAGGACTGACGGATATCGCTGTTGTCGGAGGAAGTGAATGTATCACCAAATTTCATTTAAACGGTTTTCATACCCTGATGATTCTGGATGATGCTCCTTGCCGGCCTTTCGACGCCACCCGCGCCGGATTGAATCTGGGAGAAGGGGCGGCGTATGTGGTGTTGGAAAAAGAATCGTCGGCCCGGAAACGGGGGATACAGCCTTTGTGCCGTCTGGCAGGATATGGAAATGCCTGCGATGCTTTCCACCAGACTGCTTCGTCCGAAGAGGGAACCGGGGCCGTATTGGCTATGCGGGAGGCATTGAAGACAAGTGGCTTGCAGCCTTCGGATATCGACTATATCAATGCTCACGGGACAGGCACCCGGAATAATGATGCCTCCGAAGGGCGGGCAATTATGCAGGTTTTCGGGAAACATACTCCCCGGGTGAGTTCAACCAAAGCCATGACGGGACATACGACGAGTGCTTCGGGAAGTGTGGAGGCGGTGATTGCTGTTTTGGCTATCCGCTACGGTTTTATTCCGGCGAATTTGCGTTTCGGTGAAGCGATGCCGGAATTGTCTTTTACACCTGTCCCCCATACGCTGGAGAACGTAAAAGTGAGGAATGTGCTGTCTAATTCTTTCGGTTTCGGTGGTAATAATTCGTCATTGATTTTTTCAGCCGTCGATCCAGGGGCGTAGATGATTATAAACGGATAAACAGGATAAAAAGAAAGGATGCTATGGGAGTATATATCGGTGGTGTTGCTGCTGTTTCTATTCAGGAACCTTTGTCGGAGGAGGGTATCTTCCGGCCGGTGGCTTATTCCTCACCGCAGGTGAGGTGCATAGAACCTGAGTTCCGGAAATTTCTGGAGCCGATGGTGGCCAGGCGGATGAGCAAGATTGTCAAACGGGCGATTGTCGCTTCGTCGGTGGCTCTCGAAGAAGCAGGGATTCCGATGCCCGATGCGATTGTGTCGGGAACAGGACTCGGTTGCGTAGAAGATACGGAGAAATTTCTGGATGCTATGGTGCGGAACGGCGAACATTGTCTGCAGCCGACTTTTTTCATTCAGTCGACTCACAACACCATCAGTTCGCAGATTGCTATTCGCTTGGGATGTCACGGTTACAACAATACGCATGTCCACCGGGGAATTTCGTTCGAGAGTGCTTTGCAGGAAACGATGCTCTTATTCGGAAAAGGCAGCATCCATTCGGCTTTGGTGGGCGGTTACGACGAATTGACGCCGCCCTATTTCCGGCTTTTGGGACGTATCGGTTATTGGCGCGAAGAGGTGAAAAATTCTTTGCATATCGTGCAGGAACCGGCAGCAGGGACGTTTGCCGGAGAGGGAAGTGTTGCTTTTGCTTTGTCGGAAAATGCTCAGGGAGCCTGGGCGCAGATAGAAGGGGTGTCTATTTCCTACGCTTGTCCCGATTTCACCCGGGAGGCCGGGCTGTTTCTGCATCGTCTCGGTCTGAACTGGAAGGATGTGGATGTGGTGATGACCGGGAAAAACGGAGACCTGGAAAACGACCGGGTATACCGAAACCTGTCTTTGCCTGCCGGGCAAACTACGGCGGTATATAAACCGCTTTGCGGAGAATTTTTTACGGCTCCGGCTTATGGTATGTATGCCGCTGCGGTGTGTTTAAAACAGGGCATGTTGCCGGCTTCTTTGGCGGAAGACGGAAAGGAAATCAAAGGCATACGGCGGATATTGCTGTTGAACCATTGGCAGGAAAAGGACTATTCATTCATCTTGTTGTCGTCATGTGGAGATTGATTCTGTTATCGACTGTGCAGAGCTTGTTTTTGGTGGCATCCCAGGTCTTTCTGAAATTCGCTATGGCAAGGATGGGGGCCTTCCGTCTGTCGTGGGCTTTTTTGAAAGAAGTGGTCGTGAACTGGCAATTGGCTTGTTCGGGTGTCAGCATTGCAGTGGCGACGATATTATGGATGTATATATTACGGCATTTTGAGTTCAGCATGGCCTATCCCATGATCAGTATCAGCTATATTTTCGGGATGTGTGTCGCTGTATTCGTTTTTCATGAGGCGGTGCCTCTTACCCGTTGGGTCGGAGTGATGCTGATTGTGGCAGGGGTTGCTTTGGTGGCCCGAAATTAAATAAATGGGAAACATGAAATTATATTATATCATCGGTCTGATTATAATGACTTGCTGGGGGAAAGCAAAGGCACAGGAGTTTGTGCCTGTATTCCCGGAACAGCGGCAGCAGTTGTTGGACCAGATAACCCGGGTGTCCGGAGAAATAGAAACGCTGGAATGTTCGTTTGTACAACGGAAAACGATAGCCGTACTGGCCGAAACGGCCGAATCGGAAGGGAAAATGTATTATCAGAAGCCCAGTCGGATGCGTTGGGAATACCGGCAGCCCGAATCTTATTATTTTGTGATGAACGATGGCAAGGCGGTCATGAAAAAAGGAGAAGAAACCGACCGGGGTGGTGGAGCCCGTGTATTCGGGGAAATCGGCAAAATGATTCTCGCTTGCATCAGTGGACAAAAAGTAGTGGATGAAGAGAGGTTTACGCCTACGTATGAATTGGGGGGCGAGGTCTTCCGGATTACCCTGGTGCCTAAAAACCGCCGGATGCTTCAAATGATGAGTGCATTGGTGATGGAATTCGATATTCGGGAACATACGATCCGGGCTGTGGAAATGCGGCAAGGGGAAGATGTCACCCGTATCAGCTTTAAGGATAAAAAAGTAAACAGAAAACTCGGTGAAAGTTTATTCCGGCTATAAACAGGGGATATGTCTATGTTAGAAAATTTTTACGGGATAATAGAAGAAAAACAGATGCCGCAGAGATTTCAGGTTCGGATAAAACTGAATCCGCAGCATGTCATATATCAGGCGCACTTTCCTGGAAATCCCATTACCCCCGGGGTGTGTATCCTGCAAATGTGTCAGGAATTGATAGAACGGAACACCGGCCGGACTTTACAAATGGTGAACGCGAAGAATATTAAGTTTTTGAATATATTGAGTCCGCAGCTACATCCTGAACCTTTGTTTACTGTGGAATATACGGAAATCGGAGAAGGAATCAAGGCTTCGGTGACTCTCAGCGATGAGGTGATTGTATTTGCAAAAATCAGTGTAGAATACCATGGATATAACCGATAAATTGAAACAACTGAAAATTTGTGTGGTGTTGCCGACCTATAATAATGCGGGGACACTGGCTCAGGTTGTGGACGATTTATTGGTTTGTACGGCCGGATTGATTGTGGTGAACGACGGTTCGACCGATGGAACGGCGGAGATATTGAAACGCTATGCGGAGCGGATTACGCTGGTGACTTATGAACGGAACCGGGGAAAGGGATATGCACTGAAACAAGGATTCCGCAAGGCCCTGGAATTAGGATACGAGTATGCCCTGACGATGGACACGGACGGACAACACCGTATCGGCGATCTGGCAGGCTTTGTTGAAGAGGCGGAGCGTATTCCCGGGGGATTGATTGTGGGAAGCCGGCTGTTAAAACAAAAGAATATGCCGGGGGGAAATACTTTTGCCAACCGTTTTTCCAATTTTTGGTTTCGGGTGCAGACAGGTATCGATTTCCCGGATACACAGTCGGGATTCCGGCTTTATCCGATACAACGCATGCAAAAAATGCATATTTACACCCACCGCTATGAGAGCGAGTTGGAAATGTTGGTCAGGGCGGCATGGGAAGGTATTCCCTTGCGGGCAATCCCGATCGAAGTATATTATGCCCCGGCGGGAGAACGGGTGACGCACTTCCGGCCTTTCCGTGATTTTGCCCGGATCAGCGTCTTGAATACGGTGTTTGTGTTCGGGGCTTTGCTATATGGTTATCCTAAAATGTTGTACCGACGATTGATGAGAAAAATATGACCCGGTTTTTTCTGAAAATATATGACCTGTTGCATGCCCGTCTCTGGATGAGGATTGGAATTCCGGCGGTGGTGTTCGTGGTTCTGGTGTGGATGGCCGGGCAGATTTCCATGAATGAAGATATTGCCGGTTTTTTGCCCGACAATCCCGAGAATGAACGCCTGAACTTCGTGTATAAGAATATGGGGATTGCCGATAAGATTTTTATCCGCTTTTCCCTGGCCGATAGTTTGGCAGAAGATTCAGAGCGTGTGGATCATTTGATCGAGGGTGCCGAAGTGTTTGCCGGTCGGTTGGATTCCCTGCTCCAAAGCGGTTTTATCAAAGAAATACAATATCGGGTAGATGTCACCGGTTTTTTGGATGTTGTGGAATTTCTGACCGCGAATATGCCTTATTTCCTCGAAGAGGAAGATTATCACCGTGCCGATTCCCTGATTGCTGCGGGTAATTTTCATGGAACATTTACGACCAATCGCTCCTTATTGGTATCTCCTGCCGGCATGGCGGTCAAAGGAAACATCCTGACCGATCCTTTTCATTTCTTCACTCCGGTGTTGAACCGGTTGAAAAATTTTCAATTGAACGAATACTACCGTTTGGTAGACGACTATATTTTTTCGGCCGACACCACCCAACTGATTATGTTCGTTACGTCTGCTTTCGGTGGAAGTGAAACCGCCCGGAATGCTTTGTTATCGGCGGCCTTGGAACGGGCTGCGGACCTTTTGCCCGAACAAGTGCGGGTAGATTATTTCGGAGCTCCTTTGGTGGCAGTGGCGAATGCCGAGCGGATTAAAACCGATGCCTGGCAAGCCCTGATTATTTCTTTAGTTCTGATAGTGGCTTTATTGGGATGGTTTTTTCGTAGTCTGCGGCCTTTGTTGCTGGTTTGCATTCCGGTGGCTTTCGGTGCTTCTCTGGGCTTGGCTCTTTTAGTTGTTTTCAAGGGAACCGTATCGGCAATCGCTATTGGGGCCGGTTCGGTCATTCTGGGAATTGCTGTCGATTATTCCTTGCATTACCTGATTCATTTGAAGCATCGGCCCGATCCACGGGCTGCCTTGCAGGATATTGTCAATCCGATGGTGACCGGCAATATCACTACGGTAGGGGCTTTCCTGAGTTTATTGTTTATCAGTGCTGCGGCCATGCGCGATCTGGGACTATTTGCCGCATTCTCTTTGGTGGGGACCATTCTTTTTGTATTGTGTTTTATGCCCCATTGGGTGAAAGGAAACGTAGAGAGCCGGCAGGAAGGATGGCTGGAACATGTTGTCGGGTTCCGGCTGGAGGAAAAGCGGATATGGGTATGGTTGGTCGTGGTTCTGACTGTGTTCTTTTCTTTTTACAGCAATCGCGTGACCTTCGAAACCGATTTTCAGAAAATCAATTATATGACTCCCGCTCAAAAGAAAGCCTTTGCCGAATTGAGCGGTTATACCACTTTAGGGGAAAAAAGTATTTACTATGTTTCGGAGGGAAGCTCTTTAAACGAAGCTTTACGGGAATACGAAAGACAAGCTCCCCGGCTCGACCGTTTGATTCGGCAGGGAGATGTAACGGGATGTGCCGGGATCGGTCATTTCCTGTTGTCGGATTCGTTGCAGGAGGTGAAAATTGCCCGTTGGAACCGTTTTAAGGCTGCCTGGGGCGACCGTTTGCCCGCGATTGCCGATGAGCAAGGGCAAAAGGCCGGTTTCCGTCCCGGGGCTTTCGAACCTTTCGAACAATTGTGGAAAAAAGAATTTCAGGTGGAAAATCCCGGCTATTTCCAGGTATTACGGGACACTTTCCTGAAAGAATACCTGATTCAGAAAGGAGAACGGACGGCCCTGATTTCCATTTTGTATGCCGATCCTTCGAAAACACAGCAAATATATGAGGACTTGGGAAGTGAAGGCCGGTCTTTTGCTTTCGATGCGTTGACAGTGACCGAACGGATGGTCGATGTGCTTTCCGACGATTTCAATACCGTCTTTTACATTTGCGGTTTCCTGGTGCTTTTCTTTATCTGGTTTGCTTTCGGAAGGGTGGAGCTCACCCTGATTGCTTTTCTCCCGATGACCATCAGTTGGCTGTGGATTTTGGGAATCATGGGGCTGATGGATATCCGCTTTAACATTGTCAATATTATTTTGGCCACTTTTATTTTCGGATTAGGGGACGATTACACCATTTTTATCGTCGATGGACTGATGTACGAATATGCCCGGGGAAAGAAAATGCTGGCTTCCTATAAGACTTCCGTTGTGCTTTCGGCTGTGACCATGTTTATCGGTGTCGGGACCTTGATTATGGCCGAGCATCCTGCTATGCGTTCGCTGGCTGAAGTGACGGTGATCGGTATGGCTTGCGTGGTGCTGATTGCTTTCATTATTCCGCCTTTGATTTTTCGGTGGATGGTGGAGAAAAAAGGACAGCGCCGCTTAATGCCTGTTACTTTGCGGAATTTGGGCGTAACGGCATACGCTTTTGTGGTTTTCCTGATCGGAAGCGCTTTATTGACAATATACGGCTATATATGGCTAAGGTGGCATAAACCGACGGCAGAACGCAAATTACGTTTTCATGAGGTATTATGCGGTGTTTCCCGTTGGGTGGTGGCCCATCTGCCGGGAATTCGCAGCCGCTTGATCAATACGGCGGGAGAGGACTTTTCCCGTCCGGGGATTATTGTCTGCAATCATCAGGCCCATCTCGATTTGATGTATGTGCTGATGTTATCGCCCAAAGTGGTCGTGCTCACCAATGAATGGGTCTGGCATTGTCCGTTTTACGGGCGCATCATCCGGTTTGCCGATTTCTATCCGGTGGCGGACGGCATCGAACAGAGTGTGGGACGTTTGGAGGGATTGGTACGTCAGGGCTATTCGATTGTCGTCTTTCCGGAAGGTACGCGCTCCGAGGATTGTTCTATACGCCGCTTCCATCGGGGAGCCTTTTATCTGGCCGAACAGCTGAAACTGGATATTATCCCGGTTGTTTTTCACGGTATCGGTCATGTGCTGCCTAAGGCCGAACTGTTGCTGAGGAAAGGAAGTGTCACCGTCAAAGTGTTACCCCGTATCACTCCCGACGACCGTTCGTTCGGCGAAAACTATGCAGAACGGACACGGGCGGTGCGGAAACTTTTTGTCCGGGAATACGAGGCTATAGCGGAACAGACCGAAACTGTCCGGTATTTCCGGAATGCAGTGAAGGGAAGCTATATCTATAAAGGCCGGGAAGTAGAGCAGGAAGTGCGTACCCGTTTGAGAAAGATGGAGGAGAGCGAGCGGTTGATAACCGGAATACCGCCGCATGCCCGGGTGCTGATTGACGGGTGTGGTGTCGGTGCGTTCGCCCTTTTGTGTGCTTTAGTCAGAAAAGATGTGAATATCCTGGCCATTGATGAAGATGCCGGGAAAATAGATATTGCGGCCTGGTGCCGTTTGCGTCCGGAACGTTTGCAATACCGGGTAGCAGCCCGGTCGGATATTCCGGCAGCGGATTATGATTATTTAATAGACCTGAAGCCATGAAATATGATGTCGTCATCGTCGGAGGAGGTTTAGGGGGTCTGCTTTGCGGATACATACTCAGCAAACACGGAAGTCGCGTGGTGGTACTTGAAAAGAATGCCGTGGTAGGAGGATGTCTGCAATCTTTCCGGCGGCATGGAATACTTTTCGATACCGGTATGCACTATGTCGGTAGTGTAGAGCCGGGGCAATTGCTCTATCGTTTCTGGAAATATTTTGATTTGCTGGGCGATATCCGTTTACGGAAGCTAGATGAACAGGCTTTCGATGTCGTTTCCTACGGAGGATGCCGTTATCCTTCGGCCATGGGGTATGAACCCTGGCGGGAACAATTGGCCCGCTTTTTTCCGACGGAGCGGGAAGCTTTACAGCGTTATACGGAAGATTTATATAAACTGTCGGTCAGTTCTCCGGTTTCACGTTTGGAAGAAGTGGGACAGGCATTGCCGCTGGAAGTGGAATATGTGAAAACCAGCGCCAGTGAATATATCGCCCGGTTGACGGCCGATCCGGTATTACGGAATGTACTGGCCGGGAATACACCTTTATACGCTGGAAAGAAAGGATGCACACCTTTCTATATCCATGCTTTCCTGCACAATTCTTATTTACAGAGTGCCTACCGGATTGTCGGAGGCGGGCAGACCATCGCAGATAGTTTGGTGGCTTCTATCCGCCGGATGGGAGGAGAGGTGTGGAATAACAGCGAAGTAGTGGAAATCCGGGGGACCCTGGCAGGGGTGAAAGGGGTACAATTGAAAGACGGGCGTTATGTCGAAGGCGACCGGTTTATTTCGGCTATTCATCCGCAGGCGATGGTGGGGATGCTGGCCGGGGAAATGGTGAAACGTTCCTATTGCCGGCGGGTGCGGCATTTGGAAAATACTGTCGCGGGATTTACCGTATATCTGACCTTCAAGAAAGGAAAGGTTCCTTATTACAACAGTAATTTCTTCCATTATGCGGTGCCGGATGTATGGAGTTGTGCCGATTATACGGACGATGATTGGCCTCGCGGATACCTTTATATGCACCAGGCCCCTACGGACGGTGGCGATTATAGCGAGAGTGCCCTGATCATTTCTTATATGCGTTATGAAGAGGTGCGGCAGTGGGAAGATACTTCGGTGGAAAAACGGGGAGAACATTATCGGGAGTTCAAAGCCCGCCGGGCCGAACGCCTGATTGATGCCCTCAGCCGGGAGTTTCCCGGAATAAAAGAACAAATTGAATTTTATAC
>JAETOX010000197.1 GCA_021771575.1 Bacteroides sp. | reverse complement strand
TTGTCGCCATCATACTTCGCGACTATACGATTGAACTTACTCCTGTTCAAGAACTGGGCTAATTGGGAGAAAACGAAAGGGTCTTTATGCATAACGGTCTGATTATGACCGCAAATGTAATTTGAAATCCGTTCGCTCCCAAATCGCTTATAACAAATTGAATTTCAATAATTTCAAAGAACTCTTATGATTTTTTAGTGGACACTAATGAGGGAGTTAAACAAATCAATAAATGATTTTGCCTTATATTTCATTTGCTCTATGAGTATCTGTTTCGTATCTATCAGTAATTTATAGGGTTATTTGATTATATAAATTTAACAAAAATATTTCACATATAAAAATCCAAAGTGTTAAAATTTAACTACTTAGATAAAAATATGCAATATAAATCCGTAAAATACCTTGTGTATAATTCATATATCAAATAAAAATCAACCAAATAAAAATTGATAATCGTTAGGACTTAAATGAGAAACTACTTGCGCGTTCCCCACTTTCTACGAAAATAAGCTGGTATAAAAACCAAACTACCATTTCTCATGTGTCGGTAATGCTGTACTACCAACACAAATTTATCCTGATGTTTACCAAGATAAAATTTTGATATGAAATTATCCATGTTCTAAATTCTTAGGTCCCGATTTTGGAACTTATGGTTGAAATAATTTCTATGCAAATTTTATCAAGGATAACTATCAATTCTGATTTGGTTGATTATTTTTCTGAAATCAGTTATACCCAAGAACCCAGCAATCTTTCCAATGGTTAAGATTATTTAACAGTTGATTTTTCTATGGAATAAAATATCTTGGTGTACTGAAGTATATAATTGGGTCGGAGGATATACCGGCATGCCGCTACCGACGGAACCCATGAGGGCCAATACACGCTATAAGCATGAATACACGATACAAGTGCCACCCTCTGTCTCCGACAAAACAAAACTGCATGTCATCGGACAAATAATCGATTCCAAGTCCAACCAAATACAGAACGCCATGTCTACATCTGTAGAAGGCGATATCCCGAATCATGTTGAAAATATCGGTATAGACCTAGAAGCCATAAACATACACACTTCAAACGGACTTATGACGATAACAGGAAAAGAAATAGACGGTTCTAAAATGCGAATTGCCGACATATGCGGCAACACAGTATTCAGCACAACACTGTCTGGTGACAGCAATATTATAGATACCCGTCTAAAAGGCTTTTATATCATCGTCATCGAGAAAAATAATATTATAAAATCATTTAAGATTATTTTATAATGAAACTTAACATATATCTTTCAGGAGCAGTTCTACTAGCTTCACTCATAATGACGCCGCGCTCCGGAGCTGTAGCGGCATATCCGGGTCTGCTTAAAGGCAGGCTTAGCGACGGCACCGAGATTTCATACCGCATAGTAGGCGACGAGCACAGCCACACACTAATAAGTTCGGACGGCTTTATACTCCGCCATTCCGTTGACGGCCTGATGGAAAAAGGGATAAAAGCCGATCTTGAAGAGATTGCCAGAGAGGGCCTGTGTCGTGCGAAAAAGCGGAATCTGTCGGGACCGTCATTCCCTACGACAGGGAATCTGAAAGGGGTTGTCTTACTGGTTGAATTTTCCGACAATTCATTTACCGAAGGACACGACCAAACACTCTTCCGTGAAATGATGAATCAGAAAGGATTCAATAAATTCGGTGCGACAGGTTCGGCCAGAGACTATTTCGTAGACCAGTCAATGGGCAAGTTCAATCCCGATTTCGATGTCTTCGGTCCGGTAAAGCTAAGCAAGACCATGAAATATTATGGAGCCAACGACCATAACGGCCAGGATTCACACCCTGGAGACATGGTTAAAGAGGCTTGCGAATATGCTGCAGCAGAGATGGGGGTGGATTTTTCACAATACGACTATAATAATGACGGAACCGTGGATTTTGTATATGTCATATATGCAGGTTATGCAGAAAGCTACGGTGCATCGTCAAATACCATATGGCCACACGCGTCAGCATTAGAAAGCCTGGGCGTGCACTGCTCGGTCTCAGGAAAGAATGTCAGTCGCTATGCCTGTTCAAGCGAGCTTAAATATATATCAGGAAAAACTCTAGAAGGTATCGGCACTTTTTGTCACGAATTCGGACATGTGCTAGGACTGCCCGACCTTTACAACACACGCAGCCAGGGCAGCATACAATTAGGCAGCTGGGATGTAATGGACCAGGGCAACTATAATAACGAAAGCCATACTCCGCCTGCCTATTCGGCATTTGAACGCAACAGCCTCGGATGGATGGAACTGACAGAACTTGACACTCCGGCCGATGAAATCAACCTTGACGAGCTGACAGAGAACAATGTGGCTTTCCGCATAAGTACTGCCGATGAAAACGAATTCTTTATCCTTGAGAACAGGCAGCAAAAAGGATGGGACGCATACCAAGCCTCCAAAGGCCTCATGATTACCCATATCGCTTACGACAAATCGGCATGGGACGGAAATTGTGTCAATTCCGGCATAATCCCGCGAGTTGATATGGAAGAAGCTGACGGAATCCAGAGTAGCGGTTCGACAGAAGGAGACCTCTTCCCGTTCAACGGCAATGACATGTTCACTGACTACTCCAGCCCTTCCTCTCTCTCATGGAATAATGTCCCCACAGAAAAGGGCGTTACCAACATCCGTGTCGAAGAGGGCGTGGTAAAGTTTAAATTCATGAACGATATTCTCGCCACTCCATCTGATTTTCATATCTCCGAACTCACGGCAGATTCATTCACTGTGGAATGGAGCCCTGTAGAAAACGCCGAGACATATTCGCTGTCTATAAGAGAAATACTTGATGATGCCGAAAATCCCTTGATACTGTCCGAAGATTTTTCAAAGCTCGAAAGTGGAAATTATCCAAATGCCGACATGGGTGACGTCGCAGACCGTATTGACGAATATCTAGACAACCCGGGATGGCGAGGCAATGACCTTTACCAGGCTGGCGGAATGCTAATGATGGGCTATTATGGAAAATCGGGACAACTGAATTCGCCCACAATCAATCTCTCCCAGCACAACGGAGAGGCCACTATAGCCATGCATCTTGTATCATATCCCGGCAAATCTGTCAATTTCACGGCTTCACTTATAGATGAAAACAAAGGTGCATACCCGATTGAAGAAATGGAAGCCAAAGTCACAAAAGCCGGCTGCGACCTGATATGGCATGTCACAAAAGGCTCTGACAAATCCCACTTGGAATTCTCAACCAAAAACGAGCGTGTGTATATCGACAACCTGCGTGTCATGACCGGATATGTCGAAGATGACGAAGTATGGACCTGCGGCCCCAGAAACTGGGAAATAGAGAACATATCTGAAACAAAATACACCGTTGGAGGTCTTGTGGAGAAACGAACCTATCTCGTATCTGTCTCAACAATGCCCTGCAACGGCCTTCATGGCTCCACACCATCGGAACAGCTCTCGGTAAGTCCTACAGCGGAAACAAGAATCATTGAGAATGAGGTTAAGGAATGTGTCAAGACCGAATACTTCGACCTGTTCGGCCGACACGTAACATCAGGTATACAATCACCGGTAATAAAAGTCGAAATATTGTCCGACGGATCACGAAGAGTTTCCAAACTGTTTTTAAACAGGTAGTGTAAAAAGCATTTCAATCACGTCTCTCTTCACAAACATATACTTATACTGTGATACAATCAAAAGGCGGAGCAGCCTGCCTATAGGTGGTTGCTCCGCCGATTAATGAAGTCTGATTTATTTCTTTGAAGACATGGTACGTTTATCCCATTTCGGATGTGCCGGATCCTCTGCAACGAGGGCTTCGTCCAGGCTTATACCGAGAGCCTCAGCCAATTTTGCCCCATAGCCGGGATCTGCGTTGTGACAAGCCCTGACATGCCGCTGCTTTATAAACAATGGGACACCCTCCATCGCTCTTGCTGTGTTTTCACACGTAGCAGTCTGGTCCTCCGGAGACATAAGCCTCCATAATTTGCCTGGCTGAGTATAATAGTCATCATCATATTCTCTCTCGTCATAGTTATATGCCGCGCCATTCAGTTCCAAAGGCGGTTCCTTTAACTCTGGAGAATCTTTCCACTCGCCAAAGCTATTGGGCTCATAAGCCGGCGCACTGCCATAATTGTCATCAGTACGCATCTTGCCGTCACGATGGTATGCATGGAACGGGCATTTAGGCCTGTT
>JAETOX010000196.1 GCA_021771575.1 Bacteroides sp. | reverse complement strand
AATTTCTTTTATTGTATCGGGATCTGTATCGATTGTAAATACACAATCGGGTTGTTTATACACCACCTGGTATTCTTTTTTAAAACGGGCAATCCCTCCACCCGTAATATTCAGCATGATGACAGCTTTTCTGTCTACAGCTCCTGTTTCTATTGCCTGTTTTAAGGATGCAACAGCCACAGCTGCAGCCGGTTCGATGTCGATGCCTTCGGTTCGTTCGAATAATTGCATGGCTATCTTTGCCTCTTCATTGGTAACAGCAAACATATCTCCCCCGGTTTCGGTCAAGGCATCGAACAGCCCTCCCTTTAATGAATAGGGTGGTTTCCGATTTGACAGCACTTTCGCGCAAATCTCTTCTGCCTGGCGACGAGCCTGAACATCATCCAGCGGCAATAAATTTCTGGAACCTGCTTTCCAGGCGTCGTACATTGGCGTAAAAGGAATATTCTGCGATACCATCAATTTCATGAGGTTTTTTCCATAACGTCCGTCTACGATAAAACGTTTATTGGCTTCCCAGGCTGCAATGGCTCCTGTTCCACTCCCGACAGCCTGAAAATAATAATCCGGAATCCGACCAATGGTAGTCACCGCCGACAATACCGTTGTTCCCATTCCATCGCGACGAGCCACATTTTTAGCCCCTCCTTCCGGATAAAATTTATCTAATTCGCAGATGATATTCGACAGGTAAATCGCATCGAAATAATCGCTTCCTTTAGCTGTAGCAACAACTTTCACACAAGAATTCAATGGTTCGGCCGACCATATGGCCCCCATACAATCTTCCGGAACGCAGAGTAATAAAGGGATGCCGTTTTCAGAACAAACCCGAGCGAATGCCCGCGCTGTATTACCGGCAGAAGCAACCACCATCACCTTGTCGTCGTTATCGTTGACACGAGCGCAAACGGCATAAGCCTCGCATTCTTTAAAAGCTCCCGTCTTCATCCAGGCTCCTTTTTCCGGCCAGTATCCGTTAAAAGTGATATACAAATCTGATAATCCCCACTCACGGGCTAATCCCTCACTTTTATAAGTAACGGGAGCTCCCGAGCCTTCTAAGGTACGACAAATAGGTAACCAGTCCGAATATTTATATAAACCGGGAAGATTTTCCCTTATTTCCAATTGTTTTTTGGCATAATTAGCAAAAATCAATGCTGCACCGTCCCGGTTCGGACAATCCAGCTCCCAGCGGTGGTCGGTAAATTTCGCTCCACAACAGCGGGATTCCAATACATAATCTGTCATTTCTAACATCTCACTTCATTACTATTTACACTTACAAAAGTAAGCTATTTAAACATGCTGAAGTAGGGTATAAATACTACTTTTCATGCTCTTCCTTTGCTTTTCAGCTCTTTTTTAATCCGGCGGAAATCCTGAACTGCCTGAATACCTATTTTGGTAATACGCTTCAAATTAATGGAATTTACCCCACCCTGACGGGGGCGGAAGGTTATCGATATCCATTTAACCCGGATATGTTCGGATACTGCCAGGACACTGAGGAGTACGTTAGCCAGAAAGAAATCTTGTGGTATTTTCGGTAATAGTTCGTTCAGCCGTTCGGCTTTCATCAGCCGATAAGGTGTATTGGCATCTTCGACGTTTTGCCCGAAGATAAACCTGACCACCAGTTTCAGGACTTTCGTCACCATCCGCCGGCTAAAACCATCCTGCCGGGCTTTCCGAGCTCCTATCAGAAAATCGAAATGCTCGCGTAATTCCCAAAAAGGAGGAAATTCTTCGGGTAAGGTCTGACCGTCCGAATCGGTCTGAAAAACATAATCTGCCCCTTGTTCGAGGGCATAACGGTAGGCATACAAACAGGTAGCTCCATGTCCCGAATTTTTTTTCGTAAGGGCTACCAATTGAGGATATTTCAGGCAAAGTTCCTGCAATACCCGGTAAGTGGCATCTTTACTTCCGTCGTCAACCACAACAACCCGGGAAGAAGGCCCGGCTTTCTCCGCTACAGGATGCCACTGCGCCACAACGGCCTCAATGTTGACTTCCTCATTATAAGCTGGCATGACAATATACAATTTATCCATTTTGCCTGAAGGTTATGTTTTTATTTAAAGTAAACTGAAAAATTGTGACGACGAACAAAGTAAGTACTTTTGCCCATAAAACAAGCATTCCTCTCAAGTCCACCATGAAATATAATAAACCGGAGCTGATCAGTAACCCCAGGATACCGACAATATAAAAAACGACAAACCGGAAAACGGATTTATTCTTCACTTTGAAGTTAAAATGCCGGTTTAAAAGAAAACTATTGATAATACCGCAGTTTACACTGATCACATTAGCCAGGATGTAATATTCCGGGAAAAAATAAGTCAATAGCCAAAAAATAGCGAAATCAATAGTAACACTGCCTGCACCGATAATACCGTAGAGTACCAGATTCCTGTATCTGGTATAAAGTGTCTTTATTATTTCGCCCCATGTAGTTGCCATCATTGCCTATTTCATTGTTTTCTGCCATACCTGTTTCAAACGGAGTGCCTCCTGATTTTCCGGCTCTAATCCGAGAGCTTTATCGATCATAGTCAGGGCTTCTCCCTGCCTCTGATTACTATATTCATATAATCCCCGCAATACCCAAAGTTCAGCATCCTGCTGCACTTCTGCCAATGTTGTCAGGGTTTTCGCCGCACGATTCCAGTCTTTTTGGAGGATCATCATCCTTAACCGTACCTTTTCTGCGGGCAAAAAACCGGTTCGAACTTCATCTGCCTTAACCAAAAGCTGTTCTACAGTTTTAAATTGTTTTAAGCGGCAATAACAATCGGCCAACCGAACCAAATCCGACAAGTCGTGTTTCAGTTTGAGGAGAGTGTTATAGACATTTGCTGCCCCGGCATAATTGGTATTGCGAAACAAAATTTCTCCAGCGAGGGATAAAGCATTGGTATAATTAGGACGAATCGAAAGGGTTTTGTTCAGATAATCCACTGCTTCCTTGTCTTTTCTCATTTTACTGTATACCAGAGCCTTCAGATATAGTCCATCTACAGAATACATATTTTCGTCCAGCATTGCCTGAGCAGTAACCATCGCTTCCTGCAATTTATTTTCCTCTATGTAAGTAAGGGTTAAAATATACAAAGTCTCATTGAAAGCCGAATGTAATTCCAATGCTTTTTTTCCATAAGTCTCTGCCTGAGCTAAATTATTCGTCAAATAGGATAATTTCACAATCCGTGACATCACTTCCTCATTTTTCGGATGTTTTTCGATATAGCATAGAAAATGAGCCAAAGCTTCGTCGTATTTTTTCTCTTTTTCCAGTTTAAATCCCTTCAGCTCTTCCTTCCCCTGCCGTTCGATAACAGCTGTCATCGGGAAACCGTCTACTGTCGGGGCATAAACCGTTCCTTCGGGCGGAAAAAGTCCGGTTTTCAACTGATGCTCGTTAATATAAACATTAGCGAACATTGCATAATCCCAATCTTTGGAATATTTTTCATAATAACGGCTATATTCTATCTTGACATTCGGATAATGCCGGAAATAGTATTCCAGGATCCGATAATGGTTCGTTACAATAATCGTCTTCCGGTCTTCAGGCAATTTCACATTTTCCTTAAACCAATCCGAAGCAGCTTTCAAGGAATTATAATAATAGTCGGTTTCATAATTTGCGTATGCCCCTTTCAACCCTCCGACCAATTCGTTAAAATAAACATAATCGTTGGGATGATTTTTTATCATATGAACGACAGGTAAAGATACCCCAGTGAGCAGGCAGACGATAACGATCCATTTCACCCCTTGTTTGCGGACCTGATCCAGGAGCAACTGCCAAAAACGGGCGGCTAAAACTACTAAAGGCGGCATAACAAACAATAAATGGCGAATTCCACCATACAAATTGGAGTTTTTATAAATGACCCAAAATATGGGAAAAATGGTGGCAAATAACAAGAAGTAAGAAATGAGCGTGAATTCTTTGCGTTTAACCAACAGATAAATCAAATAACCCAAAAAACCGACGAGACTTACGACAGGCATCGCTATCAGAAAATATTTGGGTGCATATTTCCAAGGCAACATATTCGACATCATTTGCTCACCGTCGAATATGGTACGTAAACCGATGCTGTAATTGGTAAATTGTTTCAGGGATACCAACACATTCGTAAAAGGTTTTTGCAAAGCAAATGGCCACAAAGCGATGGCCCAAAGGTATGAGGCCAGTCCTACAATCAACAGAACGGTCAGGATATTTCCGATA